>NZ_JBVKBA010000005.1:62809-393345 GCF_055639175.1 Streptomyces sp. NPDC107546 | reverse complement strand
GGAGAAGGTGCTGGGCCGCGGAGGTGGGGGGTTGCGGAAACACCCCCCCCACCACCCCGCCTCGGCCACTCTCGTAGTACGGGCTACTTGGCTCCCGCGGATTCCTTCTTCGCGCTCCCCGGCCCCGCGGCGCTCGCGCCCTTGGCCTTGTCGGCCCCGCCGGTGAACGCCTCGTACTCCGCGAGGACCTCCTCGGTCGGACCGTCCATGCGCAGCACACCGCGCTCCAGCCACAGCACCCGCTCGCAGGTGTCGCGGATCGACTTGTTGTTGTGGCTCACCAGGAAGACGGTGCCGGCGTGCTCGCGCAGTTCCCGGATGCGTTCCTCGGACCGCCGCTGGAAGGCGCGGTCGCCGGTGGCGAGGGCCTCGTCGATCAGCAGCACGTCGTGGTCCTTGGCGGCGGCGATCGAGAAGCGCAGACGGGCGGCCATACCCGACGAGTACGTCCGCATGGGCAGCGTGATGAAGTCGCCCTTCTCGTTGATGCCGGAGAAGTCGACGATGTCCTGGTAGCGCTCCCTGATCTGTTCGCGGGACATGCCCATGGCGAGAGCGCCGAGGTAGACGTTGCGCTCGCCCGTCAGGTCGTTCATCAGGGCCGCGTTGACCCCGAGGAGGGAGGGCTGGCCATTTGTGTAGATCTTGCCGTTCTCCACCGGGAGCAGGCCGGCGATGGCCTTGAGCAGCGTGGACTTCCCGGAGCCGTTGGTCCCGATCAGGCCGATGGCCTCGCCCTTGTACGCGGTGAAGGACACGTTCTTCACGGCGTGCACCCGGCGGACGCCCGCCGCCTTCTCCGCCTGCTTGCGGTGCAGGATGCGGTTGAGCGCGGCGGTCGCGGAGCCACGGCCGGCCCCCGTCCCGTGGACGCGGTAGACGATGTCGACGCCGTCGCAGATGACGGTCGGGATCAGCTTGTCGGTCACAGGTTCAGCCACGGCCGTACTTCTCCTCAGCCTTCCAGAAGTAGATGAAGCCCCCGACGCCCGCGAGCAGCGCCCAGCCCGTCGCGTACGCCCACACGTGGTGCGGGAGCTGGTGGGCCTTGAAGCTGTCGATCAGGGCGAACCGCATCAGGTCGATGTAGACGGCCGCGGGGTTCGACTTCAGGATCACCTTGGCCAGGTAGGGCAGGCCAGTGTGCTTCAGCGTCTTGTCGATGCTGAACATGACGCCGGAGACGTACATCCAGGTGCGCAGGACGAACGGCATCAGCTGCGCGATGTCCGGCGTCTTGGCGCCCATCCGGGCCAGGATCATCGAGACGCCGGCGTTGAACACGAACTGCAGGGTCAGCACGGGCGCGATCAGCAGCCAGGAGGCGCTCACCGGGATGCCGAAACAGAGCAGGATGATCACGAGCGCGGCCATCGAGAACAGCAGCTGCTGGAGCTGCTGCAGCGCGAACGAGATCGGCAGCGCGGCCCGTGGGAAGTGCAGGGCGCGCACCAGGCCGAGGTTGCCGGAGATCGCGCGGGTGCCCGCCATGATCGAGCTCTGCGTGAACGTCCACACGAACACACCCGTCACCAGGAACGGGATGTAGTCCGGCACGCCCTTGCTGGTACCGATCAGCACACCGAAGATGAAGTAGTACACCGCCGCGTTCAGCAGGGGCGTCATCACCTGCCAGATCTGGCCGAGCTTCGCCTCGCTGTACTGCGCGGTGAGCTTGGCGGTGGCGAAGGCCGTGATGAAGTGCCGGCGCGCCCACAGCTGGCGGACGTACTCCGGCAGGGAGGGGCGGGCACCGCTGACCGCGAGGCCGTACCGGGCGGCGAGCTGCGCCGGGGTCTCGGCCGCGTCGCTGGCCGTGGGGGGCGGTGTGTGGAGAACCTGGCTCACATCCGCTGCTTTCGCTCGGGGGTCGGTTGCGCAACCGGTACCGAGTGTTCCGCGTTGTCCCCGCTGGTACCGCTGCCCTGCGTTTCTCACGTTTCCTGTCGAGGCCTTGCTCGGCTCCAGGGCTCTTGTACTGCTCTTGGGGGTTTGGACTACTGTCCTTTACGTCGGAACGGGACCGTATCGTCGCAACGCGAGAGTAAGCCGATTCGACGTCGGAACGCAACCGTTTCGTCGTCACGCCCTATGCTGGTCCGCATGACGACGAACGCCGACGCTCCCCAGGTGAAGCGGGGGCGCAGGGCGCCCGCGGGTGCGGCCGTCCTCCGCGAGGACGTGACGGAAGCCATTCGCGCGGCGGTCTTCGAGGAACTGGCGGCCGTCGGCTACGCCCGGATGTCCATCGAGGGCATCGCGCGCCGGGCCGGTGTCGGCAAGACGGCGGTGTACCGCCGGTGGCGCTCGAAACTGCACCTGGTCCTGGACCTGGTGTCGGCGATCGCCGTCCAGGGCCTGCCGGCGCCCGACACCGGTTCGCTGGAGGGCGATCTGCGCCTCCTGTACGAGGTCACGTCCCGAGCCCTGCGGCACCCGGTGGCCGGCCAGATCATCCCCGACCTCCAGGCGGAGGCGGCCCGCAACCCCGACATCGCCGAGGCCATGCAGAAGGCGCTGCGCGAGGGCCAGGAGAGGGTGGCGAGCGGCATCGTCTCGGCGGCGGCCGCGCGCGGCGAGATCAGTGCAACGATCGACACGGACCTGGCCCTGGACCTGATCTCGGGCCCGCTGTACTGGCGCGCGGTGGTGGTCCGGGGGCCGAAGCTGCCGAAGGGGTATCTGGCGGGGTTGGCCCGGGCCGCGGCGGGAGCCCTCAGGGCCTTGTGAGCCCGGCTGTGCCCATCGCCCCACGGACAGCGGCCGTCCGCCCATCAACCCTCCAGCCGCTCGGCGAACGCGGCCCGGGAGGCGGCGGAGAGGACGAGCGGACGGGCGCCCGGACCGTGAAATGATCCCTGTTCGGCATACCAAGTGTGTGCACGGCCGTCGCCCCTGCTAACGTCCGGGTGCCGCCCCCCATGGTTGGCCGAGGCATGGCCAGAACAGGATGTGACGGTCTTTTGAATCGCAAGCAGCGAAGGCACCGCCGGTCGAGGGTGCGAGTGGGAATGGCTGCTGGGGGCGTGCTCGCCTTGGTCGCGGCGGGAATCGCGGCCGTGGCGCAGGCCGGCCAGCCGGGTGGCTCGCCGTCGACGGCGGTCGCCCCCACTGCCCTGCAGGATGAGTTCGCCTCGGCGGCACGGGAGTTCCACGTGCCGCAGAGCGTGCTGATGGCGGTGGCGTACCAGCAGAGCCGCTGGGACACCCACGCGGGCCGGCCGAGCATGACCGGCAACTACAACGTGATGGGCCTCACGCAGGTGGCCTCGACGGACGTGCCCAAGCCGTCGGAGAGCGACCGCGTGCGGGAGCTGAACCTGCGCGGGGAGGACGGCCGGCGGCCCTTCCACCCGTCGAAGCGCGTGCTGGCTGACGTGGGCGCCGTGCAGACCGACGCGCCCGCACTGCACACGCTGGACCGGGCGGCCAAGCTCGTCGGTACGTCGACGACGTCACTGCGCACGGACATGGGACAGAGCGTGCGCGGAGGTGCGGCGCTGCTGGCCGAGTACGAGCGCGCGGCGACCGGCGGGCTGCCGGCCGACCCGGAGCAGTGGTACGCGGCGGTGGAACGTTACAGCCAGTCGCCGGACAGCCGGGGCGCGGCACAGTTCGCGCAGCGCGTCTACGCCCACATGCGTTCGGGGATCAGCCGTGTGACCGCCGACGGCCAGCAGGTGACGCTCGAGGCGCAGCCCGGGCTGAAGCCGCGGGCGAGCACGGCCGCCTACTCGACCACCGGCAGCACGCACTCCGGCTACGCCACCGCGACGAACGCGAGCTACACCACCGCGACGGCGGCCACGGCGACCACCACCCCGGCCCCGGAGTGCCCGTCCGGCCTGACGTGCAACTACGCACCCGCCGCGTACCAGCAGACCAGTTCCACCGACAAGACGCAGTACGGGAACTACGACATCGCCAACCGGCCCTCGGACGGCGACGCGATCAACTACATCGTCATCCACGACACCGAGGGCCAGTACTCCTCGGCGCTCAGCCAGTTCCAGGACCCGACCGCCGGGGCCAGCGCCCACTACCTGATCCGCTCCTCGGACGGGCTGGTCACGCAGATGGTGGCCAACAAGGACGTCGCCTGGCACGCGGGCAACTGGTACATGAACCAGCACGCCATCGGCATCGAGCACGAGGGCTTCGCGCTCCAGGGCGGGAGCTGGTACACCGAGTCGGAGTACGAGTCGTCCGCCGCGCTGGTGAAGTACCTCGCGGGCCGGTACAACATCCCGCTCGACCGCGAACACATCATCGGCCACGACGACATCACGGGCCCGCTGGACGCGTACGTTTCCGGCATGCACTGGGACCCGGGCACGTACTGGGACTGGAACCACTACATGTCCCTGCTCGGCACGCCGAACAGCAACCCGGCCGGCTCGCCGCTCGTCGCCGGCGAGGTGGTGCGCATCGCGCCGCCGTTCGACTCGTCGTACGAACCGCCCGTCAGCGGTCAGTCGGCGCAGCCCGCCGACTTCGTGTACCTGCGCACCTCGCCGTCGAACAGCGCGTCGCTGATCACGAATCCGTACTTCTCCTCCGGGACGACCGCCGCATCCGACTGGAGCGACAAGGCGGTCGCCGGTCAGGACTTCGTGGTGGCCGACCAGCAGGACGACTGGACGGCGATCTGGTACGGCGGCGCCAAGGCGTGGTTCTACAACCCGAACGGCTCGTACACCGTTCCGGTCTCCGGCACCTCGGCGGTCACGCTGGTCACAGCCCGCGACGGGGTCGGCTCCATCCCGGTCTACGGCCGCGCCTACCCGGAGGCGAGCGCGTACCCGAGCGGCCTCACCCCGCAGCCGGTGACGCCGCTCACCAAGTACTCGATCCCATCGGGGCAGTCGTACGTCGCCATCGCGAAGGAGACGTCGGACTACTACCGTTCGACGACGTTCGACGGCAGCGCCCAGTACGACCGAACGGTGGTCAGCGGCACCACCACCTACTACCCGATCCGCTACAACCACCGTCTGGCGTACGTCAGTTCGGCGGATGTGAAGGTGGTCTCCGCGGTGCCGGGGCCGGCCGCCTCGACACGGCAGAACATCCTCGCCCGCGACTCGTCGGGCAACCTGTGGCAGTACCAGGGCACGGGGGTGGCGTCGTCGCCGTTCCTGTCGCGGTACAAGATCGGCTATGGCTGGGGCGGCTACAACGCCATGACGCCGATGTCGGTCTTCCACGCCGACGGCACGGGTGACATGGTCGCTCGCGACGGCTCCGGAAACCTCTGGTACTACCAGGGCAGTGGCAAACCGTCGGCTCCCTTCAAGGCGCGGGTGAAGGCCGGCTTCGGGTGGGGCGGCTACACCATGCTCGGCATGGGGGACCTGACCGGTGACGGGAAGGCGGACCTGCTCGCCCGGGACTCCTCCGGGAACCTGTACGTCTATCCCGGCACGGGCAGCACGACGTCGCCCTTCGGGCCGCGCATCAAGGCCGGCTGGGGCTGGGGCGGCTACACCATGGTCAATGGCGGCGACCTCACGGGTGACGGGAAGGCGGACCTGGTCGCCCGGGACTCCTCCGGGAACCTGTTCGTCTATCCCGGCACGGGCAGCACGACGTCGCCCTTCGGGCCGCGCATCAAGGCGGGCTGGGGCTGGGGCGGCTACACCATGGTCGGCCCCGGTGACGTGAACGGCGACGGCCAGCCGGACCTCGTCGCCCGGGACTCCTCCGGGAACGTGTACCTCTACCCGGGCACCGGCAGCCCGACGTCGCCGTACGGTTCGCGGAGCAGCATCGCCACGGGGTGGGGCATCTACGACCCCATCATCTGACCGGTAGTACCACCGGCCCGCCGACCCCCGTCCGAACTGTGCGGTTCGCCGCCAGAGCGTACGGGGGTCGGTCGTGCGGCGCCCGGCTCGAGCGGGCCGGCCCGGCGTCCGTACGGGAGTTCGTCGTGTGCGTACTCCCTGGCGGTCCGCTGTCTTGGACGGTGTCCGAGGAACTGACCGGCGCCACCTCCCCGGAACTCCGCGAACTCCTGCGGAGCGCGACGGCCTGGGCGTCCTACCGCCGCGCCGCCTCGCGAGGCCGGGGCGTCCTACCGCCGCGCCGCCTCGCGAGGCCCGGGCGTCCTACCGCCGCGCCGCTTCCGGATGCCTGCGCACCCAGCCCTCCCACGCCGAGGTGATCATGTCCTCCACGTCGCGCTTCGCCGTCCAGCCCAGTTCCCGGGCGATACGGTCGGCCGAGGCGACGACGCGGGCCGGGTCGCCGGGGCGGCGCGGGGTGACCGTCGGCGCGGTGTCGTAACCGGTGATCGCGTTGATGCGGTCGATCATCTCGCGGACCGACACGCCCTCACCGCGGCCGATGTTGAGGGTGAGGTCCGTGCCGGGGGAGGCCTGGAGCGCGCGGGCGGCCGCGACGTGGGCCTCCGCCAGGTCGGCCACATGGATGTAGTCGCGGATGCAGGTGCCGTCGGGTGTGGCGTAGTCGTCGCCGAAGATGCGCGGTGCCGCGTTCTCGGTCAGCTTCTCGAACACCATCGGGATCAGGTTGAAGACGCCGACGTCCGCCAGCTCGGGGCTCGCCGCGCCCGCCACGTTGAAGTAGCGCAGGGACGCGGTGGACAGGCCGGTCGCCCTTCCCGCCGCCCGGACCAGCCACTCGCCGGCCAGTTTGGTCTCGCCGTACGGAGACATCGGGACGCACGGCGTCTCCTCCGTGACCAGGTCCACGTCCGGCATGCCGTACACGGCGGCGGACGAGGAGAACACGAAGGACGGAACCTGGGACTCCGTCACCGCCTCCAGCAGGACGCGCAGGCCCTCCACGTTCTCCCGGTAGTAGTGCAGCGGCAGCTCCACCGACTCGCCCACCTGCTTCTTCGCCGCCAGGTGCACGACCCCCGTCACCGAGTGCTCCGCCAGCGTGCGGCGCAGCAGGTCGCCGTCCAGGGTGGAGCCCTCCACCAGCGGCACCTGGGCGGGCACGCGCTCGGCGATGCCCGTGGACAGGTCGTCGTACACCACGGCGCGCTCGCCCGCCTCGGTCATCGCACGGACGACGTGCGCTCCGATGTAACCGGCACCGCCGGTGATCAGCCAGGTCATGATGCGGCCGTCTCCTTGCTCGTTGGCCTGTCGTGTTCTTGCTGCCACTTCAGTGAAGCAGGTGGAGTTCACCTGCCGTCCTTCACCTCAAGTGAATCAGGCGACGGAGCCTGCGCCGCGCGACCGATGTCACACCTCGCACTCCCGACGCGACCCTCAGCGCCAGCGCTCCCGAGTGCGTAGCGTACGGCTGCACCAGCAGCACGCCGTGCCTCAGGCTCGGCACCGCCTGGCGGCGCAGCAGGCCGGCGCCCGCGACGGCGTGCGGCGCGGTTTCACGGCTCGTTCCGTCATCGAAGCGGAGTGTCAGCTTCAGGTCCCAGGTTCCCGCGCCGAGCGCCGCCAGGTCCACCGGTGTCTCGGCCGTCCAGCCGGCGGAGTCCGGGTCCTTCCGCAGCTCGGCCGTGGTGGACAGCCCCACCCGCTTCTCGTCCTCCCGGAGCACGAACTCCACGTCCACCCGGGCCGGACGCGCGTTCTCCACCCGCCCGTACAGCTCGTGCAGGCGCAGCCGCAGCCGGCCGGCACGCGCACCGGGGCGCAGTTCCGCGTTGACGCTGACCGGCAGGTGCTCCATGGGGCGGTGCAGCAGGTGCTCGAGCCGGACCTGCGGCAGGTCGTCTGACCAGACGGGACTGCCGTCCTCCGTCCTCGCGTACGGAGGGATCAGCCGCGCCGGGCGGGCCGCCAGCTCCTTGAGCCGGGACAGGTCGCGCGGCCGTTCGGAGGCGAGCACCACCTGCGCGACGACTCGCCCCGGCACGGACGCCTGCGCGAAGTCGGCCGCCTCGAATTCCTCGAGGTACGCGCGCGTGAGCCGCCACCACTCCTTGCGGTACTCCTCGTCGCGCAACGGCAGCTCCCGCGTGTACATGCGCAAGCCCCGGTCCAGGAAGGTGGTGCGGGCCGCCCGCGCCAGCTGTTTCTCGCCGGCGCCCAGCAGGATCTCATGCGACTGCCGGGTCGCCTCCATGCGCGCCTTCCAGTTCTCGATGTCGGCGCGGGCGAGGGAGATGGACAGGCGCTGGGCGGAGCGGCGCACGTGCCAGACGTACACGGTGTCGGGGATCACGGCGATGCTCGGGCCTGCGGCCAGCACGCGCGCGCTGAAGACGAAGTCCTCGTAATGGAAGCGGCCGTCGGGGAAGCGGATGCCGTGCTCACGCAGGAAGTCGGTGCGGTACAGCTTGTTGACGCAGAGCGTGTCGTGGGCCATGCGGGGGCGCCGGGAGGGGTGGGAGACCACCGCGGCCCGCTCGTACAGCTCCGGCTGCCAGGGCACCTCGCGGCCCGAGGGCAGCTCGCGGCGCACACACAGGCCGGCGGCGAGCTGGGTGCCGTGTGCGACGGCCGCCATGAGCAGCGCGTCCACCGCGCCCGGCGGCAGCACGTCGTCGCTGTCCAGGAACATGACGTACGGGGCGGTCGCCGCCTCGATCCCGTCGTTGCGCGGGGTGCCGCAGCCGCCGCTGTTGGTGGTCCGGCTGATCACCCTGACGCGAGGCTCCTCGGCCGCCAGGGCATGCAGCAGCTCGGCGCTGCCGTCCGACGAGCAGTCGTCGACCGCGATCACTTCGCGGACGACCCCGCCCTGCGCGAGGGCCGAACGGATCGCGTCTGTCACATGGGCGGCGTCGTCGTATCCGATGACGACGACGCTGACCTGTGCATCGTGAGGGTGACCCATGGCTTCCACGAGCCGAGAATACGGGCAGCCGGTAATGATCTGTTAAGTGGCCCTTAACCCCCTGTGGGGGAGAGGGCGGGGACCCGGTCCTTCCCTGCGGGGGCTTCCGAGTTCTCTCGCTGCGGCACCGCGCGCCCGGAGCGCCACAGGCGGACGAACGACATGACCGCCGCGGTGGTCAGCAGTCCGTTGCGGGTCAGCATGAGCAGACAGCCCCTCCAGGTGGAGCTGATCACCTCCCCGTAGAAGGCGGGGTACACCACGGCGCTGATCGCGGTCGCCGCCAGGATGAGCCAGGCCACCGGGCGCTGAGTGGTGTGCCGTGTGGTCAGACAGACGGCGGCGAGCCCGACCAGCCAGATCATGTACTGGGGGCTGATCACCCGGCTCGTCACCGTGAACAGCAGCACGGCCGTCAGCGCCGCGTCGTACGGGGTCGCCGGCGTCCAGCGGCGGGCACGCAGCCGCCACAGCAGCAGCAGCGCGAAGGCGACCGCGGTCAGCGCGAGCGAGCATTCGGCGACCGCGCGCACATGCGGGCCGACGAACTCCACGGCGCCGTACTGGTAGCGGGTGGTGCCCGACCAGCCGGCCCGGCGCGCCAGCATCAGCACCGTGCCGCCCAACGACTCGATCTGCACGCCCCGGCCGCCCTGCTGGCGCAGGAAGTCGAACGGGTTGCGGAACAGGACCGCGACCACGGCGAGCAGTGTCACCGCGGTGACGGCCGCCGTCGTCCACGCCTGGCGGGTGCCGCGGCCTCGCGGCGTGCCGATGAGCGCCAGCGCCGGCCATACCTTCACCAGGGCGCCGAGGGCCGCGAACGCGCCACCCAGGCGCGCGGAGCGCCCCACCATGAGCAGCGAGACGACGGCGAAGGCGGTGACCTGGACGTCGTACCGGACGAGCGGGATGTGCAGCAGCAGCGGCAGACCGGCGATCCACAGCGCCGCGCCGCGCAGCGAGCGGCCCCGGCGGGTGCCCGCGTACGCGAGGGCGAGCGTGACCAAGGCGTCCGTGAACAGCGTGATGACCACGAACGCCTGAAAGTAGGTCAGCCCCGGCAGCAGCGCGGGCGACAGGAGCACCGCGCCGGCGCCCGGTGGGTACTGCCACAGGTGGTCTCCGGAGGGGAAGGCTCCGTGCCGGAGGATGCCGTACCAGTGGAAGTAGAGCTTCCAGACCTCCTTCGCGACCCCGCCCCGGCCGAGCAGCGGGTACTGGTCGTGGGCGAGAAGCCAGAGCATCAGGGCACGGGTGGCGAGCCAGCCGACGGCGAGCAGAAGCAACCGATCCGTCCGGCGCACCCTCTTCCAGGAGGGCGGCGGGAAAAGGGGTGCCGGTCTGGTCGCCGGGCGTTCCAGGGCAGTCTTCAAGGCACTCATCAAGCCCGGATGGTAGGCCGTCTGCATGGCGCATGTGGTGGATACAGCGTCAACTCAGGGCAAAAGTTGTTTAATCACACAAAACCCGTACATGTTGAATGCGGGCATGAGCCGGTCACCGATGAGGCGCGAGGAGCGCATCGCTGTCCTCGTGCCCGTTGTGGTCATGTTCACGCTCGGGCTGTGGGGGCTGGACCGTGACGGCATGTGGCGTGACGAGGCGGCCACGTTCCAGGTGGCGCGCCGCTCACTGCCGCAGATCTGGCATCTGCTGCGGAGCGTGGACGCGGTGCACGGCCTGTACTACCTGCTGATGCACCCGGTCCTGGCCCTCCACCCCGGCGAGGTGCTGCTGCGGCTGCCCTCGGTGTGCGGGGCGGCCGCGGCGGCGGGTCTGGTCGCCGCGCTGGGAGTGCGCCTCGGGCGGCCGCGCGTGGGGCTGTGGGCGGGGCTGCTCTACGCGGTCACGCCGATGGCCGGGCACTACGCGCAGGAAGGGCGCTCCTACGCACTGGTCGCGGCCGGGGTGGCGGGGGCGACCCTGCTGCTCGTGCGGGCCGTGGAGGGCGGGAGGTGGTGGCCGTACGGGGTGGTCGTCGCCGTCACCTGCGTACTGCACGAGTTCGCGGCGCTGATGCTGTCGGCGCACGCCTGCACGTTGGCGTTGGCGCGGGTGCCGGGGCGGGTGTGGCTTCGGTGGGGGAGTGCGGCCGGGGCCGCCGTGGTGGTGCTGTTGCCGCTGGTGCTGGTGTCCCGGGGGCAGGCGGAGCAGGTGGCGTGGCTGACGGCGCCGGACGCGCGCAGCGTACGGGGGCTGGTGGGGCGGTTCTTCGGGCCGTCGCCCCGGGTGCTCGTGCCGTGTCTGGGGCTGGCGTTGATGGGGGCTCTGGCGCCGTTGCCGCGGCGGGTTTCCCTCGCGGGAGTGGCGGGGCCGCTGCTGGTGATTCCGCCGGCGGTACTGATGGGGGTGTCGCAGTTCCGGCCGTTGTACTACGACCGGTATGTACTGTATTCGCTGGCCGGGGTGCCGTTGCTGGCGGCGGCCGGGGCGGAGCGGGTGGCCGGGCTGGTGCGGAGGCTGCGGCTCGGTGGGTGGGCGCACACCGACCGTCGGCTGTATGGCAACGGTGTTGCCCTGCTGGGGGTCGTGGCCGTCTGTTGTGTCTTCCTCGTGCAGTTGCCCCTGCTCCGGGCCGATCGTCGGGCCGCGCACCGGCCCGACGATCTCGCGGCCGTCTCCGCGGCCGTGGCGCGGCGGGTGCGGTCCGGGGATCCCGTGTTGTTCCTGCCCTCGCTGGAGCGGCGGTCGGCGCTCGCCTATCCGGCCGGGTTCCTGGGTGTCCGGGATGTGGCGCTGGGCGCGTCGGCCGCCGAGAGCGGGACGCTGTACGGACGGGAGGTCGGCCCCGGGGAACTGCGGCGGCGGCTGGAGGGGCTCAGGTACGTCTGGGTGGTCACCGAGCGGTACGCGCTGGACCCCTCGTGGACTCCCTGGAACGCCACGGACCGCGCCAAACTCGCGGTCGTGAAGCGCGACTTCGTCACCCGCGAGGAGTACGTGCGCCCCCACCTCACACTTCGACTCTACGTACGCCGCCAGGTGCCGCCGGGGCACTAGGGTCTTTCGTCGGGATCATGCAGGACCAGGGATCCCCCCGAACCGGCGTGATACGAACGCGAGGCCCTACGCGCAGCCAGGGGTCTCGTCCAGTGCCGCCGCGTCCAGGGTGCGGGTCAGCTGGTCGAGGCGGTCGCGCAGTTCGGTGATCTCCGTCAGCTCCAAGCCCGTCGCGGCGGCGATCCGGCGCGGCACCAGCAGCGCGCGTTCCTTCAGTGCCGTGCCCTCGTCCGTGAGGTGGATGTGCACGGACCGCTCGTCCCGCGTGCTGCGCTCCCGCCGCACCAGGCCCGCCGCCTCCAGCCGCTTCAGCAGGGGGGAGAGCGTCCCGGAGTCCAGTCGCAGATGCTCGCCGAGCTTCTTCACCGGCAGCTCCCCGTGTTCCCACAGCACCAGCATCACCAGGTACTGCGGGTAGGTGAGCCCCAGGTCCTTCAGGGCGACGCGGTAGACGCCGTTGAAGGCGCGCGAGGCGGCGTGCAGCGAGAAGCAGATCTGGCGGTCCAGGCGCAGGTATTCCTCGGCCGCGGAGGTCGCCTCCGTACGGGGGGTCCGGGTGGTCGTCATGCAGACAGGGTAGCTCCTGCCCGTCATTTAGTTGTGCACAACTGAATCGTGTGCTCTACTTGTCTGCGTAAGGCGGCCCCGGGTCAGCAACGGACCGGCCGCCGTGTGACTTCGAGAGGGATGGTTTTCCATGGACGCGCTCTACACCGCTGTCGCCACCGCCACCCACGGCCGTGAGGGCCGCGCCGTCTCCTCCGACGGCAAGATCGACCTCAAGCTGGCCCCGCCGGTGGAGCTGGGCGGCAACGGCGAGGGCACCAACCCCGAGCAGCTGTTCGCCGCCGGTTACGCGGCCTGCTTCGGCAGCGCGCTCGGTCTCGTCGGCCGGGCGGCCAAGGCGGACGTCAGCGACGCCGCCGTGACCGCCGAGGTCGGCATCGGCAAGCAGGGCGAGGGCTTCGCGCTCGCGGTCACCCTGCGCGTCGAGCTGCCGGACACCGTGGACCAGGAGACCGGCCGCAAGCTGGTCGAGCAGGCCCACCAGGTCTGCCCCTACTCCAACGCCACGCGCGGCAACATCTCGGTCGAGCTCGTCATCGAGTAGTACCCGCCCGACTGACGACCGCCCGGTTCACGGCCTCGTACGCACTCTCCCGGCGTACGAGGCCGCGGGCGTTCACGGCGACGTCGTCAGCGCCTGGCTGTCGCCCACCGCCGGTGCCGGCACCGACGCCTGGATGTCCGGCTCGCCCAGCATCAGTGTGCGCACCACACGCTCGGCCGCCCGCCCGTCGTCGAACGCGCAGAACCGCGCCCGGAACCCCGCGCGCAACCGCGCCGAGTCCTCGTCCCGCCAGCACCCGGAGGCGAACAGCCACGCCAGCTCCCGGTACGAGCGCGAGACATGCCCCGGCGCCTCCTCCGTGATGTCGAAGTAGGCGCCCCGGCTCGCCCGGAACGCACCCCAGTCGTCGGCGTGCACGACGATCGGCCGGTCCAGGTTGGCGTAGTCGAACATCAGGGCCGAGTAGTCGGTGACCAGGGCGTCCGAAGCGAGCATCACCTCCTCGACGTGCGGCTCGTCGGTGGCGTCGACCAGCACGCCCCGCCGGTGCAGCTCGGTCAGGCCTGTCCCGCGCGCCGGCCCGTCCGCCAGTGAGGGGTGCAGCCGTACGACGAGGGTGTGGCCCTCGCCCAGGTCCTCGGCGAACCGGGCCAGGTCGAAGCGCTCGATATGACCACCGCGGACGTAGTCGCGGCGGGTCGGCGCGTACAGCACCACCGTGTGGTCCTCCGGGATGCCGTGCCGGAACCGGAAGGCGGCCCCGTCGCCGGGCTTGGCGTCCACGAGGACGTCGTTGCGGGGGCTGCCGCTGCGCACCGAGGTGAAGTCGCAGGGGTAGGCGCGGTCCCACACCAGTTCGGAGTGGCGATTGGCGACCAGACTGTAGTCCCAGCGGTCGGCGCGCCACAGCATCTGCGGCACGTCGAGCCCCAGCCGGGCACCCGGCTTGTCCCGCAGGTCGGCTCCCATGTACTTCAGCGGGGTGCCCCGGTGGGTCTGGATGTGGACGCTTCCCGGGCGCTTGTCCAGGGTGCTGGGCCAGTTCACGTTGTTGACGAAGTACGTGGCCCGCGCGCTGACCCGCAGATGGCCGAGGGAGCCCGGGAGCACGTACTCGATGTCCGGCGGCAGGTGCTCCACCTGGTCCGCGCGCACCACCCACACGCCGCGGATGTGCGGGGCGAGGTCGCGTGCCGCGCGGTGGATCGCGGCCGGGTCGCCGAGGACGCCGCGGTGCGAGAACGCCGAGTAGACGGCCAGGTTCGGATCCAGGGGCCGCCGCTCGTGCGCCCAGGACCAGCCGCGCTTGACCCGCCCCGCCACGACCGCGCGCGCCTGCCGTCGGCGCCGGCCGAGCGCGCCGCCGACGGTGGCGGCCCGCCGCCCGAGCAGGTAGCCGGCGTAGCTTCCCTCCAGCACGCGCAGCTCCGGCGGGGCCGGTTCCCCTCTGCCGTGGGCGCGGAACAGTTCGGCCGTACGGCGGAAGAACTCTCCCTTGTCGCAGGCGGGCAGGCGGTCCGGCTTGGCGAGGATGTCCAGACAGTGCTCGCCCATCTTGCGGCGCAGGTACGGCCGCCAGGAGGTCAGCTCCGGATGGGCGTCGACGTACGCGAAGACCCGCTGGTACTGGTCGTGGACGTCGAAGTGCTTGCGGCTGGTGGTGGACAGGATGTTGCCCTGGCGGCGCTGCCGGTAGCTGACGCAGATCCGGTCGAGGGTCGCGATCCGCCGCGCGCTGAGCAGGGCGGGGAACGTCCAGGGCGTGTCCTCGTAGTAGCCCGGCGGGAAGGCGAAGCCGTGCTCGGTGACGTAGTCCCGGCGGTACGCCTTGTTCCACACCACCATCAGCAGTTCCAGGATTTCGGGCCGCTCGGCCGCGGTGAAGGTGCCCTCGCCGCTCTCGGCGAGGATCCGGGCCAGCACGTTGCGGCGGGTGCCGCCCCACCAGTAGGTGCGGGCGTAGTCGAAGACCAGCACGTCCGGGTCCCCGGTCTCCTCCAGCCGGTCGGCGATCGCGCGCAGCGCGCCCGGGGTCAGCGTGTCGTCGCTGTCGAGGAACAGCAGGAAGTCCCCGCCGGCGTGCGGCAGTCCGGCGTTTCGGGCCCGGCCGAGTCCGACGTTCTCCGGCAGGTGCAGCACCCGCACGCGCGGATCGCGGGCGGCGTACTCGTCGAGGATCGCCCCGCAGCCGTCGGGGGAGCGGTCGTCGACGGCGATCACCTCGAAGTCGGTGTACGACTGCGCGAGGACCGAGTCCAGGCACTCGCGCAGGAAGCCCTGCACCTTGAAGACGGGCACGATGATGCTGAAGCGGGGCACGGCGGTCAGCTCCTCACCAGGGCAGGGGCCGGGGCCGGGATGCGCTCGGCGAGCGGGATCACGGGCGGGATCGACGCGGGCGGCTCGCCCAGCAGCACCCGGCGCACGACGCGTTCGGCGGCACGCCCGTCGTCGAACTGGCAGAAACGCTGCCGGAAGGCGGCCCGCACGGCCCTGGCCTCCGCGTCCGCGAAGGAGCCGTCGCGGAAGACGGCCGCCAGCTCCTCCGGGGTGCGCACCACCCGGCCCGGTGGCGCCTGAATCAGGTCGAAGTAGACGCCCCTGATCTCCCGGTAGACATCCCAGTCGTCGGCGTACACGACGATCGGGCGGTCCAGGTTGGCGTAGTCGAACATGATCGACGAGTAGTCGGTGACCAGTGCGTCGGCGGCCAGGCAGACGTCCTCCGAGGAGCGGTGCCGGGTGACGTCGATGACGCGGCCGGAGGCCCGGGCCGCACCCCGGTCGTAGAAGTAGTGGGCGCGCAGCAGCACCACGAAGTCGTCCCCGATCTCGTCGCAGAACGCCTCCAGGTCGAGCGCCGTGTCGAAGCCGGTGCTGTGATCGCGGTGCGTCGGCGCGTAGAGGACGGCTGTCTTTCCCTCGGGGACGCCGAGTTCACGGCGGACGCGGGCGACGTCGTCGGCGGTCGCCGTGTAGTAGACGTCGTTGCGCGGATAGCCGTACTCCAGCGTCTCGTACGCGCCCGGGAACGCGCGCTCCCACATCTCGGTGGAGTGCCGGTTGGAGGAGAGGTTGTAGTCCCAGCGGTCCATGCGCGCGAGCAGCTTGGCGAAGCTGCCGGTGGACGCCGCGACCACGGGGTGGGACGACTGGTCGACGCCCATCTTCTTCAGCGGGGTGCCGTGCTGGGTCTGCAGGTGCACGCTGCCGGGGCGCTTGACCACGTCGTCGGCGAAGTTCGCGTTGTTGATCAGGTACTTGGCGCGGGCCAGCACGTCCCAGTAGGCGCGGCTGCCGATCACCGCGTACTCGACGTCCTTCGGCACGCTGCCCACCGCGTCCGGCTCGACGAGGAATACCGAACGGATGTGCGGGGCGAGTTGGCGGGCCTTGGCGTGGATCGCGGCCGGGTTGCAGGCGTAGCCGCGGCCCCAGTAGGCGCAGTACACGGCGAGGTTCGGATCGAGCGGGCGGCGCAGCTGGAGTGTGTAGCGGGCGCGGGTGCGCGGCCGGTGCGGCAGGGGCGCCTTCCTGGTGGCCTTCGCCACGCTCTGGTTGGCGGCCCGCAGCGTCCGGAACGCGCCGTAGGCGCCGGACGCGAGCAGCCGGTGCTGCACGCCGAGGCTCCCCGCCGGCGGCCGGAACCCGGTCGGGCGGTGGCGTCGGTGGAGGCGGCCGGCCTGCCGGAAGAACGCCCGGCGGCGGTGCGCGGGCAGCGCCTCCGGATGCGCGGCCGTCCGCAGCACCGCGGAGAACAGCTGCTCGAACAGCGGTCGCGCCCGGTCGGCGGGCAGACCGAGTTCGGCGGCCCGTACGAGCACCCGCTCCACCTGGTCCAGCAGATCGAACTGGTGCTCACCAGTGGTGTGCGGCCGGATGCCCTGCCGGCGCACCAGATGCCGGACGCACACCGTGCGCAGCACCGCGAGGCGCTCGGCGGCGAGGGTGACCAGTCCGCCCCAGCCGATGTCGGTGAAGTGGCCGGCGGGAAAGGCGAGCCGGTGCCCGGTGACGAAGGCCCGCCGGTAGGCGGCACTCCACACGGGCACGGCCACCCCCGTCAGCTCCGGCGCCTGCCCGGGGGCGAACGCCCCGTCCGGCGCCCGGCCGAGCGGCGGCGCGGAGGTCTCGGGGTCCCACCAGTGCGCCCGCTCGTGGGCGAAGTAGAGGACGTCCACGTCGCGGGTCGTCCTCAGACGCGCGTCGATCGCCGACAGCGCGCCGGGCACCAGGACGTCGTCGCTGTCCAGGAACAGCAGATACGTCCCCGTAGCCGCCCACATCCCGGCCGTGCGGGCCACACCCGGGCCGCCGGAGGGCGGCGAGGTGAGCGGGGCCACCCTGCTGTGCCGCTCGGCGTACGCGGCGGCGACCGCCCCCGCGGGTGAGTCGGGTGCGTCGCAGACCGGGATCAGCTCGAAGTCGCCGAAGGACTGGGCGAGGACCGAGTCCAGCGCCTGGGACAGACGGCCCGCGACTCCGGAGGCGGGGACGATGATGCTGAAGCGGGCCATTCTGCTCTTTCTCTCGGGCTCCGGTTCCTGCGGCGGGGCCGGTGCGTCGGGTGTACGCGAGCGTCAGCGCCCCGGCCGTCCGGCGGGGCGCCAGGCGATGACGGGGGTCCCCCCTGATCGTGGGGGTCCCCCCGCCCGAGCGAAGTCGAGAGTGGGGGAGGAGCCGGGAACCGGAGGGAGGGTCGGGACGGGCCTGCGCGGCATGGAGGACTCCGGGGTCAGGGGATCAGAGGCGTTCGGTGACCGGCAGGCCCGGGCCGGGCACCCGGACCGAGGCGAGCGGCGGGACCGGCAGCCCCGCGGCGGCGGACGGGACCGGGCGGCGGTGTGACAGCGGCACGACCGCCGGCTGCCAGGCGTTCTCCCCGAGCACCACCCGGCGCACGATCCGTTCGGCGGCGCGTCCGTCGTCGTAGGGGCAGAACCGCTTGCGGAACGCGGCCCGCCGCTGCTCCGAGCGTGAGCCGCACCAGTGGCCGGTCGCGAAGATGTCGATCAGGTCGTCCTCGTCGTGGGCGACCGGACCCGGCGGGAAGGCACGGACGTCGAAGTAGGTGCCGCGGGCCGCCTCGTACGCCTCCCAGTCGTCCGCGTACACGATGATCGGCCGGTCAAGGTTGGCGTAGTCGAACATCAGCGCGGAGAAGTCGGTGACCAGGGCGTCCGAGGCCAGGCACACCGACTCCACACTCGGATGACCGGTGACGTCGATGACCCGCCCCTCCACCGTCCGCGCCAGCGGCCCGGCGCAGGCGGGGTGCGCCCGGGTGAGCAGCACGAACCGTGGCCCCAGCCGGCGCAGCAGGCGCTCCAGGTCGAGACCGGGGCGGTGGCCGCGGCGGTAGTCGCGGTACGTCGGCGCGTACAGGATCGCCACCGAGTCCTCGGGGATGCCGAACGTCTGCCGCAGCCGGGCCACGTCCGCGGATGCGGCCCGGGCGAAGACGTCGTTGCGGGGCTGCCCGTACTCCAGCGTGGTGAAGCCGGACGGGAACACACGCTCCCAGACGAGGGTGGAGTGGCGGTTGCCGGAGACGACGTAGTCCCAGGTGTCGGCGGTGCGCAACATCCGCGCGAAGTCCGTGTCGCGCGCGGCGGCCGGACGGTCCTGGAGGTCCA
The DNA here is from genome assembly GCF_055639175.1 of Streptomyces sp. NPDC107546. NCBI lineage: Bacteria > Bacillati > Actinomycetota > Actinomycetes > Kitasatosporales > Streptomycetaceae > Streptomyces > Streptomyces sp. NPDC107546. The sequence goes on along the minus strand of NZ_JBVKBA010000005.1, from coordinate 374,856 downwards.
GGCCCATGCGCTTGAGCGGGGTGCCCTGCCGGGTCTGGACGAGGATCTGGCCCGGGCGCTTGACCATACGGGGGTCGAAGTCGGCGTTGTGGACCAGGTACTTGGACCGGGCCAGCGCCGTCCAGTACGCGGCCGAGCCGGGCCGCAGCCGGCGGGTGGCCACCGGGACGGTGTGGTGGTGCTCGGGGCGGGCGATCCAGGCGGTGCGGATCTGTGGGACCAGGTTGCGGAACGCCGACTCCAGGGCGGCCGGGTTGCAGCCGTAGCGGCCGCCCTCGTCACGGGTGAAGACGGCCCGGTCGGCGCGCAGGGGCAGGCGGAGCTGGATGCGGTAGTGCGCCTGGAGGGCTGTGGCGGCCAGGCGGCGGCTCGACCCGGCGACCGTGCGCCGGGCCGCGCGTGCGAGACGGGAGGCCAGGGACAGCAGGCGGTGGGTGCGGTGGCTGCCGAAGCGGATCAGCAGGTGGCGCAGCCGGAAGGGGGCGCCCGGGACGCGGTGGCGGCGGTAGTGGGCGCGGGCCAGGCGCAGGAACTCGGCGCGGCAGGTGCCCGGCAGCCGGCTGCGCCGGGCGAGGATCGCGGCCAGGTGGTCGGCCATGCGGTGGAACAGCACCGGCCGCCAGCGGGCCAGCTCCGGGTGCGCGTCGAGGTGCGCGAAGACCCGGTCGTACTGGTCGAAGACGTCGAAGCGCCCGCGGCCGGTGGTGCCGAGGGTGCCGCCCCGGCGGCGCCGGCGCCAGTGGACGCAGACCCGGTCGAGGGTGGCGATCGTCTCGGCGGTCAGCAGCACCGGGTACGTCCACGGCGTGTCCTCGTAGGAGCCCGGCGGGAAGGCGAAGCCCTCCCGCTCCACGAACTCCCGGCGGTACGCCTTGTTCCAGGCCACCGTCGGAAGCGACAGCACGCCGGGGCGGTCGTCCAGACGGAAGGGGGCCGGGCCCTGTTCGGTGAGCAGGCCGGCGAGCTGGTTGCGGACGGTCTTCCCGGTCCAGTACGTGCGTGCGTGGTCGAAGACCAGGACGTCCGGGTCGGAGGTCTCCTTCAGCCGGTCGGCGATGTCTCTCAGTGCGTGCGGGGTCAGGGTGTCGTCGCCGTCCAGGAAGAGCAGGTAGTCGCCCCTCGCCTCCTTCAGGCCCGCGTTGCGAGCGGGCCCGGGGCCCACGTTGCGGGGCAGGTGCAGGGGGCGGACGCGGGTGTCACGGGCGGCGAACTCGTCGATGATCGCCCCGCAGGCGTCGGGCGAGCTGTCGTCGACGGCGATCACCTCGACGTCGGAGAACGACTGCTCCAGCACGGATGTGAGGCATTCCTCCAGGTACGCCTGAACCTTGTACGCGGGGACGATGACACTGAACCTGGGCAAAGAGCATCCATGGGGATCGGCGCGGACAACCTGCCCGAAAACGTCCGATGGAGTGGTTTGGTTACGCGGAGTGCGGCATGTGGGGGACCGCCGTGGGAAACCCCCGGTGAACGGCGAAGGGTGGACCGTGCTGCCGGTCCACCCCGACGAACCGCCGTACGGATCGCCCTACTTCACGGCGCCCGCCATGACGCCGGACACGAACTGCCGCTGGAAGGCGAAGAACACGGCCAGCGGGATCACCATCGAGATGAACGCGCCGGGTGCCAGAACGTCGATGTTGTTGCCGAACTGGCGGACCTGGGTCTGCAACGCGACCGTGATCGGTTGCGTGCCCGACTTGGTGAACACCAGCGCGACCAGCATGTCGTTCCACACCCACAGGAACTGGAAGATGCCGAGGCTCGCGATCGCCGGGCCGCCGAGCGGCATCACGACCCGGGCGAACAGCCGCAGCTCGCCCGCGCCGTCGAGACGAGCCGCCTCCAGCAGTTCCCGGGGGATCTCCGCGAAGAAGTTCCGCAGCAGGAACACCGCGAAGGGCAGGCCGAAACCGGTGTGGAAGAGGATCACGCCGAGCACCGTGCCGAACAGGCCGATCTTCCCGAACAGTTCGGCGATCGGGATCAGCGCCACCTGCACGGGCACCACCAGCAGGCCGACCACGCCCAGGAACCACCAGTCACGGCCCGGGAACTCCATCCAGGCGAAGGCGTAGCCCGCGAGGGAGCCGATGACGACGACCAGGATCGTCGCGGGGACGGTGATCAGGACCGTGTTCAGCAGGGAGTTGGTGATGTCGCTGTTCTCCAGCAGCTTCTGGTAGCTGTCGAACGTCAGCTGCGAGGGCTTGCTGAAGACGGTCCACCAGCCGGAGGCGTTCATGTCTTCCGGCTTGCGCAGCGAGGCGAGGAGCAGACCGATCGTCGGCACCAGCCAGAACAGCCCGACGAGGATGAGGAAGACGCGCAGCAGTCCCCCGCCTACGCCCTCCGCCATCCGCGCCCCGAGGGACCGCCTGGCCTTGGCGACGGTGACCGGGGCCGCCTTGGTCAGACGTCCGACCTGCGTGGTCATCGTCGTACCTCCCGCCTCAGCCTGCGGATGTTGAACAGCATCACCGGGATGACGAGCAGCAGAAGGAACACCGCGATCGCGCTCGCGACGCCCGGCTGGTCCTCGGAGAAGCCCTTGCGGTACAGCTCCAGGGCGAGGACGTCGGCGTCGTCCTGCGAGGAGCCCGGCGGGATGATGAAGACCAGGTCGAAGATCTTCAGCACGTTGATCATCAGCGTGACGGTGACCACCGCCAGCACCGGCGCCAGCAGCGGCACGGTGACCCGGCGGAACACCTGCCACTCGTTCGCGCCGTCCACGCGCGCCGCCTCCAGCAGTTCCCGCGGCACGCCCGCGAGCCCCGCCGCGATCAGCACCATCGCGAAACCGGCCCACATCCACACGTACGCCCCGATGACCGCCGGGGTGACGAGCGCCGGGCCGAGCCAGTCGACGCCGTTGTACGGCTCCTTGAAGTTGCTCGCGGGGAGGCGCAGTCGAGCTCCGTCCGCGGCTGCGGGCAGCATGAACGTGCCGTCGCCGGCCGCCTTGGTGGAGGCGACGACCCTGCCGTTCTTCACCGCCTCGATCCGCATGCCCGCGTAGCCCTGCTCGGAGGGGTCCACCGCGCCGAGCTTCCCCACGCCCCTGCCGCGTGTGAAGTCCTGCCAGGCCGTGCCGGTGATCTTCCCCGGCTCGGCTGCGGCCCGCACCGCCCGCTTCGCGCTCTTCGGCATCTGGTCGGGCGCGACACCGACCAGCGGCAGCGCGACGGACTCGCCCGTGTGCACGGTCGTCCTCGTGATGAAGCCGCCCTGGTCCGGTTCCAGGGGCGACTGGCGGCCGGGATGCGCCTTCGGGAACGCCGACGACGGGGCGAAGGTGTCGTGGATGCCCACCCACACCGCGTTCGCGACGCCCTTGTCCGGGTCCTGGTCGTACACCAGCCGGAAGATGATCCCTGCCGCGAGCATCGAGATCGCCATCGGCATGAAGACGACCAGCTTGAACGCCGTCCCCCAGCGCACCCGTTCGGTGAGCACCGCGAAGACCAGCCCCAGCGCGGTCGACACCGTCGGCGCGAACACCACCCAGATGATGTTGTTCTTCAGCGCGGTGCGGATGCCGTCGTCCGTGAACAGGGCTCTGTAGTTGTCGAATCCCGCGAAGGAGTGACCGGAGCGGTCGAGGAAGCTGCGGATCACCGAGTACCCGATCGGGTAGACCACGAGCGCGCCGAGCAGCACCAGTGCGGGCAGCAGGAACAGCGCTGCCACGGTCCTGCGGGTGCCGGTCACGCTCTTGCGGCTCTTGGGTGCGGCAGGGGCCGACGGGGCCCCTGCCGCCGTGGCCGATGTCATCGGCGGATCAGCTCCCGCTCCCGTACGCCGCCGCCGCGTCCTTCTCCAGCTTCGCCTGCGTCCCCGCGACGTCCGTCGGGTTCTTCAGGAAGTCCTGGAGGTCCTTCCACTCGCCCTTGCCGGGCGTGCCGCCGAACGCCTGCGGGGCCTGGTCCGACATGTCGAAGCGGAAGCTGTCACCGGCCGCGAGCAGCGCCTTGGCCATCTTCTGCTGCACGGCGTTCGGGTACGCGGACTCCGGGACGTTCTTGTTCGGCGAGAGGTAGCCGCCGAGCTTCGCCTGGATGGCCGCCGCGTCCGGCGAGGCCAGGAAGGTGACCAGCGCCTGAGCCGCCTTGGAGTCCTTGAGGATGACGGCCGCGTCACCGCCGGTGACCACGGGAGGCTGGGCGCCCACGGCCGGGAACGGGAACACCTTCGCGTCCGTGCCGATCTTCGCCTTGGTCTCGCCGATGTTGACCTGCGCGAAGTCGCCCTCGAAGACCATGCCGGCCTTCGGCTGGTCGCCACCGGTGAAGGTCTGGGTGACCGAGGCCGGGAACTCGGTCTGAAGGGCGCCGTTCGGGCCGCCCGCGATGTAGTCCTTCTTGCCCCAGATCTGGGCGAGCGTGGTCAGGGCCCGCTTGACGGACGGGTCCGTCCACTTGATCTTGTGCTGCGCGAGCTGGTCGTACTTCTCCGGGCCTGCCTGTGAGAGATAGACGTTCTCGAACCAGTCGGTGAGGGTCCAGCCGTCCGCGCCGCCGACGGAGAACGGGGTGACACCGGAGTCGTAGATGTTCTGCGCCGCTGTCAGCAGCTCCTGCCAGGTCTTGGGCTCCTTGCCGTTCGCCCCCTCGAAGACCTTTGCGTTGTACCAGATCAGGGACTTGTTGGCGGCCTTGTAGTACACGCCGTACTGCTTGCCGTCGACCTTGCCGATGTCCTGCCAGCCCTGCGAGTAGTTCTTGGCGAGCTCCGCCTGCGCCTCGGCGCCGAGCGGCTTGGCCCACTTCCTGTCGACGGCCTGCCTGATGGCGCCGGGCTGGGGGAGCAGTGCGACGTCCGGCGGCTGACCACCGGCGATCTTCGACCCGAGGAAGTTGATGATCGGGTCCTGGGCGGGCACGAAGGTGACCTTGGCGCCGGTGCGCTTCTCGAACTCGGCGAGCACCGTCTTGAAGTTCTTCTGCTCACCGCCGGTCCAGACGGCGGCGACCTCCAGATGCTGCCCGGCCAGCTTCGGGAGGGTGAGGCTCGCGCCACCGGTCTGTGTGCTTCCGCTGCTCTTGTCGCTGTTGCCCTTGTCGTCGTCGCTTCCGCCGCACGCGGTGAGCGTGAGCGCCAGTGCTCCCGCGATGACGGCGGCCGCGGTCCTGGCGGCCCTGAGTGTCCGGATGGTGCTGCTCGTGCTGCGCATCACTGCCCCGTTCTCCGTCCCTCGTCGAACGTTCGAGCTGCTGTCCGTGCGCTCTGGTCTACGCGGGGAGGTTCGGGGCGGCAAGAGCGCCTGCACCGTCAACCGGCCGATTGTGATCGCGTCGTGACGTACGGTCAGGCGAGCTGTCGGTGCTGCTCGGCAGTCGGCGGGGCCGGAGGAGGCGGCGTCACAAAAGCGAAGGCACCTCCACCGCCGACACCGACCGTGCCGCCCGCTCCAGCGCGCTCGCCAGCAACGCCAGGTCCGTCGGCCCGTTGCCCAGTTCCCGGACGGGACGCCGTGCCGGCGGATCTCCCATGCGGTGCCACTCCAGCGGTACGACCGTCGGCCGCACGGTCGCCGTCCGGGGAATCCGTCCCGTGATCCGCCCGCCCTGGAACGGTGTCCCCCTGCCGTCCGCCCGCGTCAACCGCCCGCGTCCCGGCCCCGGTTCGTCCGTGCCCGCGGTCACCGCCTCCAGGCCGATCCGCAGCGAGGCCGCCCGGGCAGGCTCCCACTGAGCCGTCCGCCCACCGGGTCCCGACGCGGCCACCAGGTGCACACCCAGCCGTTCCCCGTCCCGGGCCACCGCCTCCAGCGCCCGTACGACCGACCCGGCCGCCGGGCGGCCCGGGGAGCCGAGCGCCGGGGACAGCAGCGCGTCCAGGTCGTCGACCAGCACCACCAGCCGCGGCAACGGCGGACCCGCCTCCGCCCGCTGCCGTGCCGCCGCCGGCCGCAGCCGCAGCGTGACACTCGGCGGGCTCTCGAGGTCCCCCGGCTCCGTACCTCCCGACCGTTGCGGTCCGATCCGCCTCGACACCTCCTGCCGTGTGTGCCACTCGGCGAAACCGAGCCGTCCGAGCAGTTCCGCCCGCCGCTTCAGCTCGGCGCTCAGCGACTGCGCGAACTCCCGCATGCGCACCGGATCGTTGGTCGCCAGATACGTCGTGACGTGCGGCAGGTCCGTGCAGACCCGCAGACCGTCCCCACCCGCGCTGCCGTGCGCCGCGCAGTCGCGGCCGTCGACAAGTGCGATGCTCAGCCGGTCCGGGCGCTCGGCCGACGCGAGCGAGGCGGCGAGGGCGCGCAGCAGTTCCGTACGACCGCTGCCGGGCGGCCCCTCGACCAGCAGATGCGGTCCCTCGGCGGCGAGGTCCACGCTCACCGGACCGCGTGGACCGGCGCCGAGCACCGCCCAGGCGCGCCCGCCCGGTGACGCGGTGTCGTCCGCCGCGTCCGCCCAGCGGGCCATCAGCGACGCCGGGGTGGCCCGGGCCAGCCCCAACTCGTCCAGCAGCCGCGCCGTCTGGGGCAACGGGGCCGACACACGCGCGTGCCGCTCACCGCCGCCGTCCGTCCGCAGCGGGGCGAGCGCCCGGGCGAACCGCTCCGCCCACGCCGCCGACACCGCGTCCACGGCGGCGACCGTGCCGTGCCCCACGGGTGCGCGCCCGGCGTCCGCGCCCTGCCCCGGCGCGACCCGCAGCAGCCGCAGCGCCGTGGCCACGTCACCGCTCAGCAGCGCGACGGCCCCGCACTCCCGGAACACCGGCGAGGCCGCGCACGCCGCCTCGTACGTCTTTGCCACCGGCGACGCGGGGGAGGCGGCCGGAGCCTCGGCCAGACAGACGACATGGATCCCGGCCCGCGTCCCCTCCCGGGCCAGCCGCGCCACGGCCGCCCGCACATCGGCGCCGCCGGGGTCACCGTCCACGACCAGCACGGAGTACGGCCCCGCGTGGGCGTCGTCCCGCGCCCAGGAGGGGCGGTGGGTGGCCCCCCGAGGCGAAGGGTCCTCCGGTGGGGCGGGCGGCGGGCCGTCCTGGTCCGCCAGCTGGTCCTCCAGACGGCGCAGCAGCTCCTGGGTGCGGGCCGTCGCCTGTTCGCGGTCGTAGGCCAGCAGCAGGCGGCAGTCCTGGCCGTGGGCCGGACGGAGGTGGGGGAGCCAGCCGAGCCAGGACCAGTCGGCGGTGCGCTCCTGCAGCGGGCGCGCGCGGTCGGCGCTGATCAGGACCAGCTCCAGGAGGTCGGGGGAGTGCAGCGCGGCCAGCTGTGCCACCACCGCGCGCGTCAGCCCGGCCAGCCGGGCGCGCGGCCCCGCGAGCCCCAGCGCGCCCACCTCGCGCAGCCCCGCGGTCACCGGCACCGCCGGCAGCAGTCCCGCACCGTCCGGTGCCGCCCGGTCCGCCGTGCCCAGCCGCACGGTGAGCGCCTCCGGGTGCCCCGGGCCGCGCTCCCACAGCCGCGGGCCCGGGCCCAGCGCGGTGAGCAGCAGCGCCGCCGGGTCCGGCCACTTCTCGGGCGCCCGGGCCACCGGCGGCGCGGAGGCGTCCCCGCGCTTCTCGCACCCGTCCCGTCCGGTGCCGCTCTGCTCGCCGCGGCCCCCGGTCAGCCGCCGTGCCCATGCCGTGAGCCCGCCGCGCCTGCGCAGCCCGGGCGGAACGTCCGTGCCGCGCAGCGGGGTGCCCTTGCGCGTGCTCTCGGCCGCCGCTCCCTGCCCCGGTACGGCATGCGCCGGAAGGGGCGGTTCCGCGGGATCGTGCTCCTGCGCTCCGGGAATCACCCCGCCGGACGCGCCCCACCCGGTGACGCCGAAGCCGTGGTGCGTGTCGCTGTCGGGGGAGGGGCGCCCGTCCCGGAAAGCGGAACCCGAGCCGTGTCCCTCCGGAGGGGTGCCGCCGGTGCGGCCGTCCCCGGCGGCGGTGCTCTCGGCGTGCGCGTACCCCACGGCCGCACCCCGCGCCGCATCCGTGGGCTCTCCCGGGCCGTCCGCCTGCCGCACCCGTACGTGCCCCTCCCCGTCCGGAGCCGTCCCCACGGACCGCGCCTGCCCGGGCGGGACCAGGCGCAGGGCCGATTCGCCGAGCCGCAGCAGCGCGCCCGGAGTGAAGCGCAACGGGCGGTCGGTCACCTGGTGGCCGTCCAGCACCGTGCCGTTCGTGGAGCCGAGGTCGGCGACCGAGACGCGGCCGTCCGCGGTGACCGTGACCGCGCAGTGCAGCCGGGAGACGTCCGGGTCGTCCAGCGGCACGTCGGCGTCGGCGGAACGGCCGATCCGGATCACCCCGCCGTGCAGCAGATGGACGCCGCCCGCGTCCGGGCCCGCGACCACGTGCAGCTGGGCCGCGCCCTCGTCCGGCTCGGGGCCCGGCTCCGCGGGCGCGCCCAGGGTCAGCACCGCGCCGTCCAGCAGCGGCGGCTCGCCCAGCGTGCAGCGCTGCGGGTCGAGCCGCTCCGTGCCCGCGTACAGCACCACCGAGCCTGTCCCGGGTTCCCGGCCTCGCTCGGGCTGCGAGGGGCCCCCCTCCCCGCCGACCGCCGAGGCCAGGCCCGACACCACCGCGGCCAGCGCCGTCCCGGCGGGCGCGGTGACCAGCACGTCACAGCCCGCGGCGCGGGCCCGTGACTCCGTGGGCGGGGCCGGTGGGGCTACGACGGTCAGCCGGATCTGCATCGCCGTCAGCGGTCCCTTCTGTCTGCGTCCGCGGTCGCCCACGGGGCGCACGAGCCGGTGCCGGGACCACGACCGCGCCCGGTCCGCCGGGCCCCGCGCGCTCGCCCCTCGACACCGACGCGCCCCTTCGGCTCCCGCGCGTGCGGGCGCCCGGGAACGGGGAAGGAGCCGTGCCACGGTCCCCCACCGCGGACTCCCCCACCGCACACGAGCACATCGGCCAGTACGGAATGCATCCTCGCACCTGCCACTGACAGCGCGCCCGCCCTCCACCGTCAAATGATCTTGATTGGTCGGCTCTGCCCGTAAAAGTGCCTGACCAGTGCCCGGCCGGTGCCCGCTTGAGATCGGTCACGCCCGGATCGGGCAACCAACTGAACCGAAGCGAGCGTCTTGTCATCGAACAGGTGCGGGAGCCGAATACGTACCTCATCCATGCGGGGCACGTGACCCACAGGCCGTCGACAGCTCGGTGCCAGGTACCTCGGCACTACAGTGGGCGGGACACCGGTAGCGCGGTGGACGACCGGAGAAGCAAGCAACAGGGAGCGCATGACGTGCGGCCGGTAGGGAGCAAGTACCTCCTTGAGGAGCCGCTGGGACGCGGCGCCACGGGCACCGTCTGGCGAGCCCGCCAGCGCGAGACCGCGGGCGCCGAGGCGGCCGTCGCGGGCCGGCCCGGCGAGACCGTGGCGATCAAGGTCCTCAAGGAGGAGCTGGCGAGCGACCCCGATGTCGTCATGCGGTTCCTGCGGGAGCGGTCCGTCCTGCTCCGGCTGACCCACCCGAACATCGTGCGGGTCCGCGATCTGGTGGTCGAGGGCGATCTGCTGGCCCTGGTCATGGACCTCGTCGACGGTCCCGACCTGCACCGCTACCTGCGCGAGAACGGCCCCTTCACCCCGGTCGCCGCCGCCCTGCTCACCGCCCAGATCGCCGACGCGCTGGCCGCGAGCCACGCCGACGGCGTCGTCCACCGCGACCTGAAGCCCGCGAACGTCCTGCTCGCGCAGCACGACGGCCAGATGCACCCGATGCTGACCGACTTCGGCATCGCCCGGCTCGCCGACTCGCCCGGCCTCACGCGCACGAGCGAGTTCGTGGGCACGCCCGCCTACGTCGCCCCGGAATCGGCCGAGGGCCGCCCGCAGACCTCGGCCGTGGACATCTACGGCGCCGGCATTCTGCTGTACGAGCTGGTCACCGGGCGTCCGCCGTTCTCCGGCGGTTCGGCCCTCGAAGTGCTCCACCAGCACCTGAGCGCCGAACCGCGCCGCCCGTCCACGGTGCCCGACCCGCTGTGGACGGTGATAGAGCGCTGCCTGCGCAAGAACCCGGAGGGCCGGCCGAGCGCCGAGAACCTGGCCCGGGCACTGCGGGTGGTCGCCGAGGGCGTCGGCGTGCACGCGAACTCCGCGCAGATCGCCGCCGCCGAGGGCGTGGCCGCCCTGCTCGGCCCCGACCCGGCCCCGGCGACCGTCCCCGGCTCCGCCGACCCCACCCAGGTACTGCCGCAGGGCCCGGCGTCCTCGTACGACCCGAACGCGGCGACCAGCGTTCTGCCGCACACCCCGCCCGGCTCCGCCGACCCCACCGCCGTCCTGCCCACGGGCGGGGCCGCCGACCCGACGGCCGTGATGCCGCCCATGCCGCCGCACGGGCCCGGCGGGCAGCCCGGTCGGGAGGAGCCGCACCCCTGGCAGAGCCAGCTGCGCGCGGCCCGTGACCGTAACGAGCAGACGCAGGTCCAGGCGTACCTCGACCCCAGCGAGGACCCGCTGCGCCGCCGCCCGCAGCGGCAGGTGGCGCGCCCCCAGCAGCGTCCGCAGCAAGGCCCTCCGCAGCGGCAGCAGCCCGGGCCGGGGTACGGCCGTCCGCAGGGGCAGCCCCAGCAGTACGCGCCCCAGCGGCAGCAGTACGCGCCCGCCCCGCAGCACCAGCCGCAGCGGTACGCGCCCGCGCCCCAGCAGCCCCAGCAGCCGGCGCCCCGTCCGGCGCGTGAGCCCCGGCCGCCGCGGCAGCGCAGCGCGAACCCGATGAAGATCCCGGGGCTCGGCTGCCTCAAGGGGTGCCTGTTCACGATCGTCATCCTGTTCGTCGCCGGGTGGCTGGTGTGGGAGTTCAGCCCGCTGCAGGACTGGATCGGGACGACCAAGTCGTACTGGCAGCAGTTGAGCGACTGGTTCTCCACCGCGGCCGACTGGATCGGGCAGCTGGGCAACAAGTAGCGGGCTCCGGATGGCCTTCGTGCACACCGAGCTTGGGGATTTGTCGACATCCGACGGGTGATTTCCCGCTCCGCGGTGAAGGTTGCCGCTTCGGACGCGTAGTTTTGTCGATCGGGGTCCGGCGCAGGGTCGGCAACACGCGTCCCCAGTAGGAGCAGACTTGGCACGGAAGATCGGCAGCCGGTACACCGCCAACCAGATCCTGGGGCGGGGGAGCGCCGGCACGGTGTGGCTGGGCGAGGGGCCTGACGGGCCCGTCGCCATCAAGCTGCTGCGGGAGGACCTCGCGTCCGACCAGGAGCTCGTGGGCCGCTTCGTCCAGGAGCGCACGGCGCTGCTGGGGCTGGACCATCCGCACGTCGTGTCCGTACGGGACCTGGTGGTCGACGGCAACGATCTGGCCCTCGTCATGGACCTGGTCCGCGGCACGGATCTGCGCACCCGTCTGGACCGGGAGCGGCGCCTCGCGCCCGAGGCGGCGGTCGCGATCGTGGCCGACGTGGCGGAGGGGCTGGCGGCGGCGCACGCGGCGGGCATCGTGCACCGCGACGTGAAGCCGGAGAACATCCTGCTCGACATGCAGGGGCCGCTGGGCCCCGGCGGGGCGCACCCGGCACTGCTGACGGACTTCGGCGTGGCGAAGCTGATCGACTCGCCGCGGCGGAGCAAGGCCACGAAGATCATCGGCACCCCGGACTATCTGGCGCCGGAGATAGTGGAGGGCCTGCCGCCGAGGGCGGCGGTGGACATCTACGCGCTGGCCACGGTGCTGTACGAGCTCCTCGCGGGCTTCACGCCGTTCGGCGGCGGCCACCCGGGCGCGGTCCTGCGCCGCCATGTCACGGAGACGGTCGTCCCCCTGCCCGGCATCCCGGACGAGTTGTGGCAGCTGATCGTGCAGTGCCTGGCGAAGGCGCCGGCGTCACGACTGCGGGCGTCGGAGCTGGCGACGCGGCTGCGGGAGCAGCTGCCGCTGCTGGCGGGCATGCCGCCGCTGGACGTGGACGAACCGGACGCGGAGCCGGTGGAGGAGCCGTACGAGACGCCCGGGGAGCCGGTGGTGACACGGGCGCGGCGAGGAGCGGTGCCCCTGGTACCGGGGGCGAAACCGGACTCGAACCGGGACACCCACACCTCGATGCGGGTGCCGGGCCCGGACGAACTTGCGGGCGGCGCCCGCGGCACGGCCCGCGCCCCTCGCACCCCGGGCGCCCCCCGCCCGGGCTCGGCCCGCCACCGCGCGGCGGCCCGGCGCCGCCGGATCACGCTGGGTGTGGCGGCCGCGGTACTGGCGGCGGCGATCGGGGTGGGCGCGTGGTGGGCGACCTCGGGTGACGACACCGGGGCTCCGCCGCCGACCTCGGGGAACTCGGCTCCGGCGTCGCCCTGAGCCGGGGACCGGAGGGGCGGTGGCTGCGCCCCTTAAGGGGCGCGGGGGGCCACGGACGGCCCGCACCCGCGCATCTGCCGATGCCACCACGGTGTGACTGCGTCGCCGGCCGTCTGGGGCCCCGGACCCCGGCCGTCAGGCCGATCGGGTCCGGGGTGGAGCCCCCAGGGGCCGTACCCCGCGGCCTTGGGCGCCCGGTAACCGTGCGGTCACCCGGCATGGCGTGCTTGGCGGAGCCGTTACGCTGGATGCGTGGCAGTCGTCGATGTATCCGAAGAGCTCAAGTCCCTCTCCTCGACCATGGAGTCGATCGAGGCCGTTCTGGACCTCGACAAGATGAGGGCAGACATCGCCGTGCTCGAGGAGCAGGCGGCCGCGCCGTCCCTCTGGGACAACCCGGACGAGGCGCAGAAAATCACCAGCAGGCTCTCCCACCTCCAGGCCGAGGTGCGAAAGGCCGAGGCCCTGCGCGGCCGGATCGACGACCTCGGTGTGCTCTTCGAGCTCGCCGAGGCCGAGGACGACCCGGACACCCGTGTCGAGGCCGAGGCCGAGCTCGTCGCGGTCAAGAAGGCGCTGGACGAGATGGAGGTGCGGACGCTCCTCAGCGGCGAGTACGACGCCCGTGAGGCGCTCGTCAACATCCGTGCCGAGGCCGGCGGCGTCGACGCCGCCGACTTCGCCGAGAAGCTCCAGCGCATGTACCTGCGCTGGGCCGAGCGGCACGGCTACAAGACGGAGGTCTACGAGACGTCGTACGCCGAAGAGGCGGGCATCAAGTCCACGACCCTCGCCGTCCAGGCGCCGTACGCCTACGGCACCCTCTCCGTCGAGCAGGGCACCCACCGGCTCGTCCGTATCTCGCCCTACGACAACCAGGGGCGTCGCCAGACCTCCTTCGCCGGCGTCGAGGTCCTCCCCGTGGTGGAGCAGTCCGACCACGTCGAGATCGACGAGTCCGAGATCCGGGTCGACGTCTTCCGTTCCTCCGGGCCCGGCGGCCAGGGCGTGAACACGACGGACTCCGCGGTCCGCATCACGCACCTGCCCACCGGCATCGTCGTCACCTGCCAGAACGAGCGGTCCCAGATCCAGAACCGGGCCACCGCCATGAACGTCCTGCAGGCCAAGCTCCTGGAGCGGCGACGCCAGGAGGAGCAGGCCAAGATGGACGCCCTCAAGGGCGACGGCGGCAACTCCTGGGGCAACCAGATGCGTTCGTACGTCCTGCACCCGTACCAGATGGTCAAGGACCTGCGCACCGAGTACGAGGTCGGCAACCCCGAGGCCGTCTTCAACGGCGAGATCGACGGCTTCATCGAAGCCGGAATTCGCTGGCGCAAGCAGCAGGAGAAGTAAACCGGGCGCGCTCGGCCCGACGCCGCCGGAAAAACCGGCCGCAAAAACAGCGTTTTGTCGACAAGGCAACTGCACCTCGCCCAGGGGCAGTTGCCTTGTCTGTCTCCCGATGTCTGGGTTTTACATCACACTCACAGTCCCGCTTCTCCCGTAAAAGACGCGTTATCGGACATCGCGCGCGCAACGACCTTGACGTTGCTGTGAAAACTCGGAAGGGTAAAGCGCGGCATGCGTATCTCTGGGGCGCATGTGAACCGGGGGACTTGCTCAAAAGCACAGCTGCCCTCGAGTGCCGTCGCCCCGGACGCTGCTCCAATGACGATCAGCTACTGGGGGTAGCAGCCTGATGACCAAGAAGACGCGGATCCGGGTGGCGCGGATAGCAGCCGGTGCGGTGATCGCCGCCGGTGCGTCGCTGACCGCCGCGGGTGCCGCCTCGGCGCTCGACATCAAGATCGGCGCGAGCGCCGGCGAGAACGGTGTGGGTGTCGGTGTCGGCGTGGGTACCGGCGAAGACGACCCGACCACTCCTCCGCCCAGCGAGACCGGCATCCCGACGGAGACGCCGCCGGTCACCCCGCCCGTGACCCCGCCCGTGACTCCGCCCGTGACTCCGCCGGTGACCCCGCCCACCGAAGAGCCGCCCCAGCCCACCGGCGACCCCACCGAGCCCACGGAGGCACCCCCCTCCACCGGCCACGGCGGCGGCAACGGGAACGGCAACGGCAACAACGGTGGCGGCAACAACACCAACCCCGACGGCGGCGGCAACAGCCCCGTCCAGCAGGGCAAGGGCTCCTCGGTCCTGACCGACACGGGCTCCGACAGCGGCACCACCGACACCTCCGCCCAGGGCAGCGGCAAGCAGCTGGCCGAGACGGGTGCCGGCCAGACCGCGTTCCTGCTGGTCGGCGCCGCCACGATGATCGCCGGCGGTATCGGCTTCCGTGTGATGCCGCGCCTGATCAACGGTCGCGGCGGGGCCGCCGCCTGAGCGAGGGGCGCACAGCCTCACCCGCAGGCGTGAGAGCAATGTGAGAAGGGCCCGGGGCGCATCGCCCCGGGCCCTTCCCGTACACCCGTCTTTCCCGCTCCGCTACGCCGTCTGGTGCGCCAGCAGCGCCACCGCCGCGATCAGCACGGCCACCAGGGCGATCAGCGCCGCCGGCGTCAGCCCTGACCAGGGGTTCTCCTGCTGAAGGCGCTCCCGGCTGGCGCGGCACACGGGACAGCGGCCCTCGTTCACGGGCGCCGCGCAGTTCGCGCACACCAATCGGTCGTACGTCATGCGCCTCGCCCTCCTCGTGCCGCTTACACGTACACAACGTTTCCGGGAACGCAACAGTTCCCAATCCACTGTGCCAGGTTCCGCGAGCCGCTGCGCGGGCTCCGCCAGTCCCACGGCCGTGGAGGGCGTCACAGTGCCCCTCCGTACCCCGTGGGGCTATGACAAAACGTGCAACTCCCCCGTAACCACGACCGGCGACTGCGCTCCTGTGCCCGGTTCGCGTATGGTCACGCTCACCTACCCCCGACGGCCCGTGGTGCATCCGTGATCCGATTCGACAACGTCTCCAAGGTCTACCCCAAGCAGACCCGCCCCGCACTCAGGGATGTCTCCCTGGAGGTGGAGAAGGGCGAGTTCGTCTTCCTCGTGGGGTCCTCCGGCTCCGGGAAGTCCACCTTCCTGCGGCTGATCCTCCGCGAGGAGCGGTGCAGCACCGGGCAGGTGCACGTCCTGGGCAAGGACCTCGCCCGCCTCTCCAACTGGAAGGTGCCGCAGATGCGCCGCCAGCTGGGGACGGTCTTCCAGGACTTCCGGCTCCTGCCCAACAAGACGGTCGCCGAGAACGTGGCCTTCGCGCAGGAGGTCATCGGCAAGTCGCGGGGCGAGATCCGCAAGTCCGTGCCCCAGGTGCTCGACCTCGTCGGGCTCGGCGGCAAGGAGGACCGGATGCCCGGCGAGCTCTCCGGCGGTGAGCAGCAGCGCGTGGCCATCGCGCGGGCCTTCGTCAACCGGCCCAAGCTGCTGATCGCCGACGAGCCCACCGGCAACCTCGACCCGCAGACCTCCGTCGGCATCATGAAGCTGCTCGACCGGATCAACCGGACGGGCACGACCGTGGTGATGGCGACCCACGACCAGAACATCGTGGACCAGATGCGCAAGCGCGTCATCGAGCTGGAGAAGGGCCGCCTCGTCCGCGACCAGGCGCGCGGCGTCTACGGCTACCAGCACTGAGTTCCACGGAAAGGCTTGAGCAGACGCCATGCGCGCGCAGTTCGTACTGTCGGAGATCGGTGTCGGTCTCCGCCGCAATCTGACGATGACCTTCGCGGTGATCGTCTCGGTGGCCCTCTCGCTGGCCCTGTTCGGCGGGTCGCTGCTGATGAGCGATCAGGTCAACCAGATGAAGGGCTACTGGTACGACAAGGTCAACGTCTCGATCTTCCTGTGCAACAAGAGCGACGCGGAGTCCGACCCCAACTGCTCCAAGGGCGCGGTCACCCAGGAGCAGAAGGACCAGATCCTCTCCGACCTGAAGAAGATGTCGGTCGTCGAGAAGGTCACCTACGAGTCCCAGGACGAGGCCTACAAGCACTACAAGGAGCAGTTCGGCGACTCGCCGCTGGCCAGTTCGCTCACCCCGGACCAGATGCAGGAGTCGTACCGCATCAAGCTGAAGAACCCGGAGCAGTACCAGGTCATCGCGTCCGCCTTCAACGGCCGCGACGGCGTGCAGTCGGTGCAGGACCAGAAGGGCATCCTGGACAACCTCTTCGGGCTGCTCAACGGCATGAACTGGGCCGCCCGCGCGGTCATGGCGATGATGCTGGTCGTCGCGCTGATGCTGATCGTCAACACGGTGCGCGTCTCCGCGTTCAGCCGTCGTCGTGAGACCGGCATCATGCGTCTGGTCGGCGCCTCCGGCTTCTACATCCAGGCCCCGTTCATCGCGGAGGCCGCTGTCGCCGGACTCATCGGCGGCACGGTCGCCTGCGCATTCCTGTTGATCGCGCGGTACTTCATCATCGACCACGGCCTCGACCTGTCCCACAAGCTCAACCTGATCAACTTCATCGGCTGGGACGCCGTCCTGACCAAGCTGCCGCTGATACTCGCCACGAGCCTGCTGATGCCCGCGCTGGCGGCGTTCTTTGCGTTGCGCAAGTACCTGAAGGTGTGACGCATGCCAATGGGGGCGTACGGGCAACCGCCCGTACGCCCCCTTGCGTTGTCCTAGACTCACCGGCATGTCAGGCCGTGACCTGTTCTGTCAGCCCCGTCGCATCCGCCACGGGGCGGCCCTGACGTTGGTCTTCGCGAGCGTCCTCGTCGCCGGCGCCGCGACCGGCTCGTTCGGCGGAGGCGACGCGAAACAGCCCTCCACGGAGTCGGTGGTCCCGGCCGGCCACGACGACGTCACCGAGGCCGCCGAGCGGGCGATGGCCGACGGCAAGTCCCCGATGGAGGCCGCCGAGCGCGCGGTCAGCCGCAGCGGCGACCGGTGGAGCGCCGTCTACTCCCAGGGCGAGTACGAGGAGTTGGAGGAGGCCCTCGACGGCCAGTACACCGGCGTGGGGCTGTCGGCCCGGCGGGAGAGCGACGGGCGGATCGAGGTGACCCGGGTGCAGCCCGGCTCGCCCGCGGCCCGCGCCGGGATCCGCAAGGGCGACCTGCTGTGCGGCGTCGACGGGGAGGACGTCACCGGCAGGCCCGTCACCGAGGTCGTCTCCCTGCTGCGGGGCGACGCCGACGACGCGGGGGCCGGCTCCCGCGTGCGGCTCGGACTGCAGCGTGGCACGCACACCTGGAGCGAGGTGCTGCGCCGGGCCCGGCTGTCCACGGACTCGGTGACCGTGCGCCGGCTCGCCCGGGGCATCATGCTGATCAAGGTCACCGCGTTCACCAAGGGCTCCGGGGACCGCGTACGGGAAGCCGTCGACCGGGCGCCCAAGGGCGGCGGGATCGTGCTCGACCTGCGCGGCAACTCCGGAGGATTCGTCGCCGAGGCCGTCACCGCCGCGTCCGCCTTCCTCGACGGCGGGCTGGTGGGCACCTACGACGTCGACGGTGACCAGCGTGTCCTGCACGCCGAGCCCGGCGGCGACACCACCAGACCCCTGGTCGCGCTCGTCGACGGCGGCACCATGAGCGCGGCCGAACTGCTCACCGGTGCCCTCCAGGACCGCGGCCGGGCGGTGGTGGTGGGCACCCGCACCTTCGGCAAGGGCTCCATCCAGATGCCGAGCCGCCTTCCGGACGGCTCCGTCGCCGAGCTGACCGTCGGCCACTACCGCACTCCCGCGGGCCGCGGCGTCGACGGCCGCGGCATCACCCCCGACCTGGAGGCCGACGACGGGGCGCTCCAGCGGGCCGAGACGGTGCTCGGCGGCCTGGGCGACGCCTCGTAGCGACGCGCCGCGACGCCAAGTAATCGACTTCCCCGCACACCCCCCTGTAGTGCGAAAATGGGCGGCACTATGGCTAAGGAAAAAGGGCGCAAGCTGATCGCTCAGAACAAGAAGGCGCGGCACGACTACCACATCCTCGACACCTACGAGGCCGGGCTCGTCCTCATGGGCACCGAGGTGAAGTCGCTGCGCCAGGGGCGGGCATCGCTGGTCGACGGCTTCGTGCAGCTCGACGGGCACGAGGCGTGGCTGCACAACGTGCACGTGCCGGAGTACAGCCAGGGCACCTGGACCAACCACAGTGCCCGCCGCAAGCGGAAGCTGCTGCTGCACCGCGACGAGATCGCCAAGCTGGAGTCCAAGTCGCAGGAGACGGGTCACACGATCGTGCCCCTGTCCCTGTACTTCAAGGACGGCCGGGCCAAGATCGAGATCGCGCTGGCGAAGGGCAAGAAGGAGTACGACAAGCGGCAGACGCTCCGCGAGAAGCAGGACCGGCGCGAGGCGGAGCGGGCGATCTCCGCGGTGCGTCGCCGGCAGCGGGCGTGAGCGGGGCCACCGGCGTCGAGCGGGAACACCGGCGTGAGCCGGGAAGGACCGGGCACCCGGTGGTGTTGAACCCGGTACCACGGCGGGATGACCGCCGGGAATACGATGGCGACGGGATGCGTTGATCCCGTATGATGGCATCGCACCGCGTAGCCGGTGCGGGTCCCTCCTCGAGAGGGACGCTGATTGAAAAATCAACATGGGGATGATCGGTTTCGACAGCGGCTGTCGAAGCAGGGGAAGCGTGTCGAGGAAGCGGCCATGATCTCGTAAACCACAGGCCGAAAAAAATAATCGCCAATTCCAAGCGCGATCTCTCCCAGGGCCAGCTGGCCCTCGCTGCCTGATCTAGGTAGCGAGCTGCAGCTGCCCTACTAAAGGGAGTGTCAGCCTGGGGCTGTTCCCGACCCGGATCCTGGCATCAACTAGGGAACTAAACCTTGATCCCGGTCACGGGGTGAAGAGGGAAACCACACAGTGACTGGGCCCGTCGGAGACTTGTCCGCGTGATCTCCGGGGCCGAGAAAAGCACAGCGGACTGCACACGGAGAAGCCCTGATTCTTCACCGTTGGACGCGGGTTCGATTCCCGCCATCTCCACGATCAGGAGGCCCCCCGGCCTCCTGAACCCCATGTGGGCGAGGCCCCGTCGCTTTCGAGCGGCGGGGCCTTTGCCGTGCGTGGACAGCAGAGGCGCGTTCCGGCCAACTGCGAGCGGCGCCGGGACCCCTGTTGCGCCCCGCGATCTTCACAGATGGCGTACAGGTTCTGTGCCGTTTCGCCATGCTCGGCCGAGTGGTCGGCTTTTGGCCATGCCTCGCACGGATCTTGTCCTCGTCCGTCTTGGCATGTCTATGGTGACCGTCGCGTCTCCGTGGACCCGACCCCTCCGCCGGCGCGCACTCCAGCCCGCGGTCGGGGGAACCGCCGCCACGTCCACTGCTTCGGCGGGCACGCCTCGGCCTGCCTGCTTCACGAAGAAGGATGCTTCTCTTGCGGCCCGGACCAGGCTTTCCCAGCTGCGCGTCCTCGACGTCGTCCTGTAGCAGTGGGCGGCGTACCCGAGACTGCTCGAAACATCGCTGAGATCAAAAATGCGCGCCCTTGCCTGACTCGGCTCACCGACATTCAAAAGGACTCATCGACCGATGTTCCTGCTCCGCCTTCTCCCGCCGCTTCCCCGCGAGATATCCCTCGCCGTCGTCGGGCTGCTCTTCGGGCTGTTCCTGACCGTGCAGGGGGCTCGGCAGGCCTACGCCGAGGCGACGGGAGTGCATGGCACGGTCAGGGTGTCCGAGTGCACGCCCGCGACCGGCGGCCTGGCCGATCTGTGGCAGGAAGGCTGGGCCTGCAAGGGCTCGTTCGAGGCCACTGACCACTCCGTCAGTATCAGCCGCGTCGCCGTCGACGGAATCATCGAGAACCGCCCCGCCGACGGCACCCTGCCCGCCCTCGTCGACGGCTCCGGCGACCACACCGCGACCCGCGACGGCGCCGGCAGTTGGAAGATCCCCACTCTCACCGGCGTGGTATTCCTCGCCTTCACCGCTTGGCGGATCCGCACGGTCAGAGGCATGCTCCGCCTGCGCCGAGCCGTGCGGACCGCCGCGTCCGGTGGCCCGACCCCAGTGCCCGTGAACGAAGGAAGCAGAGAGGGGAGGGACGTGGCGTCGGAGCAGGACGAGCCGCACCACGTGGTGCCCACGAAGGGCCCCAACCCCTGGGGACAGGCCGTCGCGGCCGTGGCGGTGGTAGCGGTACTCGGTGTCGTTCTGTGGACGTTCGGGCAGACGTCGTCCTCGGGCAGTGCTGCGACGACCGCTACGTGTTCGGACGCGGAGCGCGACAAGTCGCCGGGGAACGCGTCTCGGCATGTCTCCGGTGCGCAACTCTGCAAGGCTGTGAACCGTCCCGACCTCGCCGAACTGCTGGGCACGCCCGGGGAGACCGCGAAGAACGCCAGCGGCAGCGACGGCTCGGTCGAACTCGCCGGTGGCAAGGAGATCGACAACCCCTCGGCTCAGGTTGAGTTCGGCACCTACACGGTGACGCTGTCGGCCACCTACGACCGCCTTCCGGTGGCCGGGACGGCCGTGCTCCTGGGCGACGGCGCCAGGCCGCGGACGGTTCTCGGGCGACCGGCCGTCCTGTACTCGGACCGCACCATCAGCATCCATTTCCGCCTCGGCGGGAGCGACACCGGCAGCGGTCCGGGCGTCCCGGCCCGGGTCCTCACCGTGGCCCGCGACGCCAACGACAGCGGCGGCTCCTTCGAGGTGGCCCTGTGGCGCGCGGACGGCGCGGTGCCCGACGACGCGGTACTGCTCCGCGTCGCCGAGAAGGTGCTGCCGACGATCCCGGGGTGGGCCGCCAACGGATGACGGACCGCCGGCAGGGAGGCGCGCCTGTGGACCGTCATACCGGGGGGAAGCCGACTCTCGCCGACCGGCGGATCCGGCTCCTGCCCGAGCAGTGGCGTGGCCCGCACACAAGCAGCGCGCTTGTTGTGGTGTCCCGTCCCATATCGGGGGGAGGTGTCTCTCCCTACGGTCCCCGGCATGACGCACCCCAGAGCCGCACGTCGCTACTTCGTCCTGGCGAGCCTCCTGGTCGCCCTCCTCGCCGCCTTCCTCACGCCGGGCACAGCCTCGGCGGCCTCCCTCGTGGAGGTCACCGGGTTCGGGTCGAACCCCGGTGCGCTGCGCATGTTCCGGTACGTTCCCGGTGGGCTTCCCGCCGGGCGGCCCGTCGTCGTCGCCTTGCACGGGTGCACCCAGGACGCCGCCGGGTACGGCACCGGAAGCGGGTGGATCCAGCTCGCCGACCGGTGGGGGTTCTCCGTGGTGCTGCCGCAGCAGCAGAGCGGCAACAACCCCTCGAACTGCTTCGACTGGTTCCAGAGCGGTGACATCGAGCGCGGCCAGGGCGAGGCCGCGTCGATCGCCCAGATGGTCGACCGGCAGCTCGCCGACGTCTCCGGGGACCCGGGACGCGTGTACGTGACCGGGCTGTCGGCCGGGGGCGGCATGACCGCCGTGATGATGGCGACGTACCCGGAGAAGTTCGCCGCGGGCGGGATCGTCGCGGGGCTGCCGTACGGCTGCGCGCAGGCCGCCGGGTCGCCGTACGTCTGCATGTACGTCGGGGCCACCCAGACCCCGAAGCAGTGGGGCGACCGGGTGCGGGCCGCCCGCCCGGGGTACGGCGGACCCTGGCCGACGCTCACGGTCTTCCAGGGGACGGCCGACTACACCGTCAAGCCCGTCAACATGACCGATCTGATGAAGCAGTGGACCGATGTGCACGGCGCCGACCAGACGGCTGACGTCAGCGACACCGTCGCCGGGTATCCTCACCAGGTTTTCAGGGACCCGTCCGGGAACGCCGTCGTGGAGACGTACAGCATCACCGGCATGGGGCACGGCCAGCCCGTCGACCCCGGGACCGGGAGCGAGCAGTGCGGGGCGGTCGGCTCCTACTTCCTCGACGTGAACCTGTGCGCCGCCTACCGGCTCGGGCGTGCCTGGGGGCTCGGCTGAGTCGGTGCGAGACCCTGTCGGTCCAGCTCGCGGATCCGCGCCCGAGCAGTTGCCGTCCCGAGCCGGGGACTTCGATCACCTCCCGGCCCGCGAGGCCTACCTCGCGAGCCTCCTCGACCGGCTGCCCGAGAACGCGGCCATGGACGCCAAGACCATCGCCAGGTTCCAGCCCTTGTACGGGCAACAGGCCGTCCGATCCGCGCTCAACGAGCTCAGCAGGGCCGGACCCCGCGTCGCGTGCGTCGTCGCGTCGAGCCCGCGCCAGGCTATACGGTCAGCGGCATGACCTTACGTCTTCGCATGCGACAAGCCCTCCCGGAAGCGATGCGCGCCCGCGACAAAGTCGCGGTGAGCGCCCTGCGCGCCACGCTCGCCGCGTTGGACAATGCCGAGGCGGTGCCGGTGGGCGAAGCCGAGCTCCGCGGCACAGCCCTTGAGGAGTCGCCGGTCGGCGTCGGCGTCGCGGAGGCACAGCGTCGTGAGCTGAGCGAGCGAGGCGTGGCGGACATCGTGCGGGCCGAGGCAACTGAGCGACTGGAGGCCGCGGACCAGTTGACGGCTCCTGCGCATGCCGACAGAGCCGCGCAGCTGAGAGCGGAGGCCGCTGTGCTGCTTCGGTTCCTCGAGGATCCGGGTGCCGGGTGAACCGCTGCGCCGCGTACCGGCTCGGGTGAGCCGGTACGCGGTCCGGTGCGTCAGCGAAGCGTGAACGTCGAAAGCCGAAGCCCCTTGCTCAGCACCAGGTACACGTCCGCACGGCCCCTCGCCCCGGTCAGCGCGGCCGTCACCGTGTCGTAGGTGTACGGGGACGAGGTTCCGTCGAAGCGCGCCGTGCCCACCAGCCTGCCCGTGGGCGAGCCCAGCCGGACCTCCAGGGTTCCGGCCGAGCCCGCCAGCCGCGCCGTGACCGTCGACGCGCCCGAACCCAGCCGCGTGTCCGCGAACTCCAGCCACGCCCCGTCCGCGGGAGCCGACACCGCCGTGCCGCTCGCCTTCGATTCGTCCACCAGGCTGATCGCGCTGTAGTCGTCGAAGTTCTCCGCCCGCGTCACCCCGGAGAGGTCCCGGGGCGGGATCGTCTCCCCGCGCACCTTCAGTGCCGCCCGCGCGCGGATGTCCGTCGACGACGCGCCGACCGTCACGTCGTACGTCCCCGTTTCCACGACCCACTTCGAGCGCGTGACGTCCCAGTGCGCCAGGTCCGAATCCCGCAGCTTCAGACGGACCGTCTTCGTCTCGCCCGGCTTCAGCGACACCCGTGCGTACGCCTTCAGCTGCTTCAGCGGCTGCTTGTCGCGGGAGTCCCGCTGGTGGACGTACAGCTGGACCACCTCGTCACCGGCCCGGCGGCCCGTGTTGGTGACCTTCACCTGGTAGCCGTCGGAGACCCGCTCCAGCCCGCCGTAGCGGAACGTCGTGTACGACAGCCCGTAGCCGAACGGGTAGAGCGGCTGCCCCTTGTAGTACAGGTACGTCCGGTTCGACTTGATGATGTCGTAGTCAAGGATCGAGGGGAGGTCGGACTCCGAGCGGTACCACGTCTGCGTCAGGCGGCCCGCCGGGTTGGCGTCGCCGTACAGCAGGTCGGCCAGCGCGTTGCCCGTCTCCTGGCCCGCGTGCGTCGTCCACAGCAGGGCCGGGACCTCCTTCTGCAGGGCGCCCAGCGTGGTGGGGTAGCTGTTCTCGACCACGACCACCGTCTTCGGGTTGGCCTTGCGGACCGCCCTGACCAGCGCCTCCTGTGACGGTGCCAGGCCCATGTCCATACGGTCGTGGGCCTCGCGCCCGTTGATCGACGGCATCGAGCCGACCACCACCACGGCCGTGTCCTTGCCCTTGACCGCGGCGACCGCGTCGTCGACGCCGCTGCGGACCACGTCCTTCGCGTAGTGCGCGGCCTTGTCCTCGGCCACCAGGCCGAGCGTGCCGTCGGCGTCCACGGGGCCCAGGTACACCGGGTTCGACCACCACGACTCGCCGGTCTCGTAGCCCGCGTACCGCAGCAGGTACGTCCCGTCGTCCTGCCGCTCCAGCTTGAACTGCTGCTGCACGTACCAGCCGTTCGGCTGAGTCTGGTCGTTGACGAAGTTCGACCAGTTGTAGCCGACGTACTTTCCGTTCGCGGCCGAGCGGAGGGTGACGACTCCCGCGCCCCAGTCGTACACGTCGAACTGCGCGCCGGCGCCGTTCTCGGTCGTCTCCTTCAGCGGCGCTCCCGCATCCCCCGTACCGGCGGTCACGTATGTGCCGGTCGCCGTGTCCTTCAGCGCGATCCGGTCCACGCCCTCGCTGCCCGCCACGGACGTGCCGAGCTTGGCCTCGATGCCGTCCTTCGGTGTCACCGCGTACGGCAGACTGCCCGAGTACCAGTCGGTGTAGAGGGTGTCGGCGAGCGGGCCGACCACTGCCGCGCTCCCCGACTTCCTCAGCGGCAGCGCGCCGTCGTTCTTCAGCAGCACCGCCGCCTCGGTCGCCGCCTTGCGCGCCAGCGCTCGGTGTGCCGGGCTGTCGATGACGGACGCGTCGATCGAGCCGTACATGCCGCCGCCCGGGTCGAACTCGCCGAGCCGGACCCGGATGCTCAGCACATGGCGTGCCGCGGTGTCGACGTCCGACTCCTTCAACAGGCCCGACGACAGCGCCGACTTGATCGCGGTCGTCGTCGGCCCTGAGTTCGTGTCGTTGTCGGTGAAGCTGTCGATGCCGGCCTTCAGCGCCGCCGCGTCCGCCTCGGTCTGGGTGCCGTAGTACTTCTGGCTGCCGACCAGGTTGCCGGGCGCGTAGGCGTCCGTGACGTTCAGCGGGTCCTGCGAGGTCCACGTGCGCACGGTGTCGTTCAGGGCCGGGTTCACCGTGTCGGGGCGGCCGTTGACGAGGTTGTACGAGGACATGACGCCCGTCGCCGCGTCCGCCTCGATCGCGGGCTTGAACGCCTGCTCGTCGTACTCCTTCAGTACGCGCGGGCGCAGTTCGGAGGACGTGGTGTCGCGGTGCTCCTCGTTGTTGTTGGCGAGGAAATGCTTGATCGTGGGTGCAGTCTTCAGGTGGTCCGGGTCGCCGCCCGTCAGGCCCGTGCCGTAGGCCGTGGAGATCGAGCCGGTGAGGTACGGGTCCTCGGAGTAGCCCTCCTCGTTGCGGCCCCAGCGCGGGTCCCGCAGCAGGTTGGCCACGGGCGCCCACAGGTTGAGGCCCCAGCCGGCCGGGCGCTGCTGCTGGAAGCCGCGCGCCTCGTCGCCGACCGCCGAGCCGACCTGGCGGATCAGCGAGGGGTCCCAGGTGGAGGCGAGCCCGATCGCCTGGGGGAAGACCGTGGTCTTCCCGAGCCAGGCCACGCCGTGGAGGGCCTCGGTGCCGGTGCGGAAGGACTGGATGCCGAGGCGGGGGATGGCGGGTTCGTACTGGTGGAGGAGGGAGACCTTCTCGTCGAGGGTCAGGCGGGAGAGGAGGTCGTCCACGCGCTTCTCGACGGGGAGGTTCGGGTTGCGGAAGGAGTGGGCGGGGTCGTCGGCCTGGGCGGGGACGGTGGCGCCGAGCCCCGCGATCAGGGCGAGCGCCACGGCCAGGGTCGTTCTGCGTCTTCCTCGCGTGCCTTTCATGCCACGGCTCCTTCGGTCAGGGCCTTGCAACGGGATGAATCCGGTCAATTTCGGGGCTGCGAGGCTTCGGGGCTTCGCGTCTTCGCGCCTTCCGGACTTCAGGACGTGGAGCGCGGTGCGGTGCTCGTGCGGAGCGTGAGGTGCGGGAGGAGCAGGGTGGCCTCCGGAACGGCCGACCCGCCCAGCTTCTTCATCAGCAGCTCCACCGCCCGCTCACCCACCTCGGCGGACGGGACGGCGACGGACGTGATGGGCACCCGGGCGCCGGCGGCCTGCTCCTCCGGGCAGATCGCGGTGACGGACAGATCGCCGGGTACGCGCAGGCCGAGCGACTCGAAGGCGTCGATCAGCGGCTCGAGCACCGCCTCGTTGTGCACGACCACCCCCGTCAGCGCGGGCTGTTCGCGCAGCAGCCGCTCGGCGACCCCGCGCGCGGCGGCCGGCGCGGCCTCGCAGGGCTGCACCGACGACACCAGCCGGTGCCGGTCGGCCGCCGCAGTGAACCCCTGTACCACCCGCTGTGCGAACCCGGTGCCCCGCACGTACACCTCCGGCGGCGACCCGACCAGGGCGACCACCCGGTGCCCGAGCCCCGCCAGGTGCTCCACGCACAGTTCGCCCGCCGCCATGAAGTCGAGGTCGATGCAGGTCAGCCCCTGCGCGGAGGCAGGGAAGCCGATCAGCACGGACGGCCGGTCCAGGGCCCGCAGCAGTGGCAGCCGCGGATCGTGCAACTGGACGTCCATCACGATCAGCGCGTCCACCAGCGCGGTGTCCGCCACGCGCCGCAGCCCCTCCTCGCCCTCCTCCTGGGTGAGCAGCAGCACGTCGTGGTCGTGCCGGCGCGCGGCCGTCACCACCGACACCGCGAACTGCATCACCACCGGGACGTTGATCCCGGAGCGCAGCGGCATCACCAGCGCCAGTACGTTGGACCGGCTGCTGGCCAGCGCGCGGGCGCCGGCGTGCGGGCGGTAGCCCAGCTCGCGGATGGCCTCCTCGATGCGCAGCCGGGTCTCCTCGGAGATGGGGCGCTTGCCGCTGAGGGCGTAGGAGACGGTGCTGGGGGAGACCCCCGCGTGCCGGGCCACGTCCGTGATCTTCACCATGTCAGTCCAGCTCCTGTGGGGGGAGGAACCATCACTCCGACTCCAGCTCCAGCGAGAGGAACCCGGTGCCCGCCGCCGCACGGGCGGTCCGCTCCCCGCTCGCCAGGGCCCAGGGCGCCCGGGGATCACTGCAGGAGGCGCGCAGCGTCTTCCCCTCCCGGACGACGGTGAAGGTCACGTCCCCGACCGGCACCGTCACCTGCGCGCCCTGCTCCAGCCCGAACGCGCGCAGGGTGACCCCGTCGGCGTACGGATAGTCGGGGCGGTCGTCCACCGCGCCGACCGGGATCACCGCACCCGGCCTGACGAGCAGCGGAACGCTGGAGAACCCGTGCCGCTCCCGCACCCAGCGCGGTCCGGTCACCGTCCGCCCGGTCAGGTAGTCGGTCCACGTGCCCTCGGGCACGTAGTAGGAGACATCCCCCTCGTCGTTGAAGACCGGCGCGACCAGCAGGTCCGGGCCGAGCATGTACTGCCGCTCCAGGTGCGCGCAGCCGGGGTCGTCCGGGAACTCCAGCACCATCGCCCGCATCATCGGCACGCCCTCGGTCTGAGCGGTGCGCGCGGCCTCGTACAGATACGGCATCAGGCGCAGCTTGAGCCGGGTGAAGTGCCGCAGCACGTCCACGGACTCCTCGTCGAACAGCCACGGCACCCGGTAGGAGGAACTGCCGTGCAGCCGGCTGTGCGAGGACAGCAGCCCGAAGGCCAGCCACCGCTTGAACAGCGCCGGGGTCGGCGTGCCCTCGAAGCCGCCGATGTCATGGCTCCAGAACCCGAAGCCCGACAGACCGAGGCTGAGCCCGCCGCGCAGCGACTCGGCCATCGACTCGTACGTGGCCTCGCAGTCGCCGCCCCAGTGCACGGGGAACTTCTGGCTGCCCGCGGTCGCCGAGCGGGCGAAGACCACGGCCTCCTGTTCACCGCGGTGCTTGCGCAACACCTCGAAGACGGTGCGGTTGTACAGGTATGCGTAGTAGTTGTGCATCCGCTCCGGGTCCGAGCCGTCCGCATAGGCCACGTCGACCGGGATGCGCTCCCCGAAGTCGGTCTTGAAGCAGTCGACGCCCTGGGCGAGCAGCGCCTCCAGCTTGGCGGCGTACCAGTCACGGGCGTCCGGGCTGGTGAAGTCGACCAGGGCCATGCCCGGCTGCCACAGGTCCCACTGCCACACGCTGCCGTCCGGCTTCTTCAGCAGATGGCCCAGGGCCTTGCCCTCGGCGAACAGCGGCGAGCGCTGCGCGATGTAGGGATTGATCCACACGCACACCCGCAGCCCGCGCTCCTTCAGGCGGGACAGCATGCCCTCCGGGTCGGGGAAGACCCGCGGGTCCCACTGGAAGTCGCACCAGTTGAACTCGCGCATCCAGAAGCAGTCGAAGTGGAAGACCGAAAGCGGCAGTTCACGTTGCTTCATGCCGTCGATGAAGGAGGTGACGGTGGCCTCGTCGTAGGAGGTGGTGAAGGAGGTCGACAGCCACAGGCCGAACGACCAGGCCGGCGGCAGGGCCGGGCGGCCGGTGAGGGCGGTGTACTTGCGCAGGACGTCCTTCGGGGTGGGCCCGTAGATGACGTAGTACGTCAACTGCTGGCTCTCCACGCTGAACTGGACCCGCGACACCGCCTCCGAGCCGACCTCGAAGGACACCTTGCCCGGGTGGTCGACGAACACGCCGTAGCCCGCGTCGGTCAGGAAGAACGGGACGTTCTTGTAGGCCTGTTCGGTGGCCGTGCCGCCGTCCGCGTTCCAGATGTCGACGACCTGGCCGTTCTTCACCAGCGGCCCGAAGCGTTCACCGAGGCCGTAGACCGACGTGCCGACCCCGAGGCTCAGCTGTTCGCGCAGGTAGTGGGCGCCGGAGGCGTCGCGCATGATGCCCATGTTCTTGGGGCCGCTGGTGGTGAGGGTGCGGCCGTGGGCGAGGAAGTCGACGTGCCAGGGGCCGGTGCGGGCGACGCGTACGGACAGGGCGCCCGCGGTGAGGGTGGCGGTCTCCTCGTCGTACTCGGCGTGCGGAGTGCTGTGTTTCTCTGGGGGACATCCCCCAGACCCCCGGACGTCGTCCCGCTGGATCTCGAACCTCGGCCCTCGGGGCTGCTCACCCTCGAAGTGCGTGAAGGTCAGGCCGATGACGTCCGGCATCGGCGCGTGCGCGCTGATCGTCACGACCGGTCCCTTCAGCAGGTCGCCGCGGTGGCGGATGGGCTGGGTCGGCGCATGGATCTCCAGGGCCCCCTCAGGCGTGGTCACGTCCAGGACCTGCACCGGGTGGGCCGCGGTGACGCCTTCGCGCAGCAGCCAGTAGCCGTCGGTGAACTTCAAGCGTGCCCCCTACTTGACGGCACCCACGGCGATGCCGCGGGTGAGAGTCCGCTGGAAGACGAGGAAGAAGACGATGGCGGGCAGCACGCCCAGCAGAGCGGCGGCATTCGTCATCGTGGCGTCCATGAGACGCTGACCCTGCAGGACGCCGAGCGCCACCGACACCGTCTGGTTGTCGTTGGAGATCAGCATGACCAGGGGCAGCAGGAACTCGTTCCACGTCCAGATGAAGAAGAAGACGAGCAGCACCCCGATCGTGGGCCGGCTGACCGGGACCACGATCCGCCACAGCACCTGCCACTTGTTCGCCCCGTCGATCCGGGCGGCCTCGATGATCTCGCGCGGGAACTGCCCGAGGACCGAGGAGAGCAGATAGGTGCCGAAGGCGGCCTGGATCACCGTGAAGACGATGATCACGCTCAGCCGGGTGTCGTAGAGGCCGGCCTGCTTGCTGAGGTAGTAGAGCGGGTAGACCAGCGCCTCCTGCGGCAGCACGTTGGCGAGCACGAAGAAGGCCAGCACCCAGGTGCGCCCCTTGATGCGGCCGATGCCGATCGCGTACGCGTTCAGCACGGACAGCACCGCCGCAAGGACGGCCACCGAGCCGCTGATGAGGACGGAGTTGAGGAGCTTGTGGCCGTAGTCGACGCGCTGCCAGAAGTCCTTCAGACCGTCCAGGTACAGGCCCTTCGGCAGGCTCAGCGGCCCGTGCTGGGAGTACTCGGCGGGGGACTTCACGGCGTTGGCGGCGACGATCAGGAACGGCAGCACCATGAACAGGGCCGCGATGCACAGGGCGACGAGAACGGGGTAGCGGCCGAGGGCCGTGCGGGGCCGCGTGCGGATCTCGGTGCGTACGGCGGTCATGCGCGGGCCCCTTCCTCGGCGTCCTCGGCGCGGGTCTGGAGCTTCAGGCCCACCATCGCGAGGAGCAGGATGATCACGGTGAGGACGGTGGAGATCGCGGCGCCGTACCCGGCCTGGGTCTTCTCGAAGAAGGTGGTGAAGGAGAAGTAGGACGGGACGTCGGTCGCCCCGCCGGGGCCGCCCTTCGTCAGCACGTACACCGCCCCGAACACCTTCAGCGCCGCGACCGTGCACCAGGTCAGCACCACATAGATCTCCGGTCTGATCTGCGGCAGCGTGATGTGCCAGAAGCGGCGCCACCAACCGGCGCCGTCCAGTTCGGCCGCCTCGTACAACTGCGGGTCGACGCGCTGGAGCCCGGCCATGAAGACGACCAGCGGGAAGCCCAGCTGCACCCACACCATCACCCCCATGACGCTGTAGAGGGCGATGTCCGGGTCGCCGAGCCAGTCCTGCTGCCAGGAGCCGAGACCCACCGCCTTCAGCAGCGCGTTCAGGGAGCCGTTGTCCGGGGCGAGGACCCAGCTCCAGACGATGCCCGCCACCGCGACAGGCAGGACCTGCGGCAGGTAGAAGCAGGCGCGCAGCACGGCGGCCAGCTTGCTGCCGAAGTGCTTGCCGATGTAGTCGAACAGCGCGGCCGCGAGGACGAGTCCGATCATCGTCGGCACGACCGCCATGGCGACGACCATGAACAGACTGTGCCGGAACGACGCCCAGAACTCGCTGTCGTCCAGCAGTTGGCGATAGTTGTCGAGACCGGTCCACTTCGGTGAGCCGATGCCGCTCCACTCGGTGAAGCTGACGCCCGTGTTCATCAGGAACGGGACGATGATCACGGCGAGGAACGAGAGCACGCCGGGCAGCAGGAAGAGCGCGTACGAGGTCTGGGAGCGGGGGCGACGCGGGCCGGTGTGCGGGCGCTTGCCGACGGCCCGCGCCCCCCGTTCGACGGTGATCGTCATTGCTTCGGCGCGCCCTGGTCGTACGCCTTCTGCAACGCGCTGAGATAGGCGTCCGGCTGCTCGCTGCCCGTGATCAGCTTCTGCGTCTCGGAGACGAGGGTGTCGTAGAAGCCGGGGACGGGCCAGTCGGGGTAGAAGGCGAGGCCGTCGCGCTGGGAGAGCGTGTTGAAGTCGGCGATGAGGGCCTTGGACTGCGGGTCGGTGATGGCGTTCGGGTCGGCCGCGACCGGGACGCCGCCCTTGTTGCCCAGCAGGTTCTGGATCTTCGCCGACATGGTGATGTCGATGAAGTCGTAGGCGAGGTCCTTGTTCTCGGCGCCCTTGGGCACGACCCAGAGGTTGCCGCCGGACCCGAGGGTGAGGGCGGAGCCCGGCCAGAGCATGGTGCCCCAGTCGAACTTGTTCTCCGTCTTGAAGCGCCCGTACCACCAGCTTCCGCTGAACAGGATCGGGTTCTTGCCCTGGATGAAGGCGACGCCCGCGTCCTCGGCCTTGGTGCCGCTGGACGTCTTGCTGATGTAGCCCTTCTTCACCCAGTCGGCGAAGGTGGTCGCGCCATACGTCCAGGCCGCGTCGTGGAAGTCGGTCTTGCCCTTGTACAGCTCGTAACTGTCGACCCAGGAGCGGTCGGCCTTCGACAGCGCCAGCTGGTACAGGTACTGCTGGGCCATGTACTCGGCGCCAGCGTCGGCGAGCGGGGTGATGCCCTTGGCGACGAACTTGTCCATCGCGGCGGTCAGGTCGTCGAACGTCTTCGGCTCGGCGATCCCGTACTTCTTGAACAGGTCCTTGTTGTAGAAGACCATGGTGTATTCGGCGTAATTGGGCACCCCGTACCACTTGCCGGAGCCCATGACGCCGCCCGCGTCGTACTGGCTCGTGGTCTTCACGCCCGCGCTGAGCTTCTTGTCCCAGCCGCGCTTGGTGACCTCGGCGGTCAGATCGGTCAGAAGTCCCTGCCTGGACAGCAGGCCCGCCGTCGCGTTGCCCTTGTTGTACTCCATGATGTCGGGCGCGTCGGAGGAGTTGAGCACCATGGGCGCGGTCTTCTGGATCTGTTCGAAGCCCTTCTCCTCGAACTTCACCTTCACGCCCGGGTGCTTGGCCTCGAACTCCTTGATGGCCTCGTTCCAGGCGGCGCCCATCGCGCTGTCCGGGCCCTCGTAGTGCCACAGCTTCAGCGTCTTGCCGTCGGAAGAGCCGCTGTCCGAGCCGCCGCAGGAGGCCAGGAGCAGGGATCCGGACAGGACCACCGCAGCCGTCGCCACCACACGTCGTCGTGCTGTCAACATCCAGTGCCTCCGCGGGAGTCGGACGGGTATCGGAGCGATCACGCAGGGTTCGTCGAATCGTTTCGATGCGCGACGTCGAAGCGCTTCGACGGGGGAAGGTATGTGGGCGTTCCGATCGCGTCAATGGGGGGCGCACGAATCGGTGCGGATTCCTTCGACCGCCCTGTGCCCGAGAGCGATTGCCAGGGCGAGGCCCGCGGCGGTCGTGGGGAGGGCGAAACCGGCGGTCGGGGACAGGTGCTCCACCGCCCAGCCGCCGATGGCGGAACCGCAGGCCACGCCCCCGAGCAGAGCCGTCACGGCGAGGGTCATGCCCTCGTTCGAACGGCCCTCGGGAGTGCGCCGCTGGACCAGCACCATCGCCGTGACCATCGTCGGGGCGGTGGCCATGCCCGCGAGCAGCAGGGCGGGCGCGAGGGCGAGGAGGGAACCGGTGGTGCGCGCCGCGAGCAGGGGCAGGGCCATGAGGGCCGTCATCGCCGCGAGGCACCACACATAGCGGCGCTCGGCCGGACCGGCGGGCCGCAGCGCGCCGTAGAGCAGTCCGGCGGCGCACGAACCGGCGGCCTGCAGGGCGAGGACCGGGCCGGCAGCCGCCTTGTGCCCCTGTGTGTCCGCGAACGCCACGGTGACGACCTCCATGGCTCCGAACACCGCGCCGGTGGCCAGCAGGCCGAGCAGGAGCGGGGGCATACCGGGGGCGCGCAGCGGGGGCCGGGTGCCCGGGCGGCGGCGCGGCGGCGGTTCCGTGGCGCGCCGGCTGGTGAAGATCAGCATGCCGGTGAGCAGCAGGAAGGCGCCGGCCAGAGTGCCGGCCTCCGGGAAGAGCCGGGTGCAGAGGAAGGCGGCGAGCACCGGGCCGAGCAGGTAGCACAGTTCGTCGGCGGCCTGCTCGAAGGAGTTCGCCGTGTGCAGGGCGTCCGGGGCGTCCCGGAACAGGTGGGCCCAGCGGGCGCGGGACAGGCCGCCGACGTTGGGGGTGGTGGCGGTGGCCGCGTGCGCGGCGAACAGGGTCCAGGCGGGGGCGTCGTAGTGCACGCACAGGACCAGTGCGAGGCTCCCGAGCAGCGCGAACAGCGTTGCGGGCAGGACGATCCGGGCCTGGCCGCGACGGTCGACGAGCCGCGCCACCCAGGGGCCGACGGCGGCCGTGGCCACGAGGCCGGTGGCGGTGACCGCTCCGGCGAGTGCGTACGAGCCCCGCGAACCGGCGATCATGATGACCGAGCTGACGCTGAACATGCCGATGGGGAGCCGGGCGATGAGGTTCCCGATCGTGAAGGCGCGGGTGCCGGGGTGGGCGAAGAGCCGGCGGTAGGGGTTGCGCGGGTCGGGCGCCCTGCCGGCGGTGCGCGGGGTGAAGTCGACGGCGACGAGGGTGTCCTGCGTGACGGTGAGCAGGGGTGGTCTGCGAGAGGAAGGCTGCGGCATGCAGGAAGCGTCGCCCGGCCCGTGACCTGGGGTCCAACACTTACTCCGTGGCGATTGACGCACCTGCGTTGTAAGTTCGCCGGATGCCCGCCGCCGTCGACCCCCGCCTGCTCCGCGCCTTCCTCGCCGTCGCGGAGGAACTGCACTTCACCCGCGCCGCGACCCGCCTCTACGTCGCCCAGCAGGCGTTGAGCCGGGACATCCGCAGGCTGGAGCGGGAGTTGGGCACCGAGCTGTTCGTCCGTACGACACGGCAGGTCACGCTGACCCCCGAGGGCGAGCGCCTGCTGCCGTACGCGCGCCGGGTGCTGGACGCGCAGGAGGAACTCCTCGCCGCCTTCGGGCAGGCACGGCCGCTCCTGGTGGACCTGAACTCCCCGGGGCTGGTCACCGGACGACGGGTACTGCACAGGGCTCGTGCGCTGGTCCCCGATCTGGAGTTGATGGCCCGCTACGAAAGCGGTCTCACGTATGCCGCGGCCGAAGTGCTCGCGGGCCGGCTGGACGCGTCGTTCGGCCGGTTCGCGGGTCTTCCGCCGGCGCTGCGGACCGGGCTCGACCAGCAGCCCGTGCGGTACGAGCCGATGGCGGTCGTCCTGCCCGAGGACCACCGTCTGGCGGCGCTGCAGGCGGTGCCGCTGGCCGCCCTTGCCGGGGAGACGGTGTACGCGGGCGCCGGGAACCCGCGCACGCCGGAGTGGACCGACCTCGCGCACCGACTGTTCGACGGGCGGGACATCCAGGTTGCGCCACCGGCCCCGCTGGCCGTCGGGGACGAGGAGTTCCAGCGGATCATGGCGAGGACGGGCCATCCGATTCTTGCCGTGGTGGACTTCCCCGCGCTGCCCGGGACGGTGCGGCGTCCGCTCGTCGATCCCGTACCGCTTTCGCCTGTCTCGCTGGTGTGGCGACAAGGGCTGACGCATCCGGGACTCGATGCGCTTCGACGGGCCTCGGCCGAGGTCGCCGCGGCGGAGGGGTGGTTGCGGCGGCCCGTGGATGGATGGATTCCGGCCAATGACGAGGCAGCCATGAGTACCCGGAACTAGCGCATCGGAACCACACATCCCCCACATGCGCTACATTCATGGCCCGGGCAAGGACTTGGTAAGAGGGGGGCGCTCGGGCCAGGTGGGGGCCTGGTCCGGTCGACGGGTGCTCGGGGTCGTAGGCGCACCCGGAACTGTCCCGTGGGGGGATGTGCGCGCGTGGAAAAGTGGCGGGAAGACGCCCAACCGGAATGGCCCGATGCCGCATCGGCGACCCGAGAAGTCCCAGTCGGCGGGCATGACATCCGTTCCTTGGCGGAGTTCGGCGGAACGGAGACGCTGCGCGCGGGTGCGGGTCAGACGGGCATGGACGCGACCGAGGTCCTGCCGCGAGCCGGTGCGGGCGCGGGCGTCGGCCTGCCGGACCTCACCGAGACGGAGCTCCTTCCCAGGGCCGTGCGGCGCGCGGGCCTGCCGGAGGCCGCCCGGACCGAGGTCCTTCGCAGGGCCGACCGTCGCGCGGGACGCCCGGGCGTCACCGAAGCCGAGGCCGTTCTCAAGGCCGGTGCCGGTGCGCGTCCTCCGGAGGTCACCGAGATCGAGCTTCCTCCCGGGCTCGCCGGTCACGCGGGCCTGCCGGAGCCGGCCGGGGCCCCGGGCATCCCCGCGCAGCGCGGCGGCGCCGCTCGCCGGGACGCCTGGCACGGCTCGGCCGACATCGAGCACGCCCACGACCCGCACGAGGTGACCGTCCAGCTCGACAGCACGGGTTGGCGGCTCGGGGCGGGACCCGGACAGGCCGAGCGTGGGGAGCCCGGCGGCCGGGACGGCTCCGAGGGCCCCGTCTTCGTGGACGAGTCCGGGCGGCGCGGGCGCCGGCTGCGCCGTATCGGCATCGCCGTCGGTGTCGCCTGCGCCGCCTACGCCGCCGTCATCGTCGCCACCCTGCTGTCGGGCAACTCCGCCGCGCCCTGGCTGCCGGTGCCCAGGGAGCAGGAGGACGTGCCGGCGAGCAAGGTCGACAGTTCGCCGCTGCCCTCCCAGTCCGCGCAGCCGTCCGTGTCGGGCAGCCCCGCCCCGGGCGTGACCGCGTCGGCGAGCGACGCCACGACACCGTCGCCGGGCCTCGGCGCCCACACCGCCGGCGCCTCCGCGAGCCCGGGACGGCCGGGCACCTCCGCCGATCCCGGGCCGTCCGCCACGAGCACCACCAGGAACCCGGGGTCCGGCGTGACCCAGCCGAGTCTGCGCCCGTCGGTGCCCGTCTCCATCCCGCCCGCCGTGAGCCCCTCGGCGGGCGGCAACCCCTCGCCCGACCCGTCGCCGAGCCCGGACGGCGGCAGCACGGGCCCGGGCATGGGCAGCGTCGCCGACGGCCCGAGCAGGCCGACGCCGGTGGCCGAGGGCCCGCGCACGAACACCCCCGTCGCCGAAGACGCCGCCGGGTCCTCCTCCTCGCTCTCCCGTCCCCCGGAGTACGTCCTCTGATGGCATCCCGCACCCGCCGTCCCGGCGCCGCGACCGGCGCCCGCGACGGCGCCCGGCGCCGCCGCGTGCCCATGCGCCTGCTGCTGCCCACGCTCCTCCTCGTCACCCTCGTGACGATGCTGATGCTGCGCGGCTTCGTGCACAGCGAGATCCTCGCCGACCACCGCATCCGGCCCGAGGCGGCCACCGGCCACGTCCCGGAGAAGATCCTGGACGGCGGTCCGGTCATCGACACCCGCAGCGGCCGCACCAGCACCATTCGTGTGCCGGACCACCGCCTGGTCCTCACCTTCGACGACGGCCCCGACCCCACGTGGACGCCCAAGGTCCTCGACGTGCTGAAGAAACACCACGCGCACGCGGTCTTCTTCGTCACCGGCACCATGGCCTCGCGCTACCCCGACCTCGTCGCCCGCATGGTGGCGGAGGGCCACGAGGTCGGCCTGCACACCTTCAACCACCCCGACCTGTCCTACCAGTCGAAGCGCCGCATCGACTGGGAGCTGTCCACGAACCAGCTCGCGATCAGCGGGGCGGCCGGCGTGCGCACCTCCCTCTTCCGGCCGCCGTACTCCTCCTTCGCCGACGCCATGGACGACAAGTCCTGGCCCGTGACCGAGTACATCGGCAGCCGCGGCTACATCACCGTCGTCAACGACACCGACAGCGAGGACTGGCAGAAGCCCGGTGTCGGCGAGATCATCCGCCGTGCCACGCCGCACGGCGGCAAGGGCGCGATCGTCCTGATGCACGACTCCGGCGGCGACCGCCACCAGACGGTGCAGGCACTGGACCGGTTCCTGCCGGGACTCCAGGCCGAGGGCTACCGGTTCCAGAACCTCACCGAGGCGCTCGGCGCGCCCAGCGCCCTCACCCCGGTCACCGGCCTCGACGCGTGGAAGGGCAAGGCGTGGATCTTCCTGGTCCAGGCCTCCGAGAAGGTCACCGACGTCATGGTGGTCTGCCTCGCGGTGGTCGGCAGCCTCGTCATCGGCCGCTTCGTGCTGATGCTGCTGCTCTCCGGCGTCCACGCGCGCCGGGTGCGCCGCCGCGGCTTCCGCTGGGGGGCGCCGGTCACCGAACCGGTGTCGGTGCTGGTGCCCGCGTACAACGAGGCCAAGTGCATCGAGAACACCGTCCGCTCCCTGATGGCGAGCGAGCACCCCATCGAGGTGGTCGTCGTCGACGACGGCTCGACCGACGGCACGGCCCGGATCGTCGAGGCGATGGGCCTGCCCAACGTGCGTGTCGTACGGCAGCTCAACGCGGGCAAGCCGACCGCCCTCAACCGCGGTGTGGCGAACGCCCGTTACGACCTGGTGGTGATGATGGACGGCGACACGGTTTTCGAGCCGGCCACCGTCCGGGAACTGGTCCAGCCCTTCGCCGACCCGCGCGTCGGTGCGGTGGCGGGCAACGCGAAGGTGGGCAACCGGAACTCCCTCATCGGCGCGTGGCAGCACATCGAGTACGTGATGGGCTTCAACCTCGACCGCCGCATGTACGACATCCTGCGCTGCATGCCGACGATCCCCGGCGCGGTCGGGGCGTTCCGCAGGTCCGCGCTGGAACGGGTGGGCGGCATGAGCGACGACACGCTCGCCGAGGACACCGACATCACCATGGCGCTGCACCGCGACGGCTGGCGGGTGGTGTACGCCGAGAACGCCCGTGCCTGGACGGAGGCCCCGGAGACGGTCCAGCAGCTGTGGTCCCAGCGCTACCGCTGGTCGTACGGCACCATGCAGGCGATCTGGAAGCACCGGGGTGCGCTGCTGGAGCGCGGTCCGTCCGGACGCTTCGGCCGGGTGGGCCTTCCCCTGGTCTCCCTGTTCATGGTGGTGGCCCCGCT
The DNA here is from genome assembly GCF_055639175.1 of Streptomyces sp. NPDC107546. Classification (NCBI taxonomy): domain Bacteria; kingdom Bacillati; phylum Actinomycetota; class Actinomycetes; order Kitasatosporales; family Streptomycetaceae; genus Streptomyces; species Streptomyces sp. NPDC107546. Next base: position 336,827 of record NZ_JBVKBA010000005.1, on the reverse strand, counting down.
GCTGGCCCCGCTCATCGACGTCTTCCTGCTCTACGGAGTGGTGTTCGGCCCGACGCAGAAGACGGTCGTGGCGTGGCTGGGCGTCCTGGCGATCCAGGCCGCCTGCGCGGCGTACGCCTTCCGCCTCGACCGCGAACGCATGACCCACCTGCTCTCGCTGCCCCTGCAGCAGATCCTCTACCGCCAGCTGATGTACGTCGTGCTGCTCCAGTCCTGGATCACGGCGCTCACCGGCGGCCGGCTGCGCTGGCAGAAGCTGCGGCGCACCGGTGTCGTGGAGGCGCCGGGCGGCCCCGTGCCGCAGCCGCGGCCGCACAGTGATCGGAGGCCCGTGGCATGACCCACGGCTACACCACGGGAACGGGCACGGGCCCGGAGCCGACGTCGGCGTACGGGATCCCGCGGCAGCAGGAGGCGGAGAAGAAGAGCCCCGAAGCCCGCACACCGGGCCGCGACCGCTACCTGGACCTCCTGCGCTCCCTGGCCCTGGTCCGGGTCGTGGTCTACCACCTCTTCGGCTGGGCCTGGCTGACCGTGCTCTTCCCGTCGATGGGCGTGATGTTCGCCCTGGCGGGCTCCCTGATGGCCCGTTCCCTGAGCCGCCCGGCGCTGAGCGTGGTCAGGAGCCGGGTGCGCAGGTTGCTGCCGCCCCTGTGGGCGTTCAGCGCGGTGGTCCTGACGCTGATGTTCGCGGGCGGCTGGAACCCGCTGAAGGACCGGGACCACGGCGGCACCTGGGGCCTGCTCGGCCTGGTCGACTATGTGCTCCCGGTCGGCGCCCCGCCCTTCCCCTGGCACCTGGGCGCCAAGTCGGGTTTGCTGGAGGACACCTGGGCGGTGCAGGCGGTGGGGCCGCTGTGGTACCTGCGGGCGTACCTGTGGTTCGTGGTGGCCTCGCCGCTGCTCCTGTGGGCGTTCAGGCGGGCTCCGTGGCCGACGCTGCTGGCGCCGCTGGGCCTGACGGCGGTCGTCGGCACGGGCCTGGTCTCGATCCCCGGCGAGACGGGCAACGCGGTGACGGACTTCGCGGTATACGGCGGCTGCTGGGTCCTCGGCTTCGCCCACCACGAGGGCCTTCTGGCCCGGATCCCCCGCTATGTCGCCGTCTCCTGCTCGGCCCAGCTGATGGCGTTCGGCCTGTGGTGGGCGTCGGGCCACCAGGGCCCCGACGGATGGGACCTGAACGACATCCCGCTGGCCCAGGCGACCTGGTCCTTCGGGTTCGTCGTCATCCTCCTGCAGTACTCCCCGTCCTGGCAGGAGCTCCCGGGCCGGCTGCGCCGCTGGGACAAGCTGGTGACCCTGTCCAACAACCGCGCGGTCACGATCTACCTGTGGCACAACATGCTGATCATGGCCACGGTCCCGATCCTGGACCAGCTCTACAAGCTCCCCTTCCTGCAGGCCGACAGCGCGGTGGCGGCGCTGGACGCGACGTACACGCTGTGGATGTTCGTCCTGATCTGGCCGCTGATCGGCCTGGCGATCGTAGCGTTCGGCTGGATCGAGGACAGGGCGGCCAAGCGGAGCCCGAGGCTGTGGCCGAACGGGGCGGGTCGGAACGGGCCGGGTCGGAACGGGCCAGGTCGGAAGGGGTCGGGGCGGAACGGGCCGGGGCGGAACCGGTCGGCGGGACGCAGGCGGGCCGGGTCCGTGTGAGAGCCGGGCAGAACCAGGGCCGTCCGGTGAGCGGGGACGCACCGGACGGCCCTGGTGTCCCATGGACGGCTACACCGCCAGCCAGGCCGCCTGGTCCGGTGCCAGCACGCCGTCCTCGACGGGACCGCTCGCCAGCAGGACCGAGGTGTGGTCGGGCAGCCGGTACGCCTCGGACGAGAGGTTGACCACGCAGACGAAGCCGGGTTCGCGGCGGAGGGCGAGGACTCCGGCGGGAGCGTCCAGCCAGACCAGAGTTCCGTCGCCGAGCGCCGGATGCTCGCGGCGCACGCGCAGGGCGCGACGGTAGAGCTCCAGCATCGACGTCTCGTCACCGGTCTGCGCCTCCACGCTGCGCTCGCCCCAGTCGGCGGGCTGTGGCAGCCAGGGCGCGGCCGAGGCACCCTCGGGGCTGAAGCCGAACGGCGGGGTGTGCCCGGACCAGGGGATCGGCACCCGGCAGCCGTCACGGCCGCGGTCCGTGTGCCCGGAGCGCTCCCAGATCGGGTCCTGCAGGACGGACTCGGGCAGGTCCTCGACCTCCGGCAGGCCGAGTTCCTCGCCCTGGTAGATGTAGGCGCCGCCGGGCAGGGCGAGCATCAGCAGGGCCGCCGCACGGGCGCGCCGGATGCCCAGCTCGAGGTCCAGGGGGCCTTCGGGCTCGTAGCGTTCGTTGGCCAGCCACCGCTTGACGGTCCTGCGGCCGTAGCGGCTGACGTGGCGCATGACGTCGTGGTTGGACAGCACCCAGGTGGCCGGTGCGCCCACCGCGCCGAGCATGGCGAGCGAGTCGTCGATGACCGCGCGCAGGTCCTTCGCGTCCCAGCTCGCCATCAGGAAGTCGAAGTTGAACGCGGTGTGCAGGCCGTCCCGGCGGACGTAGGCGGCGAGCCGCTCCGGGGTGTCCGCCCAGGCCTCGGCCACGAACGACCGGTCGCCGGGGAACTCGTCGGCCACCTTGCGCCACGCGCGGTAGATGTCGTGGACCTCGTCGCGGTCCCAGTGCGGGTGGTCGACGTGCTGCCGGATCCGCTCCTCCGTGTCCTCGCGGCGGGAGAGCGGTCCGAGCACCCCCGCCGGCTCGGGGCGGGGCGGCAGGTCGGGCAGTTCGGGGTGCTTGACGAGTCCGTGCGCCACATCGATACGGAAACCGTCCACGCCCCGGCTGAACCAGAACCGCAGGATCGACTCGAACTCGGCCCTCACCTCAGGGTGTTCCCAGTTGAGGTCGGGCTGCTCGGGGGCGAACAGGTGCAGGTACCACTCCCCGTCGGGCAGCCGTGTCCAGGCGGGGCCGCCGAAGCAGGAGACCCAGTCGTTGGGCGGCTCCGCGCCGCCCGGCCCACGGCCGGACCGGAAGACGTAACGCTCCCGCTCGGGGCTGCCCGGCCCCGCCGCCAGCGCCGCCTGGAACCAGGCGTGCTGGTCGGAGGTGTGGTTGGGCACGATGTCGGGGATGACGCGGATCCCGTGCCGGTGCGCCTCCTCGATGAGCTTCTCCGCCTCGGCCACCGTGCCGAACAGCGGGTCGATCTCACGGAAGTCCGCCACGTCGTAACCGTGGTCCGCCATCGGCGACTTGTACCACGGGTTGATCCAGATGGCGTCGACCCCGAGCGACTTCAGATACGGCAGACGGGAGCGGATGCCGGCGATGTCGCCGACGCCGTCACCGTTCCCGTCGGCGAAGCTGCGGATGTAGATCTGGTAGATGACGGCGCTGCGCCACCACGGTGCGGTACCGGACATACGAGTGCGTTACTCCTTGGACGTCGGGAAGGGGCGGCGCGGCGCCGGTGCCTACTTGGCCGCGCCTGCGGTGAGTCCGGCGACGATACGGCGCTGGAAGAGCAGCACCATGATCACCAGCGGGATCGTGACGATGACGCCTGCAGCCATCTGGCTGCCGAACGGCGTCTGGTACGTCGTGGCTCCGGAGAACTTCGAGATGGCGACCGTCGCGGTCTGCATGGCGGGCTTGTTGGTCATCGACAGGGCGATGAGGAACTCGTTCCAGGCGGCGATGAAGGTGATGATCGCGGTGGTGAAGATGCCGGGCGCGGCGAGCGGAATGATGATCCTGCGGAACGCCTGGCCGCGGGTGCAGCCGTCGACCATCGCGGCGTGCTCCAGCTCGTCCGGCATCTGGCGGAAGAACGTGGTCAGGTTCCACACCGCCAGCGGCAGCGCGAAGGACATGCTCGGCACGATCATGGCCTGGTAGGTGTTGATCCAGCCGATGTCCGTGAACAGCTTCAGCAGCGGAACCACGATCGACACCACCGGGAACATCGAGGTGGCGATGATCAGCGTGAGGACCAGCCGCTTGAACCGGAAGTCCAGCCGGGCCATCGCGTACGCGGTGAACGTGGCCAGCAGCAGCGCCAGTGCCGTGGTGATGCCGGCGACGATCAGGCTGTTGAGCAGCGCGCGCGAGAACCCCTGGGAGGGGTTGAACACCGCCCGGTAGTTCGCGAACGACAGGCGCGTGGGAAACAGCGAGGTGCTGAAGATGTCGTCGTCGCGCCGCAGGCTGGAGACCACCATCCAGTAGAACGGGGCCAGGCAGTAGGCGACCACCACGGCGACACCCACGTAGGGCAGCCGCTGACGCCAGGTGGCTGTGAGGGTCATGCCGTCACCTCCGCACGGCGCAGCGCCACGGCGCCCCGGCGCCCGGTCCGGCGCTCGCGCCTGCCGTGGACGCCGCCGTCGCCGACGAGGTCGGCGCCCAGCAGCCGGACGAAGGCGAGCGCGATGAGGAAGACATAGAGGAAGAGGAGCACCGCGTAGGCGGAGGCCGGTCCGAAGCGGACGTTGGACGCCTCGTTCTGCGCGAGCATCGACAGGGTTTCCACCGAGTTCTTCTGTGCGCCGATGAGGATGTAGGGCAGGTCGAACATCCGCAGCGCGTCCAGGCACCGGAACAGCACCGCGACCAGCAGCGCGGGCTTCACCAGAGGCAGGGTGATGTGCCAGAACCGGCCCCAGGCGGCAGCCCCGTCGATCCGGGCCGCCTCGTAGACCTCCTTCGGGATCACCTGCAGGCCGGCCAGGACCAGCAGCCCGATGAAGGGGGCGGTCTTCCACACGTCGGCGATGATGACCGCGATCTTGGCCGAGAAGCCGTCGGCGGTCCACAGGACGTGGTGCCCGACGAGGACGTTGGCGATTCCGTCGGCGTTGAAGATCCACCGCCACAGCAGGCCGGAGATGGCCGTGGGAATCGCCCAGGGCACGAGGATGCTCGCCCGCACCACGGCCCGGCCCCGGAACGCCTTGTGCATGATCAGTGCCATGGCCACACCGATCACCGTCTCCAGCAGCACCGTGACGACGGTGAACAGGGTGGTGTTCCAGAAGGCGTTCCAGAACCGGTCTCCGGCCTGGGTGAAGATGTCGGTGTAGTTCTTCAGGCCCACGAACGGCTCGGTGTTGTTGATGAAGCCGGTCTTGGGGTCCAGTCCCTTCGGCCCGTACAGCGACTCGTTGAGCGCCATGAGCGTCGGATAGATCACGACGATCGTCAGCACCAGGAGCGTGGGGGAGACCAGCAGCGCCGCCAGCCGGCCCGTGCCCGTGGTCGCGCGGGCGGGTGTGCGCCGGAGGTTCGGCAGCGCGGAGGGCCGCCCGGGGCGGTCGACCGCCCCGGGCTCCCGCCCGGCCGTTCCGGACGGGATCTTGATGTCGGACATGACCCGTGTCCTCACTGCGCCGTCAGCTTCTGCAGGTCCGCCTGCAGATCCTGCAGAGCCTGCGCACTGCTCTTGCTGCCGGACAGGGCTGCGTAGGCCTCCTTCTCGATCGCCGACGTCACGTCCCCGTACTGCACGACCCGCGGGCGCGGCACGGCATGCAGGATGGACTGCTTGAGGACGGGCAGGTACGGATACTGCTTGTCCAGCGACGCGTCGTCGTACAGGTTCGTGTACGGCGGTGCGAGGGAGGCGTTCTTCAGGAAGTAGCTCGCGCTCTCCTCACTGCTGAAGAACTTCATGAAGTCCAGGGCCGTCGCCTTGTTCTTGGCGGAGGACGACAGGGCCAGGTTGTGACCGCCCAGGCTGGAGGAGCCGGTCCCGTTCAGGCCGGGCAGCGGCGCGACCGCGAACTTCCCCCCGACCGGGCTCTTCTGGGCCAGCGCGTACACGTACGGCCAGTTGCGCAGGAACACCAGCTTGCCGGACTGGAACGCCTGACGGCCGTCCTCCTCCTGGTAGGTGATGGCCTCCTTGGGGATGGTCCCGTCCTTGAAGGAGTCGACGAGGAAGTCCAGTCCCTTCTTCGCCTGCGGGGTGTCGACGTCCGGCTTGCCGCTCGCGTCGGTGACCTGGCCGCCCGCGGAGTTCACGGCCTCGGAGAAGTTCACCGTCAGGCCCTCGTACTTCTGGAACTGCCCGGCGTAGCAGGACATGTCCTTGGCCTCGGGCAACTTCTTCACCTTGGCGCAGTCGGCCGTCATCTGGGGCCAGGTCACCGGAGGGCTGGTGATGCCGGCCTTCTTCAGCAGGTCGCTGCGGTAGTACAGCAGGCCGCCGTCGGAGCTGCCCGGAACCGCGTACAGCCCGCCGCGGTACTTCGCGGTCTCCACCACGGGCTTCAGCATGTTCTGCACCGGGAACTGGGTGTCGGGCAGGCGGTCGATCCACTGGTGGGCGGCGAACTCCGACGTCCACACGACGTCGAGCGAGAGCACCGTGTAGGCGTCGGACTTCGTCTCCGCGTTCTGGATCATCTGCTGCCGCTGAGAGTCCGCGTCCGTCGGCAGTTGGATGAAGGTGACCTTCTCCTTGGGGTGCAGCTTGTTCCAGCGGTCGATGATCGTCTGGATGGTTCCGGTGGTGTCCTTGCCGGCCACGTACGTGATGGGGCCGCGGCCCTTGAACGACATGCTCTGGGAGTCCTGTCCGGAGCTGCCGCCGCTGCCGCCGGACGAGCCGCAGGCGGTGAGGAGCAGCCCGGCGGCGGCGAGCGTCGCCGAACACTGAAGGGCTCTGGTGGTCCTGGTCATCACTGTCTCTCTCCTGGTCGTGCGGAACCGAAGGCGCGGCTGACAGTGCTGTCACGGCGCGAAGATCCTTCAAAAGCGCAGGTCGGAGCCCTCAAGGCCGGCTACACGAAAGCACCTTGCACGCCGCCGTGACAACGCTTGCACGCTAGGAGTGCAGTTAGGGGAAGTCAATCCATAAGTCGCCGATGATTCAGACAGTTTTAGGTGTGTACCGCAGCTGTTTTTACAGCAAAACGGGGCAAAAGGTCCCATGATGGGGCTGTGACAGCGCTTTCACAAGCCAGCTGTCAAACGTCCGCCTCTGTGCTAACTTCCGCTCATGCCACCAGCTCAGCGGCACCCCACCATGGCCGACGTCGCCGAACGGGCCGGCGTCTCCGCGTCCACGGTCTCCCGCACCCTGCGCGGACTGACGTCCGTCTCGGCGGACGTCCGCGTGCGCGTCGAACAGGCCGCCCGCGAGCTGAACTTCGCGGTCTCGCGGCAGGCGGCGAGCCTGGTCACGGGGAAGACCGGGGTCGTCGCGGTGCTCGTGCCCACGCTCAACTCGTGGTTCATGGGGTCGGCGCTGTCCAGCCTGGGCCCGCTGCTGCGTGCGGCCGGCATGGAGCTGAACGTCTACGTCATCCCGGACATGGCCGAGCGCACCTCGTTCTTCGAGCACCTCCCGGCCCGGCGGAACGCCGACGCGCTCCTCGTCTTCGGCTTCGACCTCACCGACGAGGAGACGGCACGGCTGGACGACCTCGGGATGCCGGTCATCTACGTCAGCCAGCACGCCAAGGGCCGCCCCAGCGTCTACGTCGACGACGTGGCCGGGGGCTGCAAGGCCACCCGGCACCTGCTCAACCTCGGGCACCGCAGGATCGCCTTCGTGCCGACGGTGGGTGCCACCGGCTTCACCTTCAGCTCGCGCGAACGGCTGCTCGGCTACCGGCAGGCGCTCACCGAGGCCGGCATCCGCCTGGACGACGAGCTGGTGGTCACCATGTCGGTCGAGGACAAGCGCGGTCTCGCCGCAGGGATAGGCGCGCTGCTGAGCCTGCGGGAGCCGCCCACCGCAGTCTTCGCCGAGCAGGACGAGCTGGCCGTCGCCGTCATACACACCCTGCGTGCGGCGCGGATCCAGGTGCCCGAGCGGATGTCCGTCATCGGCTTCGACGACCACCAGGTCGCCGAGTGGTTCGATCTGTCCACGGTCGCCCAGTCACCCTCGGACATGGGGCGGGTGGCCGGGGAACTCGCCCTGAAGATGATCGACGACCCCGAGGCCGACCGCACGCCCCACGTCGTGCTGCCCACCCATCTGATCCCTCGCGCGACCACCGCGCCGCCCGCGCCCGCCGACGACGTGGTGACCGAGACAGGCATGTGATCCCGTAGGAGGCGGGAGGACGTCCGGCACGACCTGCGTCCTACGTCCGTGCCAGCGCCGCCCGTCGACGGTGGCGGGCCACCCGCTCCCGGTTGCCGCACACCTCGCTCGAGCACCAGCGGCGGCGTCGGCCCCGGGACGTGTCCAGGTAGACGATCGGGCAGTTGTCGCCCTCGCACCGCCGCAGGCTCGCCCTGGCCTTCGGGTCGGTCAGCAGTTCTATGGCCTCGCGGGCCACCGCCGCCAGCAGGTCCTCGCAGCTGGGCAGTGTGCGCAGCCGTCGCACCAGCGCGCCGTCCTCCGTACGGACCGCGCACGGCGCGGGCGGTGCGATCCGGGCCGCCGCGTTGACCCGGGCCAGCGCCCCGTCCGCCGGACACCCGTCCAGTTCCCCGCCCACCAACTGGCCGATGTCCTCGCGCAGTTCGCAAAACGCCCGCAGCCAGCCCGCGTCCACCCCGGTCAGCGCGGTGCCCAGCGGCACCAGGCCGGCTCCGGCGATCCACGCCCGCAACCGGTCCACCGAGTCGAGCCGTTCCTCGGGATGGGTCGTCGTGAGCAGATCCAGACAGATCCGCCCGGAGCCGAACCGCAATGTGTACGAGGCCGTGACCGTGCCGGATGCCATGTGCCTGTCACCGCCTTGGAGTCGCCGCGGTCGCCCCCTCTACAGTGCCCGCCCGCACACTCCTCGGGAAGGCCCCGTACGCCCCCGCCTCCCAGGCCTCAAAGGCGAGCGCGTGGACCACGAGAGCGGCACCGGTCACCACCGACGCGGCTCACACGTCCGCGTACTTGGAGTCCGCCGCCGGGTCGAGCGCCAGCCGGTAGCCGCGCTTGACCACCGTCTGGATCAGCTTGGGCGCCCCGAGGGCCGTCCGCAGCCGGGCCATCGCCGTCTCCACGGCGTGCTCGTCGCGCCCGGCGCCCGGGAGCGCGCGCAGCAGGTCGGAGCGGGGGACCACCCAGCCCGGCCGCCGGGACAGGGCACGCAGCAGGGACATCCCCGCCGGCGGTACGTGCCGCAGGGCGCCGTCCACCATCACCGCGTGCCCGCGGATCTCCACCCGGTGGCCGGCGATGGGCAGCGTACGGGCCCGGGCGGGCAGTTCCTGGCACAGAAGCTGGACGAGCGGGCCGAGCCGGAAGCGTTCGGGCTGGACCGTGTCGATGCCGAGGGCCTGGAGCGGCAGCGCGGTGACCGGGCCGACGCAGGCGGGCAGCACGTCGTGGTTCAGGGCGGCGAGAAGTTCCGGCAGCAGCCCGCGCTCCTCGGCCCGGGAAAGCAGGGACGCGGCAGCGGGCGCGCTGGTGAAGGTGAGGGCGTCCAGGCCCCGGCTGACGGTCGCGTCGAGGAGGCGGTCCATCGGCCCGATGTCCTCCGGCGGCATCCACCGGTACACCGGCACCCCCACCACTTCGGCGCCCCCCTCCCGCAGCGCCTCCACGAAGCCCGGCAGCGGCTCGCCGTGCAGCTGGACGGCGATACGGACGCCGTCGACGCCTTCCTCGAGCAGCCGGTCGAGCACCTCGGCCATGGACTCGGAGCTGGGCGACCACTCCTCGGTCAGCCCGGCCGCCCGTATGGCGCCCTTGACCTTCGGGCCGCGCGCGAGCAGCCGCACCTCGCGCAGCCGGGCGAGCAGATCCTCGCCGAGCCCCCAGCCGTCGGCCGCTTCGACCCAGCCGCGGAAGCCGATCGCGGTGGTGGCGACCGCGATGTCGGGCGCCCGGTCGATCAATTCCTTGGTGGCGGCGAGCAGTTCCCCGTCGTCGGCGAGCGGCACGATACGCAGGGCCGGCGCATGCAGCACGGACGCGCCGCGCCGCTGGAGCAGGGCCCCCAGCTCGTCGGCCCGTCGCGCGGCCGTCACGCCCACGGTGAACCCCTCGAGAGGCCCGTGTTCCGGTCGCTGCTGGTTGTCGTACATGGCTCTCGTCCCGCGCTCGAGTCGGCATACCGGTGGTCACGTGGTCGTGAACCCCGGTCGTACGCGTCGTACCTACATGCCGACCGAGCCTGTCAACGGCTCGTGACAGGCTCGGTTCGGCTTCATGTCGCTGGTGTTACGTCACACCTCGGCGTAGCTGAGCTGCTGCTTCGCCTCGGTGGTGGAAGCGTTGGCCTGAGGTTGCGCGGCCGGGCGGCGAAGGTATACGGCCCAGGTGACCGCGAAGGCCGCGGCGTAGAAGGCGAGGAAGGCGACGAAGGCGCCGGTGCCCGAGCCGTAGGAGAGGAAGGACTGCCGGAAGGCGAGGTTGATGCCGACGCCGCCGAGCGCGCCCACGGCGCCGATGAGGCCCATGGAGGCGCCGGACAGCCGCCGGCCGTACGCGGCGGCCTCCTCGCCCTGGAGCCCCTTGGCGACGGCCTTGGCCTGGAAGATCCCGGGGATCATCTTGTACGTCGACCCGTTGCCGAGCCCGCTGAGGACGAACAGCACGACGAACGCGGCGGTGAACAGCGGCAGCGACTTCTGCATGCTCGCGAAGACCAGGACGGCGGTGGCCGCGCCCATGGCGACGAAGTTCCACAGCGTGATCTTCGAGCCGCCGTAGCGGTCGGCGAGCCAGCCGCCCACGGGACGGATCAGCGAACCGAGCAGCGGGCCGATGAAGGTGACGTACGCCGCCTGCAGCGGGGTGCGCCCGAACTGGTTCTGCAGCACCTGCCCGAAGGCGAAGCTGTAACCGATGAACGAGCCGAAGGTGCCGATGTAGAGGAAGGACATGATCCAGGTGTGCGCGTCCTTCGCGGCGTCCCGGGCGGCGCCGGTGTCGTTCTTCACGGAGGCGAGGTTGTCCATGAAGAGGGCGGCGAGCACGGCGGCGACGACGATCAGCGGGATGTAGATCCCGAGCAGCACTCGCGGCCCGCCGCTCGCGCCGATGATCGCGAGGGCGACGAGCTGGATGACGGGCACGCCGATGTTGCCGCCGCCCGCGTTGAGGCCGAGCGCCCACCCCTTCTTCCGCAGCGGGAAGAAGGCGTTGATGTTGGTCATCGAGGACGCGAAGTTGCCGCCGCCGACACCGGCGAGCAGCCCGACGATCAGGAAGGTGGAGAAGGAGGTCCCCGGCTTCATCACGACGAAGGCGGCGATCGTCGGGATGAGCAGCAGGCTCGCGGAGATGATCGTCCAGTTGCGCCCGCCGAAGAGGGCGACCGCGAAGGTGTAGGGGACGCGGACCACGGCGCCGACGAGCGTGACCATGGATGTGAGCATGAACTTGTCGGCGGGGGTCAGCCCGTACTTCGGGCCCATGAAGAGCACGAGGACCGACCACAGGGTCCAGATCGAGAACCCGATGTGCTCGGAGAAGACGGAGAACCAGAGGTTGCGCCGGGCGATCTTCTCCCCGGTCTCGTTCCAGAACGTCTCGTCCTCGGGATCCCACTGCTGGATCCAGCGGCCTCCCCTGCCGGTGGCGGGGGCTGTGCTCGGGGCTGTCATGACGCCTCCACGGTTCTGCGGTGCCCGGGTGTCGTACGCGGTGATGAGTCCCGAAGGTAGGGAGGACGCGTTTCCGCCCTGTGGCACCGGGTGACCGGAAGGGAACGTTGCTCTCACCTGGCGGCCCGGGGCGCGGTGAGGCGGCGGCCGGGCGTGAGCACTCTGAAAGAGAAAGGAAGCCGAGGGAAAACGGGCGCCGGGCGGGAAAGGAGGCCATCCGTATGGCTCGCCGAAAAAGGAGAGTTACCGAAAAATGTGGCTGAAATCGGGCAGGGCGCGCCGGGATCTCGACAATTCCTCCACCGAAGTCCGGCCAAATTTTCACACGGCGATCCCGGTAGGTCCGGGAGTGAAGCGCCTGCCGGTGTGACCTGGGTCTCCCCGCTCCGGCGGCTGTATGTCCCGTTGGGGGAGAAATGGCTGCCCGGGAACAGATGCCTCCACACCTTCTCCAGGAAATTTGTGGTGTCGCTTTGAACACAACGGCCCGTTCGCGCGTACCCGGATGTGAGCGACCGACTGGGGGAACCCCCGGACACCGGAGGTAGGCGTGCGCAAGGATTCCGCCGTGGCTGATGAACGAAAGCGGCCCAGGGCCCGACATCGCATGACCTCGTCCTCGGCGTCCTCGACCGAGCCGGACGAGGAGCTGATGCGTGCCCTGTATCGAGAACATGCGGGACCCCTGCTCGCCTACGTGCTGCGCCTGGTCGCGGGCGACCGGCAGCGCGCCGAGGACGTCGTGCAGGAGACGCTCATCCGTGCCTGGAAGAACGCCGGCCAGCTCAACCGAGCGACCGGTTCGGTACGCCCCTGGCTGGTGACGGTCGCCCGGCGCATCGTCATCGACGGCCACCGCAGCCGGCAGGCCCGGCCGCAGGAGGTCGACCCGTCGCCGCTGGAGGTCATCCCCGCGGAGGACGAGATCGACAAGGCGTTGTGGCTGATGACACTGTCGGACGCGCTGGAAGACCTGACCCCTGCCCACAGGGAGGTCCTGGTCGAAACGTACTTCAAAGGGCGTACGGTCAATGAGGCGGCCGAAACGCTCGGCATCCCCAGCGGAACGGTGCGCTCCAGGGTGTTCTACGCCCTGCGGTCGATGAAGCTGGCACTGGAGGAGCGGGGGGTGACGGCATGAGCAACCTGTACGGGGGATTCGGCACTGGTGGCCCCGGGGCCGTGAGAGGCGGTCCCCAGGGGGAGGGCGACATCCACGAAACCGTCGGCGCCTACGCCCTCGGCATCCTGGACGACGCGGAGGCGACCGCCTTCGAGGCGCACCTCGCCACCTGCGACTGGTGTGCCCAGCAGCTCGACGACCTGGCCGGCATGGAACCGATGCTGGCCGCGCTCGCCGACATGCCGGGCAGCCAGGGCACTTTGGCCATCGGCGAATCCCTGTCCGCGAAACCCAGCCCACGGCTCGTCGAGCGGCTGGTCGACGAGGTCTCCGAGCGGCGGGCCCAGAAGCGGCGACGCGGCTTCTACCTCGTCGCGGCCGCCGCCGCGCTGATCATCGGCGGCCCGGTCGCCGTGATGGCGGTGAACGGCGGCGACGACACCACCAACGGACACACGGTGGCGGCGGTCTCGCCGGCCAAGGCCGCCTTCCAGTCCATGACCGACAAGGTCTCGGCGACCGACCCGACCACCGGGGTCAGCGCCACGGTCGCGATGCAGGCCAAGGACTGGGGCACCAGCGGCGCCATCGAGGTGAAGGGCGTCAAGGGCCCGCTCAAGTGCTCGTGGGTCGCCGTCGGCAAGAACGGCGAGCGCGAGACACTGGCCTCCTGGTCCGTCCCGAAGTGGGGCTACGGCATCCCCGACGGAAAGACGGAGGAGTCGAAGAACCCGCTCTACGTGAGCGGCGCCGCCGCCTTCACACCGAACCAGATCGACCACTTCGAGCTCATGACGTTCGACGGGAAGAAGCTGGTGGAGGTGAAGGCGTAGCCGTCCCCCGGCCGGCCTGAGCGCTTCCCCGCGGCGTGCGTCCGAGTCACGCCGCGGGCCGACGTGTGCGCTCCTGTCGTCACATTCCGTAGTCCGCCCGCAGGGCGGTCGGGAGTTCGACGACAGGGCCGCGGCGGGTCGGGGCGCGCCGTAGCCTCCCCGGTCCCCCTTCGCGTACGGTGGACGGCTGCTCAGCACGTCAGAAGGGGGCCCGGTGGCCGCTCAGGTTCAACAGGAAACCGCGCTCGGCCCGGTCGGCAAGTCCGCGCACGACTCGCTCCGTGACCGGGAGATCAGCGTCGAACAGGAACACCTGGACCGGGTGTACCGGCGCCTCGAGGAGAAGATCCACGAGGCGGAGTTCCTGATGAACGACGCCGCCCAGCGCGGCCAGGTCGGCACGCCCGGTGCGCTCGCCGAACGCGACGCCCAGGTGTTCCGGGCCGGTGTGCACCTCAACCGGCTCAACAACGAGTTCGAGGACTTCCTCTTCGGCCGGATCGACCTGCTGCTGGGCAGGGACGGCAAGAAGGGGCCCGACGGCGCGTACACGGCCGTCGAGCCCGCCGAGGGCGCGGTGCGCCCCGACAACACCGCCGACATCGCCGAGACCCTGCACATCGGCCGCATCGGCGTGCTCGACCAGGACTACGCGCCGCTGGTCATCGACTGGCGGGCGCCCGCCGCCGCCCCCTTCTACCGCTCCACTCCGGTCGACCCCGGGCGGGTCGTGCGCCGCCGGGTCATCCGCTCCAAGGGGCGCAGGGTGCTCGGCGTCGAGGACGACCTGATGCGCCCCGAGCTGACGGCCTTCCTCGACGGCCACGAACTGCCCGTCATCGGCGACGGCGCCCTGATGGCCGCCCTCGGCCAGGCCCGCACCCACACCATGCGGGACATCGTGGCCTCCATCCAGGCAGAGCAGGATCTTGTCATCCGCGCCCCCGCCGCCTCCGTGACCTACGTCGAGGGCGGCCCCGGCACCGGCAAGACCGCCGTCGCCCTGCACCGGGCCGCGTACCTGCTGTACCAGGACCGGCGCCGCTACGCGGGCGGCATCCTGATCGTCTCGCCCACCCCGCTTCTGGTCGCCTACACCGAGGGCGTCCTGCCCTCGCTCGGCGAGGAGGGCCAGGTCGCGATCCGCGCCATCGGCTCGCTCGTCGACGGCGTAGAGGCCACGCTCTACGACTCCCCGTCCGCGGCCCGCGCCAAGGGCTCCTCCCGCATGCTCAGGGTGCTGCGCAAGGCGGCCCGCGGCGCCCTGGAGCGCAGCGGCACACCGGACCGGCTGCGGGTCGTCGCGTTCGGCCGCCGCCTGGAGCTGGAGGCGGAGCAGCTGGAGCGGATCCGGCACACCGCCCTCACCGGCACGGCGCCCGTCAACCTGCTGCGTCCGCGTGCCCGCAAGCTGCTCCTGGACGCCCTGTGGGCGCAGTCCGGCGCGGCGAATCGGCACGCCGACCCGGAGCTGGCCGCCGAGCTGCGGTCCTCCTTCGACGAGGACATCACCTCCGAAGACTCCTTCATCGCGTTCCTGGACGCCTGGTGGCCCGAGCTGACGCCCCGGTCCGTCCTCACCGCGATGGCCGACGAGAGGCGGCTCGGCCGCTGGGCGCGGCGCGTCCTCACCCCCGGCGAGGTGCGCAGGGTCGCGCGTTCCCTGAGGCGGGACGGCTACTCGGTGCACGACATCGCCCTGCTCGACGAGCTCCAGGCGATCCTCGGCCTGCCGGCCCGCCCGAAGAAGAGGCGCGAGCTGGACCCGCTCGACCAGCTGACCGGGCTCGAGGAGCTGATGCCCGTCCGCGAGGAGTCACAGCGCGAGCGCGCCGAGCGGCTGGCGCAGGAGCGGACCGAGTACGCGCACGTGATCGTCGACGAGGCGCAGGACCTCACACCGATGCAGTGGCGGATGGTCGGGCGCCGCGGCCGGCACGCGACCTGGACCGTCGTCGGCGACCCGGCCCAGTCGTCCTGGTCCGACCCGGACGAGGCGGCCGAGGCCCGCGACGAGGCCCTGGGCACCCGCCCGCGCCGCCGCTTCACGCTCACCGTCAACTACCGCAACCCCGCCGAGATCGCCGACCTGGCGTCCAAGGTCCTCGCGCTCGCCATGCCGGGCTCCACCGCCCCCACGGCCGTCCGCTCGACCGGCGTCCAGCCGAGCTTCACGGTGATACGGGACTCGATGGCGCGGACCGTCCGCGAGGAGGCCGCCCGGCTCCTCGGCCTCGTCGACGGCACGGTCGGCGTCGTCGTGGCCATGAACCGGCGCGAGGAGGCGGCCCGCTGGCTGGACGGCCTCGGCGACCGGGTGGTGGCCCTCGGCAGCCTGGAGGCCAAGGGCCTGGAGTACGACGCGACGGTCGTCGTTTCGCCCGCGGAGATCGCCGACGAGAGCCCCGCGGGGCTGCGCGTGCTGTACGTGGCGCTCACCCGGGCGACGCAGCAGCTGACGGTGGTCTCGGGAGAGCGGGACGAGCCGGACGCGGCCGGGGTTCCGGACCTGCTGCGGGACTGAGGCCCAGGGCGGGGGCCCTGTACACGAGATGAACTCCGGGTACGGGAATGGCCTTACCGGATCCGTTTGTTAGCCTGGATGTGGCACCGGCCCGATCCAAGCCCCCGGGCCCAACCTTAGTCGCTACGAGCGACCACTTGCCGCGAGGCGAGCATGGCGGGTCGGTGTCACTGACTTGCGGAGAGGTCCGCGTCCTTGTGTGACGCGGACCTCTCTCGTGTACGGCGTGCCTCTGCGACCGTTCCCTTGCCTCTCGTATCGTGGAAGTCGCCTTCCGAAGCTCGACCATGCCGACGAACAAAACGTTCGCAAATCCGGGGCGACTACCACGTACTCTCCGGTAGGTGCGACGATCGGACGGCATATCCGCGACACATCCGCGGACGCATCCGCGACACGGTGAAAGCAGAGGAAGTCGGCCATGGCAACGGCGCCCAGCGTCTCCTACTCGATGACGGTCCGGTTGGAGGTGCCCGCGAGCGGAACCGCCGTCTCGCAGCTCACCACCGCCGTGGAGTCCTCCGGAGGCTCGGTGACCGGCCTCGACGTCACCGCGTCCGGTCACGAGAAGCTCCGCATCGACGTCACCATCGCCGCCACCTCCACCGCCCACGCGCAGGAGATCGTCGAGAAGCTGCGCGGCATCGAGGGCGTCACGCTGGGCAAGGTCTCGGACCGTACGTTCCTCATGCACCTCGGCGGCAAGATCGAGATGGCGTCGAAGCACCCCATCCGCAACCGTGACGACCTGTCCATGGTCTACACGCCGGGTGTGGCCCGCGTGTGCATGGCGATCGCCGAGAACCCCGAGGACGCCCGCCGCCTCACCATCAAGCGCAACTCCGTTGCGGTCGTGACGGACGGCTCGGCCGTGCTCGGCCTCGGCAACATCGGCCCGAAGGCCGCGCTGCCCGTCATGGAGGGCAAGGCGGCCCTCTTCAAGCGGTTCGCCGGCATCGACGCCTGGCCGCTGTGCCTCGACACCCAGGACACCGACGCGATCGTCGAGATCGTCAAGGCGATCGCTCCCGGGTTCGCCGGCATCAACCTCGAGGACATCTCCGCGCCGCGCTGCTTCGAGATCGAGGCACGGCTGCGCGAGGCGCTCGACATCCCCGTCTTCCACGACGACCAGCACGGCACGGCGATCGTGGTGCTGGCCGCCCTCACCAACGCACTTCGCGTGGTGGGCAAGGAGATCGAGAACGTCCGCGTCGTGATGTCGGGCGCCGGCGCGGCCGGTACGGCGATCCTCAAACTGCTGCTCGCGGCGGGCGTGAAGAACGCGGTGGTGGCCGACATCCACGGTGTCGTGCACGCCGGCCGCGAGGACCTCGTGGACGCCGCGCCGGACTCGGCGCTGCGCTGGATCGCCGACAACACCAACCAGGAGGGCCTGACCGGCACGCTGAAGGAAGCGGTGCGCGGCGCCGACGTCTTCATCGGTGTCTCCGCGCCCAACGTGCTCGACGGCAACGACGTGGCGGCCATGGCGGACGGCGCGATCGTGTTCGCGCTCGCGAACCCGGACCCCGAGGTCGACCCCGCAATCGCCCGTCAGACGGCGGCCGTTGTGGCCACCGGGCGCTCCGACTTCCCGAACCAGATCAACAACGTGCTGGTGTTCCCGGGCGTCTTCCGCGGTCTGCTGGACGCGCAGTCCCGCACGGTCAACACGGAGATGATGCTGGCGGCCGCGCAGGCCCTCGCGGACGTGGTGACCGAGGGCGAGCTGAACCCGAACTACATCATTCCGAGCGTCTTCAACGACAAGGTCGCGGGCGCGGTCGCCGGAGCGGTGCGGGACGCCGCGAAGGCGGCGGGCGCGTCGGCGACGTCGGACGAGTAGGGATTGTGTGCCGCCGCTGTGACCATCGCCACGGTGGCGGCCGACCGGCGCGTCGTGGAACCCCGGGTGCCCGGCCGACCTCTATGGTGGCGGCCGGGCTCGGACCCCCCGGAACCTGCGATCTGTCGCGGAAAGCGGACGGAACGTCACCGCCAGACGGCGGTGGCGCCCTTCGTGTGACTCCCAAGGGTGTTCTCACGACTCCTACGGGTGCCGGATTGGCTTTCCCGCCGCAGGTGGGGGCAGGATGCGTCTTCGGGCGCGAGGGTCTGACGACGGACCCGGGTCCGGGGACTCACCGAGGACCCTGGCAGCATCGGCTTCACCGTGCCCAACATGCGGCTCCGCCGCGTGGCACGCCTCAACGGCAAGAAGAACACGGGAGTAACAACATGAACCGCAGTGAGCTGGTGGCCGCGCTGGCCGACCGCGCCGAGGTGACCCGCAAGGACGCCGACGCCGTGCTGGCCGCGTTCGCCGAGACCGTCGGCGAGGTCGTCGCCAAGGGCGACGAGAAGGTCACCATCCCTGGCTTCCTCACCTTCGAGCGCACCCACCGTGCCGCTCGCACCGCGCGCAACCCGCAGACCGGCGACCCCATCCAGATCCCGGCCGGCTACAGCGTGAAGGTCTCCGCGGGCTCCAAGCTCAAGGAAGCCGCCAAGGGCAAGTGATCTTGCCGTTCGTGCGCCACGGGACGGCGTACGACGCCGTGACGCCACGGGACGGCGCAGCAAGGCCGCCGCACCGCCACAGGGCGGCGTGACGAAGCCTGACCGCCACAGGGCGGCGTGACGAGGCCCTACCTGCCGTAGGACGGCGTGACGAGGCCGCGCCCGTCGCAGGGACGGCGCGATGAGGCCGTACCGCCACGGGACGGCGAGTGACGAGCCCGGCGAGCTCCTCGCGACGGCGTACGGGCCCAGCAAGGCCAAAAGGGGCGGTCACCCGGACCAGGGTGACCGCCCCTTCGCGTACATGGGCCGCCATGGGCCGCCATGGGCCGCCTCGGAAGGCCGACCGGACGCGCCCCTCGGCAGAGGGGCGACCGTCAGCCGAGTGCGTTGCCGGGCAGCTCGACCTTCGCGCCCAGCTCCATCAGCTTCTCCATGCTGTGCCGGTCCGGGGGACGACCCCCGGACCCCCAGCCGCTGGTGGACCTCAGCCGAGTGCGTTGCCGGGCAGCTCGACCTTCGCGCCCAGCTCCATCAGCTTCTCCATGAAGTTCTCGTAGCCGCGGTTGATCAGGTCGATGCCGTGGACGCGGGACGTGCCCTCCGCCGCAAGGGCCGCGATCAGGTAGGAGAAGCCGCCGCGCAGGTCGGGGATGACCAGGTCCGCGCCCTGCAGCTTCGTCGGGCCCGAAACCACCGCGGAGTGCAGGAAGTTGCGCTGGCCGAAGCGGCAGTCGGAGCCGCCGAGGCACTCGCGGTAGAGCTGGATGTGCGCGCCCATCTGGTTCAGCGCGGAGGTGAAGCCGAGCCGGGACTCGTACACCGTCTCGTGGATGATCGACAGGCCCGTCGCCTGGGTCAGGGCCACGACCAGCGGCTGCTGCCAGTCCGTCTGGAAGCCGGGGTGCACGTCCGTCTCCAGCGCGATCGACTTCAGCTGCCCGCCGGGGTGCCAGAACCGGATGCCCTCGTCGTCGATCTCGAACGCGCCGCCCACCTTGCGGTAGGTGTTCAGGAACGTCATCATCGACCGCTGCTGCGCACCACGGACGTAGATGTTGCCGTTGGTCGCCAGCGCCGCCGACGCCCAGGACGCGGCCTCCAGCCGGTCCGGGAGCGCGCGGTGGGTGTAGCCGCCGAGCTTCTCCACGCCGGTGATGCGGATCGTGCGGTCGGTGTCCATCGCGATGATCGCGCCCATCTTCTGCAGCACGCAGATCAGGTCCTCGATCTCCGGCTCCACCGCCGCGTTGGACAGCTCGGTGACACCCTCGGCGAGCACCGCCGTCAGCAGCACCTGCTCGGTCGCGCCGACGGACGGGTACGGCAGCCGGATCTTCGTGCCGCGCAGCCCCTTGGGCGCCTCCAGGTACTGGCCGTCCGCACGCTTTTCGATGACCGCGCCGAACTGCCGCAGCACGTCGAAGTGGAAGTCGATCGGCCGGCCGCCGATGTCGCAGCCGCCGAGACCCGGGATGAAGGCGTGGCCGAGCCGGTGCAGCAGCGGACCGCAGAACAGGATCGGGATGCGCGACGAGCCGGCGTGGGCATCGATGTCCGCGACGTTCGCGCTCTCGACGTGCGTCGGGTCGAGCACCAGCTCACCCGGCTCCTCACCCGGACGGACCGTCACACCGTGCAGCTGCAGCAGCCCCCGGACGACGCGCACGTCGCGGATGTCGGGGACGTTGCGCAGTCTGCTCGGGGCACTGCCCAGAAGGGCGGCGACCATGGCCTTCGGTACGAGGTTCTTCGCACCGCGGACACGGATCTCGCCCTCGAGCGGGGTGCCGCCGTGGACAAGGAGGACATCGTCGTTGACGGTCATGAATCTCGCGTTCCGTGGAGGGGGGCAGGGGCCGAAGACGTAAGCGTAATGGCCGCGTACCCCCCTTCAGTAAGCCCAAGTGGCCCCAAGGAAGGTCATAGCTTTGCCACAACACGAACGGTGCGGAGGCGGACGCGAGGGGTTACCGGGGCGTCCGTGCGCCCGCAGCGCACCCATGAGCCCTGAGCTGCGTTCACCCACGTACCCCCGTTGCCTCCCCATCCGAAGGCAAGATGCGGGATCATGTCTGGCATGACCGAGGTGTCCTCGCTCACAGGGCGGCTGCTCGTGGCCACCCCCGCCCTGGCGGACCCGAACTTCGACCGTGCTGTGGTGCTGCTCCTCGACCACGACGAGGAGGGCTCGCTCGGCGTGGTCCTCAACCGCCCCACGCCCGTTGACGTGGGGGACATCCTGGAGGGCTGGGCGGACCTCGCGGGCGAGCCCGGTGTGGTCTTCCAGGGTGGACCCGTGTCGCTGGACTCGGCGCTCGGTGTCGCGGTGATTCCCGGCGGCGCGTCCCCGGACCACGCCCCGCTCGGCTGGCGGCGGGTGCACGGCGCGATCGGCCTGGTCGACCTCGAGGCCCCTCCGGAGCTGCTCGCCAAGGCACTCGGCTCGCTGCGCATCTTCGCCGGATACGCCGGCTGGGGGCCGGGCCAGCTGGAGGACGAGCTGGTGGACGGGGCGTGGTACGTCGTCGAGTCGGAACCCGGCGACGTGTCGTCCCCGGCGCCGGAGAAACTCTGGCGTGACGTGCTGCGACGCCAGCGCAGCGAGCTGGCGATGGTGGCGACGTACCCGGACGACCCTACGCTCAACTGATGCGCGTGAGCTTCAGTACCCTTGGCGCTATGAGCACTCTTGAGCCCGAGCGCGGTACCGGTACGGGGACCCTCGTAGAGCCGACGCCGCAGGTGTCGCACGGCGACGGCGACCACGAGCGCTTCGCCCACTACGTCCAGAAGGACAAGATCATGGCGAGCGCCCTGGACGGCACGCCCGTCGTGGCGTTGTGCGGCAAGGTGTGGGTCCCGGGACGCGACCCGAAGAAGTACCCCGTCTGCCCGATGTGCAAGGAGATCTACGACTCCATGGGCAGCGGCGGCGAAGGCAAGGGCGACGACAAGTAGCCGACCGCTCGGCTGCCTGACGACTGCTGGGCTCCCGGGACGTGTTTGTGGCCCGTCCCGGGAGTTTTTGCGCCTTTTGCCGGATGCGTCGGTATGCCTCGGTATTCCTCGGTGTCGAGATTGACGCCTCCGGGCCGGGCCGGGCGGTGAAGACTGGCGGCATGCCTGAGTTTCCGCACTCCCTCCACCCGGGGCTCGACGCGCACCTGGTCCCCGCCCCCGCCCGGATGTCCCCCTCGATCGGTGGCGGCGTGGGTCCCGTCATCGACGAGGAGACCGGGATCGAGACGGCGGGCCCCGGCACCGAGCGCGTCGCGCGCTGGCTGCGGGCGACCGTCGGCGCCGCGACCGGGCTGCCGCTGCCGTCGGCCGGCGCCGACGGGAACCGGGTGGTGCTGCGCATCGTCCCCGGGCTCGAAGAGGAACTGGGCAGCCCTGAGGCGTACCGCTTCACCGCTGGCGGCCACGTCGTCGTCATCGACGGCGCGAGCGAGGCCGGCCTGTTCTGGGGCGCCCAGACCTTCCGCCAGTTGCTCGGGCCGGAGGCCTTCCGCCGTGCCCCGGTGACCGGGAAACGTCGGTGGGAGGTGCCCGCGGTGACGATCCACGACGCCCCCCGCTTCCGCTGGCGCGGCCTCCTGCTCGACGTGGCCCGGCACTTCATGCCCAAGGACGGCGTCCTGCGCTACCTGGACCTGATGGCCGCCCACAAGCTCAACGTCCTCCACCTCCACCTCACCGACGACCAGGGCTGGCGGTTGGAGATCAAGCGCCACCCGAGGCTCACCGAGGTCGGTGCCTGGCGGGCGCGCACCAGATTCGGCCACCGGGCCTCGCCGCTGTGGGAGGAGAAGCCGCACGGCGGTTTCTATCCGCAGGACGACATCCGCGAGATCGTCGCGTACGCGGCCGAGCGGCATATCACCGTCGTCCCCGAGATCGACGTCCCCGGGCACAGCCAGGCGGCCATCGCCGCGTACCCGGAACTCGGCAACTCCGACGTCATCGACACGACCTCCCTCACGGTCTGGGACGACTGGGGCATCAACCCCAACGTACTCGCCCCCACCGACACCACCCTGCGGTTCTACGAGGGTGTGTTCGAGGAGGTACTGGAACTCTTCCCGTCACCCTTCGTCCACATCGGCGGCGACGAGTGCCCCAAGGACCAGTGGCGGCGCTCGCCGGCCGCGCAGGCGCGCATCAAGGAGCTGGGGCTTGCGGACGAGGACGAGCTCCAGGCGTGGTTCGTGCGCCA
This sequence comes from Streptomyces sp. NPDC107546, assembly GCF_055639175.1. Classification (NCBI taxonomy): domain Bacteria; kingdom Bacillati; phylum Actinomycetota; class Actinomycetes; order Kitasatosporales; family Streptomycetaceae; genus Streptomyces; species Streptomyces sp. NPDC107546. The sequence goes on along the minus strand of NZ_JBVKBA010000005.1, from coordinate 314,111 downwards.
CTTCGACACCTGGCTCACCGCACGCGGGCGCCGGCTCGTCGGCTGGGACGAGATCCTCGAGGGCGGCCTCGCGGACGGTGCGACCGTCTCCTCATGGCGTGGGTACGCCGGCGGGATCACGGCGGCGCGCGCCGGCCACGACGTGGTCATGTGCCCCGAACAGCAGGTGTATCTGGACCACCGTCAGGACGGCGGTGCCGACGAGCCGGTGCCCATCGGGTACGTGCGCACCCTGGAGGACGTCTACCGGTTCGAGCCGGTTCCACCGCAGTTGACGCCCAAGGAGGCGCGGCACGTTCTCGGCACCCAGGCCAACGTGTGGACCGAGGTGACGGAGGATCAGGGGCGCGTCGACTACCAGGCGTTTCCCCGGCTCGCGGCGTTCGCCGAGGTCGCCTGGAGCGCGCTTCCCGCCCCGGTCGAGCGCGACTTCGCGGACTTCGAGCGGCGCATGGCCGCCCACTACCGCCGTCTGGACGCCCTGGGAGTCGCCTACCGGCCGTCCACGGGCCCGCTGCCGTGGCAGCGGCGACCCGGGGTGCTCGGACGCCCGATCGAGGGTGCGCCCCCGAACGTGTGAGGTGGTGGACGGAGGGCAGGCGAGGCGCCGGGTCGGCTGGAAACGTACCCCCGCATGGGAAAAGCAGTGCAAGGAACGTCGAAGAGTCGCAATACACCCCCATCGGGAATGTCTTGGCAAAACGGTCCATCTCCCTGGTCGCAGGGGCGAATGCCTCCTAGCGGACCCCCGCGTCGGAGGCCGTGAAAGATGTGCCAGAGTTGCCACGTCCGCCCTGTCAGCACGTACCGTACGGCAACACAGGTGGGACCAGGGGGCAGCGGGAAGGGGCAGCCGGTTTTGACCACGCACGCACCGCAGGCGGCGCAGGCCGTGACGCTGCCCGCCTCGCTGGACGAGGCCGTGGCGGCCCTCGCCGCCCATCCGGCCGCCGTCCCCGTGGCGGGCGGCACCGACCTCATGGCCGCCGTGAACTCGGGGCAGCTGCGGCCCGCCGCGCTGGTCGGCCTCGGCCGCATCAGCGAGATCCGCGGCTGGCAGTACCAGGACGGCCACGCGCTGCTCGGCGCGGGCCTCACGCACGCGCGCATGGGGCGCCCCGACTTCGCGGCGCTCATCCCCGCCCTCGCTGCGGCGGCGCGCGCGGCCGGCCCGCCGCACATCCGCAACGCCGGCACCCTCGGCGGCAACATCGCGTCGGCCGCCCCCACCGGGGACGCGCTTCCGGTGCTCGCCGCCCTGGAGGCCACGCTGATCATCGCCGGCCCGGGCGGGGCACGCCGGGAGATCCCGGTCTCGCACCTGCTGGCCGGCGTGGAGATGCTGCGCGCCGGTGAACTCATCGGCTATGTGCGCGTGCCGCTGCTGCACGCCCCCCAGGTCTTCCTGAAGGCGACCGGCCGCACCGGACCCGGGCGGGCGATGGCGTCGGTGGCGCTGGTGCTGGACCCGGCCCGGCGCGGGGTGCGCTGCGCCGTCGGTGCCATAGCACCGATGCCGCTGCGCCCGCTGGAGGCCGAGCAGTGGGTCGCGCAGCTCATCGACTGGGACAACAACCGCGCGATCGTCCCGGAGGCCCTGAACGCCTTCGGGGAGTACGTCGCCGCGGCCTGCATCCCCGATCCGGCGCCCGCGGAGGACGGCACCGTGCAGCAGCTTCCGCCCGCCGTACTGCACCTGCGGCGCACCGTCGCCGCGCTGGCCCGACGAGCACTGGGGAGGGCACTGTCGTGACGGACGACCAGCACCCGCAGGAAGCCCGCCGCCAGGGCACCAACGGCTCCTGGGAGCGGCTGCCGCAAGGGGACTACGACGACGGCGCCACCGCCTTCGTCCAGCTCCCGGAGGGCGGGATCGACGCCCTCCTCGCCTCCGACAGCCCGCTGGCCGCGCCCGGCCACGGCTATGTGCCGCCGACCTTCACCCCGCAGGAGGGCACGGGCGCCGAGGAGCACGGCGGGAACTGGGGCGCGCCCGCCGAGGGCGCCCACTGGCCGGGCGCCACGCAGGACGGTACGGGGGACCGGTTCACGTACAACCCCGGCGCGACCGGGCAGTGGACCTTCGAGGAGGCCCAGGCCGCGCGGGAGCCCGCGCCCGGGCACGACGTCACCGGGCAGTGGTCGATCCCCGTCGCGGACGGCGATCTCCCGGACGAGTCGGGCGAGTTCACCACGTCGTCGCTCGTCGAGCAGTGGGGCGGCACCCCGCCCGCGACCCTGCCGGGCGGCGCGCCCGCGCCCTGGGCGACGGAGGCGGCCGTACCGTCGTGGCACGGGCAGGAGACCGCCGCGCAGACGCCGGAGGAGGCCCCTGGGGAGCCGTCCGACGGGTCCTACGAGGCATACGAGGACTCGAGGGCGGATGGTGCTTCCGAGGCGCCGGAGGCCGCCCAGGAGCCGCCCGAGGCCGCCGATGCGTCCGACACCGCCGACGGCACCTCCGGCGCCGAGGAGGCACCGGCTCCCGAAGCGGCCCGGCACCACGAGCGCGACCCGGCCCCCGAGCCCGCCGGCGCCCAGGACCCGCCCCCGGATCAGGCCGCCGAGCCCGCGCCCCCGCACGACGAGCACCCCCTGGCCTCGTACGTCCTGCGGGTGAACGGCGCCGACCGGCCCGTCACCGAGGCCTGGATCGGCGAGTCCCTGCTGTACGTGCTGCGCGAGCGGCTCGGCCTCGCCGGCGCCAAGGACGGCTGCTCGCAGGGCGAGTGCGGCGCCTGCAACGTGCAGGTCGACGGACGGCTCGTCGCCTCCTGCCTGGTGCCCGCCGTCACCGCCGCGGGCAGTGAGGTCCGTACGGTCGAGGGACTCGCCGTCGAGGGACAGCCCTCCGACGTGCAGCGCGCGCTCGCCCGGTGCGGTGCCGTGCAGTGCGGCTTCTGCGTGCCCGGCATGGCGATGACCGTGCACGACCTGCTGGAGGGCAACCCGGCGCCGACCGACCTCGAGGCCCGCCAGGCGCTGTGCGGCAACCTGTGCCGCTGCTCCGGCTACCGGGGTGTCCTGCAGGCCGTGCAGGAGGTCGTCGCCGAGCGGGAGGCGCACCGCACCGAGGGCGACCCGGCAGCGGACGGCGCCGAACCGCGCATCCCGCACCAGGCGGGCCCCGGAGAGGGCGGCGTCCACCTCGACGCCTTCGGCAACGTGACCCCGAACGACCACCCGTACGGCCAGGACGGAGGCCAGGCGTGAGCAACGAAGCCGCCACCGCGACCACCGCGGCGGCCGCACCCGCCCCCGAGCCGCTGCCGCACGGCATCGGAGCCTCCCTGCCGTCCGCCGACGCCCGCGCCAAGACCGAGGGCACCTTCCCGTACGCGGCCGACCTGTGGGCCGAGGGCCTGCTGTGGGCGGCCGTCCTGCGCTCGCCGCACCCGCACGCGCGCATTGTGTCCATCGACACCAGCCACGCGCGCGAGATGCCCGGCGTGCGGGCCGTCCTCACCCATGAGGACGTGCCCGCGGGCGCGCTCCACGGACGCGGCACCGCCGACCGCCCCGTCTTCGCCTCCGACGTCGTACGCCACCACGGGGAGCCGATCGCGGCCGTCGCCGCCGACCACCCCGACACCGCCCGCATGGCCGCCGCGGCCGTCATCGTCGAGTACGAGGTGCTCGACCCGGTCACCGACCCCGAGCAGGCGTTCGAGGCCGAGCCGCTGCACCCCGACGGCAACCTGATCCGCCACATCCCGCTGCGCCACGGCGACCCGGACGCGGTCGGGGAGGTCGTCGTCGAGGGCCTGTACCGCATCGGCCGCCAGGACCCCGCCCCCATCGGCGCAGAGGCCGGCCTCGCCGTGCCGCGGCCCGACGGGGGCGTCGAGCTGTACCTCGCCTCCACCGACCCGCACACCGACCGGGACCGGGCCGCCGCCGTCTACGGCCTGGAACCGGACCGGGTGAAGGTCGTCGTCACCGGAGTGCCCGGCGCCACCGCGGACCGCGAGGACCAGGGCTTCCAGCTGCCGCTCGGGCTCCTCGCGCTGAAGACCGGCTGCCCGGTGAAACTGACCGCCAACCGCGAGGAGTCCTTCCTCGGCCACGTCCACCGCCACCCCACACTGCTGCGCTACCGCCACCACGCGGACGCCGAGGGCAGGCTGGTGAAGGTCGAGGCGCAGATCCTGCTGGACGCGGGCGCCTACGCGGACACCTCCTCCGACGCGCTCGCCGCAGCGGTCTCCTTCGCCTGCGGCCCGTACGTCGTCCCCAACGCCTTCATCGAGGGCTGGGCCGTCCGCACCAACAACCCGCCGTCGGGCCATGTGCGCGGTGAGGGCGCGATGCAGGTGTGCGCCGCCTACGAGGCGCAGATGGACAAGCTCGCCAAGAAGCTCGGTCTCGACCCGGCGGAGCTGCGGATGCGCAACGTCATGGCGACCGGCGACGTGCTGCCGACCGGCCAGACGGTGACGTGCCCCGCGCCGGTGGCCGAACTGCTGGAGGCCGTACGGGACCACCCGCTGCCCCCGCTTCCCAAGGACACCCCCGAGGAGGAGTGGCTGCTGCCGGGCGGCCCCGAGGGCGCGGGCGAACCGGGCGCGGTCCGGCGGGGTGTGGGCTACGGCCTCGGCATGGTCCACATGCTCGGCGCGGAGGGCGCCGACGAGGTCTCCACCGCGACCGTGAAGGTCCAGGACGGCGTGGCGACGGTGCTGTGCGCGGCGGTGGAGACCGGTCAGGGCTTCGCGACCCTCGCGCGGCAGATCGTCCAGGAGACCCTCGGCATCGACGAGGTGCACGTGGCCCCGGTCGACACCGACCAGCCGCCGGCGGGCGCGGGCTGCCGGGGCCGCCACACCTGGGTGTCGGGCGGCGCGGTCGAACGGGCCGCGAAGATGGTCCGCACCCAGCTGTTGCAGCCCTTGGCGCACAAGTTCGGCTTGTCCACGGAGCTGCTCCAGATCACGGACGGCAAGATCACGTCGTACGACGGGGTCCTGTCCACGACCGTGACGGAGGCGATGGAGGGCAAGGAACTGTGGGCCACCGCGCAGTGCCGCCCGCATCCGACCGAACCGCTGAACGAGACGGGCCAGGGCGACGCCTTCGTGGGGCTCGCGTTCTGCGCGATCCGCGCCGTGGTGGACGTGGACATCGAGATCGGCTCGGTACGGGTGGTGGAGCTGGCGCTGGCCCAGGACGTGGGCCGGGTGCTGAACCCGGCGCAGCTGGCGGCGCGCCTCGAGGCCGGGGTGACCCAGGGCATGGGCATCGCGCTCACGGAGAACCTGCGCACGGCGCGCGGCGTGGTCCGCCACCCCGACCTGACGGGCTACTCCCTGCCGACGGCCCTGGACGCCCCCGACATCAAGATCGTCAAACTGGTCGAGGAACGGGACGTGGTCGCCCCCTTCGGCGCGAAGGCGGTCAGCGCGGTACCGGTGGTGACATCCCCGGCGGCGATCGCATCGGCGGTCCGCGCGGCAACGGGCCGCCCGGTCAACCGCCTGCCGATCCGACCGCAGGCGGCGGTGGTGACCACGCAGTGAGCGGGGCGCCCGCGGTGAGCGGTGTGGTCCTCGTCACGGGTCTGGCCGGAAGGGCGGCGCGCTGCTGCGGCGTTGTCAGTGGTGCCGCATAGGGTTCTTGGCGTTGGGGGAGAGCCGCTCGGCGGGACGATGCGTCCTGCGCTGCGGAGGCTCTGGGCCGGGGACGAAGCACGCGGGGGAAACCATGGGCAGGACCGACACCGGTGGTGTGATCGCGCTTGACGGGGCGAAGCTGGATGTCTGCCCGACGCACGGGGAGACGAGGCGCCTGCTGACGGGTACGGGACTGCCTTCCCCCACCGCCGTTCCGGGGCTCCGCATCATGGGCGGCCGGCGGGCCCTGAAGCGGGTGGCCGAGCTGGTCGACGACGCCGAGAGGCTCGCCGAGGCGCTGCGCGACCAACTGGTCGTCGGAGCGCTGCGCACCGTGGACCGCGATCTCAAGTCGCTCCTGGACGGCGCCACGACGTACGCCTTCCGGCGCATGCCCTGCCTGATGGACCCGTCGCCGCTCGCACCGTCCTTGGAGCGAGTGCTGCGTTTCGCGGCGGCGGCACACGAACCGACCGACGATCCGGCGCCGTACTGGCGGGCGGCCGCACTGATCCGGCCCCTGACCCGGATCGCCCGTCCCGGCACGGGCCTCGCCCTCGATCTGCCACCACGGTTGCTGGACGGGGAGTTCGGCACCGCCGCGGTCGTCCGCTTCGAGGACGTCGACTTCCCCGCCGCTCTCACCCACGAGCCGACCCGCCGCTTCCTGCGCGAGGTGGGCCTGCCGGAGAACGGCCACTGGTACGAACTGGACATGGACGTGCCGCTGCCGACGCTGGCGGAGTACTGCGCGGATGAGGACTGCTTCGTGGAGGAAGACCTTCCGGAGGATGCGGCCCGCCTGATACGCCTCGGCCACCTGCCGGACGACACGAGCCTGCTCCTGGACGGCGCCGACGGGACGCTCCGGTGCTGGAGCGCTCAGGACACGACCTTGCGCCCGCTGAACGCGGACATCTCCACCCTGGCCTTCACGGTGTGGCTGGCCCACCGCGAGAAGAGGACAAGGCGCTCGGCCGACCACCCGCCAGTGGCCGGCCGTGACGCCGGCGGGGGAGGCCTGACCAACCGGTGAGGAGGGGGGCCGACTGAGACGAGAAAAGAGACGGACGACTTAAGGGGCGGCACCCCGCACAGGGTGCCGCCCCATGATCTTGCCTGCCCAAGGCGTCGGAGGCCGTGGCGGGAATCGAACCCGCGTAACTCGCTTTGCAGGCGAGTCCCTGAACCACTCGGGCACACGGCCGGGATCAGGCGCGGTACGGCTTGCTCGTGCCGTCCTGATGTACCGACCGTAGGAGCGGTGGATCACCGGCTCAAGAGGATCGGCGGGCCTGCAACGGGACTGCCATACGCCGTTCATGAAACCGGGCTCGGTCCTAAGACCAAGGTCCCGGCCCATCACCGGCTCCTGACAGGAGCCAATCCCCATCGAGCCCCTTACCCTGCCTGTATGACCGCCCTGGACCCCCGCGACACCGACGTCGCCGCCGCCCCTCCCTCCCCTTCCCACGCCACCGGCGGCGTGCTGAGCGGGCCGTACCGGGCCCTGAGCATCGGGATCGTCTCCGTCGTGCTGCTCATCGCCTTCGAGGCCACGGCCGTCGGTACGGCGATGCCGGTCGCCGCGCGGGAGCTGGACGGGCTGTCCCTGTACGCCTTCGCGTTCTCGGGGTACTTCACGACCAGCCTGTTCGGTATGGTGCTCGCCGGCCAGTGGTCCGATCGCAGCGGCCCTCTTTCCTCGCTGACCTGCGGCATCGCCGCCTTCGCGGCCGGTCTGCTGGTGTCCGGGACGGCGAGCGTGATGTGGCTGTTCATCCTGGGCCGGGCCGTGCAGGGGCTCGGCGGCGGACTGGTGATCGTCGCGCTGTACGTCCTCGTCGGCCGGGCCTACCCGGAGCGGCTGCGCCCGGCGATCATGGCGGCGTTCGCGGCGAGCTGGGTGATCCCGTCGGTGGTCGGCCCCCTGGCGTCGGGCGCGGTGACCGAACAGCTCGGCTGGCGCTGGGTGTTCATCGGCATCCCCGTGCTCGTGGTGTTCCCGCTCGCGCTCGCCCTGCCGCAGATACGGCGGCGGGCGGGCGGTCCCGCCACGGAGACCGCCGCCCCCTTCGACGCGCGCCGCATCCGTCTGGCGTTCGGCATCTCCCTGGGCGCCGGACTCCTCCAGTACGCCGCTCAGGACCTGCACTGGGTCTCCCTCGTCCCCGGCGTCGCAGGCGCCGCCCTGCTCGTCCCGGCGGTGCTCGGGCTGCTGCCCCGCGGCACCTGCCGGGCGGCGCGCGGCCTGCCGTCCGTGGTGCTGTTGCGCGGTGTGTCGGCGGGCGCCTTCATCTCGGCGGAGAGTTTCATCCCGCTCATGCTCGTCACCGAGCGCGGGTTGTCGCCGACCCTCGCCGGGTTCTCACTGGCGCCGGCCGGCGCGACCTGGGCGTTGGGCTCGTACATCCAGTCCAGGCCGCGGCTGGAGCCGTACCGGGAGCGGCTGATGACGCTCGGCATGGTGGTCGTCGCGGTCGCGATCGCCACCGCGCCCAGCGTGCTGATCCACTCCGTGCCCCCGTGGATCGTCGCGGTCGCCTGGGGTTTCGGCTGCTTCGGCATGGGCCTGGTCATCTCCTCGACCAGCGTCCTGCTCCTGAAGCTGTCCGCGCCCGAGGAGGCGGGCGCCAACTCGGCCGCCCTGCAGATCTCCGACGGCCTGTCCAACGTGGTGCTCCTGTCCGCGGGCGGCGCCGCGTTCGCCGCGCTCGGCGGCGGCACCGTCGCCCACACCGCCACGGAAACGACCGCCCAAAGCTCTCATCCGGCCGCCTTCGCCGCGGTGTTCCTGCCGATGGCTGTGGTGGCGCTGGTGGGGGCGTGGGTGACGACCCGGTTGCGGACGGAATCCCGCTGACACCGAGTGGTACCACGGTTGCCGCGCTTCGCGCGCCGACCGAGGTGCGTGCGTGGCGCGATGTGAGCTGAATCCCATCCCCGGCCGACCCGGTGCCGTCCGAGCGTCGACCCCACCGGGGCGCCGGTAGGGTGGCCCGGTTGTCACACGTAGCCGAGCCGCCCGACCCCCACGGAGACCGTGAGTACCACCGCCGCCAGCTCCAGTTCCTCCTCCCACCACCTCTCGCCCGCCTTCCCCGGCCGTGCCCCCTGGGGCACCGCCAGCAAGCTGCGTGCCTGGCAGCAGGGGGCGATGGAGAAGTACGTCCAGGAGCAGCCGCGTGACTTCCTCGCCGTCGCCACCCCCGGCGCCGGTAAGACGACGTTCGCCCTGACGCTCGCGTCCTGGTTGCTGCACCATCACGTGGTGCAGCAGGTGACCGTGGTCGCGCCGACCGAGCACCTGAAGAAGCAGTGGGCGGAGGCCGCCGCGCGGATAGGGATCAGACTCGACCCCGAGTACAGCGCCGGCCCCCTCGGCCGGGAATACCACGGCGTCGCCGTCACCTATGCCGGCGTCGGCGTGCGGCCCATGCTGCACCGCAACCGCGTCGAGCAGCGCAAGACCCTCGTCATCCTCGACGAGATCCACCACGCGGGCGACTCCAAGTCCTGGGGCGAGGCGTGCCTGGAGGCGTTCGAGCCGGCGACCCGCCGTCTCGCCCTGACCGGTACGCCGTTCCGGTCGGACACCAACCCCATCCCGTTCGTGACGTACGAGGAGGGGGCGGACGGGATCCGGCGCTCGGCCGCCGACTACACCTACGGCTACGGGTCCGCGCTCGCCGACGGCGTCGTGCGGCCGGTCATCTTCCTCTCATACAGCGGCAACATGCGCTGGCGCACCAAGGCGGGCGACGAGATCGCCGCCCGGCTGGGCGAGCCCATGACCAAGGACGCCGTCAGCCAGGCCTGGCGCACCGCGCTCGACCCGCGCGGCGAGTGGATGCCGAGCGTGCTCCGTGCCGCCGACCAGCGGCTGACCGAGGTCCGCAAGTCCATCCCGGACGCGGGCGCCCTGGTCATCGCCTCCGACCAGGACTCGGCCCGCGCCTACGCCAAGCTGATCCGCGACATCACCGGGCACAAGGCGACCCTCGTGCTGTCCGACGACGCCGGTGCCTCCGACCGGATCGACGAGTTCAGCAACAACGACGACCGGTGGATGGTCGCGGTCAGGATGGTGTCCGAGGGCGTCGACGTGCCCCGGCTCGCGGTCGGGGTGTACGCGACCACCATCTCGACGCCTCTCTTCTTCGCCCAGGCCGTCGGCCGCTTCGTACGGTCCCGCCGGCGCGGCGAGACCGCGTCCGTGTTCCTGCCGACCGTGCCCGACCTGCTCTCCTTCGCAGGCGAGATGGAGCGGGAACGCGACCACGTCCTCGACAAGCCGAAGAAGGACGGCGAGGCCGAAGACCCGTACGCCGAGTCCGAGAAGGAGATGGAGGAGGCGAACCGGGAGAAGGACGAGGACACCGGCGAGCAGGACATGCTGCCGTTCGAGGCGCTGGAGTCCGAAGCCGTCTTCGACCGGGTCATGTACAACGGCGCCGAGTTCGGGATGCAGGCCCACCCGGGCAGCGAGGAGGAGCAGGACTACCTCGGCATCCCGGGGCTTCTCGAGCCGGAGCAGGTGCAGTTGCTGCTGCAGAAGCGGCAGGCCCGGCAGATCGCGCACAGCCGCAAGAAGCCGGACGCGGAGGCCGACCTGCTGGAACTGCCCGCGGAACGGCGGCCCGTGGTCACGCACAAGGAATTGATGGAGCTGCGTCGGCAGCTGAACACGATGGTCGGGGCGTACGTCCATCAGAGCGGGAAGCCGCACGGCGTGATTCACAACGAGCTGAGGCGGGTGTGCGGGGGCCCGCCGAGCGCGGAGTGCACGGCCGGGCAGTTGCGGCAGCGGATCGCGAAGGTCCAGGAGTGGGCCACGCGGATGAAGTGACCCCTACGCCCGACGGCGTGCAACCGAGGTGCGGGGGACCACGGGACCGGGCGGACGCGGGACCGGGAGACTAGCTGACGAGGGGATGTATCTGCGCAAACCGAACCACTCCTCACCGGCCGTTGACCGGATTCTGGACGGAGCCTTCCGCTGAGCGAACCGGCTCGCTACTGTCCCGCTACGCACACGCCCCGTGGCAGCGCCGCCGCGGAGCGCAGCCGTGAAGCGACAGAGTCCGGGAGCCGCCCGGGCCGCCAGCCGATCGGCGGCCTCTGAAGCGCGTCGCCGACGGGACTCGGCGTCGCATCCGCCGCGAAGGGGCCGTCGACCTCACCACTAAGGAGTGGGCGTCGTGACCGCGGAGACTTCCCAGACGCTCGACCGGGGCCTGAAGGTCCTCAAGCTGCTCGCCGACACCGACCACGGGCTGACCGTCACCGAGCTCTCCCACAAACTGGGCGTGAACCGCACCGTGGTGTACCGGTTGTTGGCCACGCTGGAGCAGCACTCCCTCGTACGCCGTGACTTGGGCGGCCGCGCCCGGGTCGGGCTGGGCGTGCTGCGTCTGGGGCGCCAGGTGCATCCGCTGGTGCGGGAGGCCGCGCTGCCCGCGCTGCGGTCGCTGGCCGAGGACATAGGGGCGACCGCGCACCTCACGCTCGTCGACGGCGCGGAGGCGCTGGCCGTCGCGGTGGTCGAGCCGTCGTGGACCGACTACCACGTGGCGTACCGCGCCGGGTTCCGGCACCCGCTCGACCGGGGAGCCGCGGGCCGGGCGATCCTCGCCGCCCGCCGGCAGCCCATCGCCGAGCCCGGGTACACGCTCACGCACGGCGAGCTGGAGGCAGGGGCCTGCGGGGCCGCCGCACCGCTGATAGGGGTGACCGGGGTCGAGGGCAGCGTGGGCGTCGTGATGCTGGCGGACTCGGTACCGGAGCGGGTGGGCCCGCGGGTGGTGGAGGCGGCGAGGGAGGTGGCGGAGGCACTGCGCTGACCGCCGGCTGTCCGGGACCCTCGGCTGTCCAGGGGCCTCGGCTGTCCAGGGGCCTCGGCTGTCCGGAACCTTCGGCTTGGCTGTCCAGGACCCTCAGCCGTCCAGTCCTCGGCTGTTCGAAACCCTCAATCGTTCAGAACCCTCAACTGCAGCCACAGCGCCAGCCGTTCATCCGCGTCGTCCAGGTCCACCCCGAGCTGCCGCCGAACCTGACGCAGTCGGTACCGGCACGTGTTCGGGTGCACGGCGAGCCGTTCCGCCGCAGCCCCCACATCACACCCCGCCTCCAGCCACGCGAGCAGTGTCGCCGCGTACTCCGTGCCGTGCCCGGCGTCGTACGCCACGACCTCCTCCCACGCGCCCGTGGCCAACTCCCGCCTGTCCCGCATCACTTCGGCGAGCCGTAGCAGCGTGATCCGGGCCCGCACCTGCCGCACGGACGCCACCGGCTGCTCCGGACCGAGCACCCGCAGCACCAGGTCCGCGTCCTGCCGCGAGGCGGCCGCCTCGGCGAGGGAGGGCACCACCTCCCCGAGCCCCGCCCGCACCGGTACCCGCAGCGCCCGCCCCGCCCGCCGCACGATGTCCTCCGTCAACCGCACGTGCCGCTCACCACCGCGCTCCCCGGAGGCGGGCAGCAGCGCGTACACCACCCCGTCGACCAGCACGCACGCGTGGCGCCCGTACCGCGCCTCGCACTGCAGCCGTACGAGGTCCAGCAGCCGGAGCGTGGTCTGTTCGTCGTCCGGCGCGGAGGGGGCGGACGGGGCGGACACCGTGGAGTCGGAGTCCAGGACGAACGCCGCGACCCGTACGGCCTGGAGCCCCAGCCGGTGGGCGGCGGCCGGGTCGGCGGTGCCGTCGAGGACGCGGCGCAGCAGGGCGCCGTCCTGGTGCCGGGCCAGTTCGCGCGCGGCACGCGCCCGCAGCAGGAGCAGGGCCGCCGTGGACGCTCCCCGCGCCAGCGCCTCCTCGGCGTCGGGTGCGAGCCGGCCGTCGTCCACCACCCACAGGGACCCGAGGGTCTCGCCGCCGGCGCGTACGGCGACGGCGAGCCGTGGCAGCGCCCCCGCGAGAGCCGGCAGCCGTACCGGGCCGGGGGCCGCGAGGACGGTCCGGTACTGCTCGGCGTTGTCCGGGATCTCCGGCACCCTCAGGCCGAGGATGCCCTGGCGGCGGTCCTCGTCCGTGGCCTGCCCGGGAACCGTCGAGTAGGCGAGGATCCGCTGCCCCGGGTCCTCGATCGCGGTGGCCCCGCCGACGGCCGCCGCCACCGCGTCGGCCAGCGCGAACAACTCCCCGCGTGTGTCCCCGCCGCCGCCGGCCGCCGGGCGCGCGGCCAGCGCCGACGCCAGCAGCAGGTGCACCTGGTGCCAGGCGGCGTCCTCGTCCACGCAGAGCAGGGCGACCCCGGCCGCCTCCGCCTCGGCGACCGGCCCGTCCTCGCCCCGTAGGACGACGCCGGTCATCCCGGCGTCCGCCGCTGCCCGCACCAGCGGTCCGGCGGCCCGGGGCGCCACGCCCACCGCGAGCAGCAGGGCTCCCGGGGTGCGCGGGAGCGGGGCGTGAGTGTCGTGGAGCAGCGCCTCGGTGACGGGCGCGGTCGGCCCGGCGGGCGCGGTGAGCAGGCGCAGGGAGGGTTCGCCGACGACGTCCAACAGGTCGCCGAGCGTGCGGACGTCCATGGCAGTGTCCCCGGGTGTTTGGCCGATCCCCTCAGCAACGTACGCGTACGTTGTCCGTCTCCACAACGCCGACGTCCGCCACTGCTTCGACACTCGTGTCATGACTGCAGAGACGGACCGACCATCCGTACGCACCCACACGGACGATGCCGACCACGCCGCCCGCGCGGCCGGGGTCACCGTGCACACCGTGCACGACGTGACCGGTATCGCCGCCGTTGCCGACTTCTTCAGCGACGTCTGGCGGACCCCCCGGCAGGCCCCGCCGCTGCCCGCCGAGGTGATGCACAGCCTGGCGCACGCGGGCGGCGCCGTGCACGCGGCGTACACCCTGGACGGCGGCCGGCTCGCCGGGGCCTGCGTCGCCGTCTTCGGGCCGCCGGCGTCCGCGGACGCGTACTCCCTGCTGGCCGCGGCCGACCGGGGCGTCGGACACGCCGTGAAGCAGGCGCAGCGCAGCTGGCTCCTGGAACACGGCGCGCGCACCCTGCGCTGGACGTTCGACCCGCTGGTGGGCCGCAACGCCCGCTTCAACCTGGTCAAGCTGGGCGCGAGGGGCACCGAGTACCTGGTCGACTTCTACGGCCCGATGGCCGACGGCGTGAACGAGGGCGACGAGAGCGACCGGCTCACGGTGACCTGGGACCTGACGGCGCCCCGCGAGGGGCGCGGGAGCGGCGACCGCGCCGCCGCACCCGTCACCCACCTCGCCCCCGACGGCGCCCCGCTCGCCCGCCGCTCCCACGACGGCCGGCAGGCGTGGTGCCGTGTACCGGACGACATCGTCGCCCTGCGCGCCGCCGACCCCGCTCTCGCCCTGCGCTGGCGGCACGCCGTCCGCGACGTCTTCACCGGGGCCTTCGCCGAGGGGTTCACGGCGACGGGCATGTCCCGGGACGGCTGGTACACGCTCAGCCGAACGCTCACCCGAGAGGAGGAATCCCCGGCATGAGGCTCGAACGCGTCGAGATCGTCCATGTGGCGATCCCGCTCGTGACCCCGTTCCGCACCTCCTTCGGCACGATGACCACGAAGGACACCTTCCTGCTGCACGTCGTCACGGACGCCGCCGAGGGCTGGTCGGAGTTCGCGGCCGACCCCGAGCCGCGCTACTGCTCCGAGTTCGTCGCCGGGGCCGAGATCGTCCTGCGGGACTTCCTGCTGCCGCGCGCCGCCGCCCTGCCGGGACTGACCACGGCCGCGCTCGCCCCGGCCCTGGCGCAGGTCAAGGGGCACGAGCTGGCGAAGGCGGCGCTGGAGACGGCGGTCCTGGACGCCGAGCTGCGCGCGCACGGCATGCCGCTCGCGACCTACCTGGGGGCGGTACGGGACCGTGTGCCGGCCGGCGTGTCGGTCGGCATCAAGGACTCCGTGCCCGAGCTGCTGGACGACGTCGAGCGCTACCTGGCCGAGGGGTACGTCCGCATCAAGCTGAAGATCGAGCCCGGCTGGGACCTCGAGCCCGTACGGGCCGTGCGCGAGCGGTTCGGGGACGCGCTGCCGCTCCAGGTCGACGCGAACACCGCGTACACGCTCGCCGACGCCGAGCACCTGCGGCGGCTGGACGAGTTCGGGCTGCTGCTGATCGAGGAGCCGCTGGAGGAGAACAACCTGCACGCCCACGCCCGGCTCCAGCAGCGCCTGGCCACGCCCGTCTGTCTGGACGAGTCCCTGCACAACGCCCGCGACACCGCCTCCGCGATCGCCATGGGCGCCTGCCGCGTGGTGAACGTCAAGCCCGCGCGGGTGGGGGGCTATCCGGAGGCCCGGCGTGTGCACGACGTGGCGCACGCGCACGGGGTGCCGGTGTGGTGCGGCGGCATGCTGGAGACGGGCATCGGCCGTGCGCCGAACCTCGCCCTGGCGGCCCTGCCCGGCTTCACGCTCCCGGGCGACACCTCGGCGTCGGCCCGCTACTTCGCGGAGGACATCACCGAGCCGTTCGTCCTTCAGGACGGCCATCTGCGGGTCCCGTCCGCGCCCGGGATCGGTGTGGAACCGCTGCCGGACGCACTACGGCGCTTCACGACGGGAAGGGCGGACCTCTACACGGCCTGAGCGAGAACCGGGGCCTGACCGGCACCTGGCCAAAAGTGGCCGCCGCGTTAGATTGATCCCGTGCTCTCTCGCCTCTCCCGCCCCAAGGCCGCCACCGTCTGCGCCCTGCCCGTCGTGGCCCTGCTCGCCACGGCGGTGTTCGCGCCGCTGCCGTTCGCCGTGGCGCAGCCCGGCATGACGGCGAACGTGCTGGGCGAGAACAAGGGCACCGCCGTGATCACGATCAACGGGGCGCCCACCCGCACGACGACCGGTCAGCTGCGGATGACGACCATCGAGGCGACGGGCCCCGACGCGCAGGTCTCACTCGGTGACGTGGTCGACGGCTGGTTCCGCACGGACCGCGCGGTGCTGCCGCGCGACGCGGTCTACCCGAGCGGCGACACGGTCAAGGAGATCGAGCAGCACAACACCGAGCAGATGAAGCAGTCCCAGGACGCGGCGACCCGCGCGGCCCTGTCGTATCTGCGCCTCAGCGACAAGAACGTGAGGGTCACGCTGAAACTCGCGGACGTCGGCGGCCCCAGCGCGGGGCTGCTGTTCACCCTCGGCATCATCGACAAGCTGAACGGCAACGGCACGGGCGGCGACCTCACGGGCGGCCGCACGATCGCCGGTACGGGCACGATCGACTCCTCGGGCCAGGTCGGCCCGGTGGGTGGCGTGGCCCTCAAGACGCAGGCCGCCAAGCGCGACGGCGCGACGGTCTTCCTGGTCCCGAGGGCGGAGTGCACCGACGCGAAGGCGGAACTGCCCAAGGGCCTGCGCCTGGTCCCGGTGACCACCCTCAAGAGCGCCATCGACGCCCTGGTGTCCCTCGAGAAGGCGAAGGACTCGGTCCCGAGCTGCTAGTGCTGTGGCCCCCAGGGACCGGTCGACGAACCCCCGGGGACCGGTCGAGGGCCTCAGGGACCGGTCGACGGCCCCGGGGGACCGGCACACGAAACCCCGAGCCAACCGACGCAACGCGGGGGCTCTGCGGGAGCGATCTCTTCCGCTATCTTGTTACCGCGCCGTAGTTAACGCCTCAACCAGGCCTGTCGGCGCGGCCTTTGCCTGTCTTCGGCTCCCGTTTCCGAGCGGAGTACCCCGTGACCCAGCGCTGTGTCATGCCCATGCCCGAGACGGTTGAAGCACCCTCGTCCGCTTGAACGGCGGGGAACGCTCCGGCCGTCCGTCCGTGCACCCGCTCACCGAAAGCCCCACACTTCGTGACCGTCTCCCTGTACGAGATCCAGCCGGCCGGCCGGCACGCCGCGGTGCCCACGGGCAGCCTGTTCCGACGGGTCTACGCGCCGCGCGCCTGCGAAGCGCTCGCCTACTCGATGGCGACCTACGCCATGCCGCTCGCCGTGCTGGCGACCACCGGCTCGGCGTCCCTGACCGGCCTGGCCTTCGCGCTGGAGTGGATTCCCCGGGTGGCCGCCTTCGGTTTCGCGGGTGACCTGGTGGACCGCAGCGGCGCGGCGATCGTGTGCTTCCTCGCCTCGCTCAGCCGCGCCCTGCTGGTCGCGGGCGCCGCCGTCGTGCTGGTGATGCTGCCGCGGGGGACGGCCGAGACCGCCACCGTCATCGCACTGGCCGCCGTGACCGGGGCCCTCACCCAGTTCAGCTTCATCGCCAACGAGGCGGTGGGCGCCATCGTCGGCCGCCGCATCGAGGGACGGTCCCACAAGGTGCAGCCGGTGCTGATCGGCATCGACCAGACGGCCACCCTCGTCGGCCCGGCCCTGGGCGGCGTGCTGCTCCTGACCGGGCCGACCCGCATGCTCGCGTGCCTGAGCGTGCTGTCCTTCCTGTCCGCCAGCCTCGCCCTGCAGACCCCTCCCACGCCCCTGCGTGCGGCGCGCCAGGGCGGACAGGGACGCAGCGGAGGCATGCGGGAAGGGTGGCGGACGCTGCGGTCCCTGCCCTCCCTGCGGCGGCTCGTGGCCGGCCTCGCCTGCTCCAACCTGGCGCTCGGCCTGTTGCAGTCGGCCGGCCCCGTCCTCGTGGAGGGCCGCTTCGGCCGGTCCCCGGCCGCCGTCGGTACCCTCTGGTCGGTCGCCGCCGCCGCCACGCTGGTCGCGGTCACCTGCTGCCGGTTCGCTCTCGACCGGCTGGGCCTGTGGGGGGTGGGGGTGATCAGTGCGACCGTCGCGTCCGCCGCCTGCCTCGCCGTGCCGCAGGCCCCCTCCTACCTCAGCTACACGGCCCTCGTGGCCCTCTTCATGGCCGCCGACGGAGGGCTCACCGTGGTGCTGCGCACGCTGCGCTCGCTGATCATCCCGCCCGCGACCTTCGGCACGACGCTGTCCCTGACGATCCTGCTCCTGCTGCTGCCCTTCCCCGTGGCGGGCATCCTGCTCGCCGTCACCCCACCGCCGTATCTGACCGACGTCATCGGGGCGTGCGCCGTACTGCAGGCGGTGACCCTGCTCGTCACCTTCGTACGGCTGCGCAACGACCCGGTGCTGCGCGCCACGGCGGACCCGGCCGCGCACGGGGCCTGATCCCACCACTGCACCGCAAGGGCCCGGTCCCACCGCTCCGTCGTGGGGCTCGACCCCACCGCTCAGGCCTCCTCCCGGTCCTGTGCCGCCTGTTCCACCAACGGGATCACCCGCAGCGGCACCGGGTTCTCCATCACGATCGCCGTGGAGGCGCGGACGATGCCCTCGAAGCCGACCACCCGGTCGATCACCCGTTGCAGGTCCGCGTTCGAGCGGGCCACCAGGCGGCACAGCATGTCGCCGCTGCCCGTCGTCGTGTGCAGCTCCAGGACCTCCGGGACCGTCGCCAGATGGGCCCGAACGTCCGCGCCCTGGCCCTGGCGGATCTGCAGGGTCGCGAACGCCGTGACCGGGTAGCCGAGCGCCGCCGGGTCCACCTCCGGGCCGAAGCCGCGGATGACCCCGTTCCCCTGCAACCGGTCCAGCCGCGCCTGGACCGTGCCGCGCGCCACCCCGAGCCGCCGGGACATCTCCAGCACCCCGATGCGCGGCTCCCGCGCCAGCAGCACGATGAGCCGGGCGTCCAGATGATCGATCGCCATACCGCGCTCCTCGATGGTCATCCTGTACAGAACGCCCGGCGACCCGGGCTGTTCACTGGGCAGATTGCCCAGCCGGAAAGCAAACTATTGCGCACCTTGCGGAGCCGGGCGAGGCTGCCGCTATGACGCAGACCACACACCACGCCCCTGACACCGCGCGCGAGGCCGACCCCTTCCCGGTGAAGGGAATGGACGCGGTCGTCTTCGCAGTCGGCAACGCCAAGCAGGCCGCCCACTACTACTCCACCGCCTTCGGCATGCGGCTCGTGGCGTACTCCGGACCGGAGAACGGCAGCCGCGAGACCGCCAGCTACGTCCTGGAGAACGGTTCAGCCCGTTTCGTCCTCACCTCCGTCATCAAGCCGACCACCACCTGGGGCCACTTCCTCGCCCAGCACGTGGCCGAGCACGGCGACGGCGTGATCGACCTCGCCATCGAGGTCCCCGACGCCCGCGCCGCCTACGCGTACGCCCTCGAGCACGGCGCCCGCTCCGTCGCCGAGCCGTACGAGCTGAAGGACGACCACGGCACCGTCGTCCTCGCCGCGATCGCCACCTACGGCGAGACCCGCCACACCCTGGTCGAGCGCACCGGCTACGACGGCCCCTACCTGCCCGGCTACGCCGCCGCCGACCCGATCGTCGAGCCGCCCGCCCACCGCACCTTCCAGGCCGTCGACCACTGCGTCGGCAACGTGGAACTCGGCCGCATGAACGAATGGGTGGAGTTCTACAACAAGGTCATGGGCTTCACGAACATGAAGGAGTTCGTGGGCGACGACATCGCCACCGAGTACAGCGCCCTGATGTCCAAGGTGGTCGCCGACGGCACGCTCAAGGTCAAGTTCCCGATCAACGAGCCCGCCGTCGCCAAGAAGAAGTCCCAGATCGACGAGTACCTGGAGTTCTACGGCGGTCCCGGCGTCCAGCACATCGCGCTCAACACCAACGACATCGTGCGGACGGTCCGCACCATGCGGGCGGCCGGCGTGGAGTTCCTCGACACCCCGGACTCGTACTACGACACCCTCGGCGAGTGGGTCGGCGACACCCGCGTCCCCGTCGAGACCCTGCGCGAGCTGAAGATCCTCGCCGACCGCGACGAGGACGGCTATCTGCTGCAGATCTTCACCAAGCCGGTCCAGGACCGCCCGACGGTCTTCTTCGAGATCATCGAGCGCCACGGCTCCATGGGCTTCGGCAAGGGCAACTTCAAGGCCCTGTTCGAGGCGATCGAGCGCGAGCAGGCCAAGCGCGGCAACCTGTAGGCCTCCCGGAAGCCGTCCCTGGAGGAGCGCCGGCCCCCGGCGCTCCTCCAGGGGCGCTCCGGGCTTCCCACCGCCGCCCCCCGGTGCGACGCTGTGATCATGAGCCGTATCGAAGCCCCGCGCGACGAAGTCACCGGCAACCTCCTCGACCGCCTGCGGGCCGGCCTGCCGCCCGAGGCCGTCCTGACCGACCCCGACGTCACGGCCTCGTACGCGAACGACATGGCGAGCTTCTGCGCGGCCGGGACCCCGGCCGTGGTCGTGCTGCCCCGCACCGTCGAACAGGTCCAGCACGTCATGCGGACCGCCACCGAACTGCGCGTGCCCGTCGTCCCGCAGGGCGCCCGCACCGGCCTGTCCGGCGCGGCCAACGCCTGTGACGGCTGCATCGTGCTCTCGCTGACCAGGATGAACCGCATCCTGGAGATCGACCCGGTCGACCGTATCGCCGTCGTCGAACCCGGCGTCGTCAACGCCACGCTCTCCCGCGCGGTGAACGAACACGGCCTCTGCTACCCGCCGGACCCCTCCAGCTGGGAGATGTGCACCATCGGCGGCAACATCGGCACGGCCTCCGGCGGCCTGTGCTGCGTGAAGTACGGAGTGACGTCCGAGTACGTCCTCGGCCTCGACGTCGTCCTTGCCGACGGACGCCTGATGTCCACCGGCCGCCGTACCGCCAAGGGCGTCGCCGGATACGACCTCACCCGGCTCTTCGTCGGCTCCGAGGGCTCCCTCGGCATCGTCGTACGGGCGATCCTCGCGCTGAAGCCGCAGCCGCCCCGGCAGCTCGTCCTGGCAGCCGAGTTCGCCTCCGCGGCGGCCGCCTGCGACGCGGTGTGCCGGATCATGGCGGGAGGGCATGTGCCGTCGCTCCTGGAACTCATGGACCGTACGACCCTCAGGGCCGTCAACGCCCTCGCCCACATGGGCCTGCCGGAGAGCACCGAAGCGCTGCTCCTCGCCGCCTTCGACACCCCGGACCCTGCCGCCGACCTCGCCGCCGTCGGCGCGCTGTGTGAGGCCGCGGGCGCCACCCAGGTCGTACCGGCCGACGACGCGGCCGAGTCCGAACTGCTGCTGCAGGCGCGGCGGTTGTCGCTCACCGCGCTCGAGGCCGTCAAGGGCACCACGATGATCGACGACGTGTGCGTGCCCCGCTCCAGGCTCGGCGAGATGCTCGAGGGGGTCGAGCGCATCGCCGAGAAGTACCAGCTCACCATCGGCGTCTGCGCCCACGCCGGCGACGGCAACACCCACCCGACCGTCTGCTTCGACGCCCAGGATCCCGACGAGTCCCGGCGCGCCCGCGAGTCATTCGACGAGATCATGGCCCTCGGCCTGCGACTCGGCGGCACGATCACCGGCGAGCACGGCGTCGGCGTCCTGAAGAAGGAGTGGCTGGCGCGCGAGATCGGCCCGGTGGGCGTGGAGATGCAACGGGCCGTCAAACAGGTCTTCGACCCGCTGGGCATCCTCAACCCCGGCAAGCTGTTCTGACCCGTTCGGCCCACTTCTTTCGGGGTGTGTTCAGGGCGTGTGAAGGGCGTGCACGGTGTCGCCCGGAAAGGGGTGGGTACCGGCGGACCGCCAATGCCGCCTGCGCACTTCTGATAGATGTGGAGCCTCACACGACCCCCCGAGCAGATACGGGACGACGGACATGAGCGCCCCAACCCCGGCACCCGGCGACGACAGGCCCCGCGAAGGCTACTACCCGGACCCCTCCATTCCCGGATATGTCCGGTACTGGAACGGTGTCTCCTGGGTCCCGGGCACCAGCCGGCCGGCTCCCACCGACGGCGAGCCGCTCTCCCCGCCGGCGGGCGCACGCCCCGCGCAGCCCTCGGTGGAGGAGACCGGGCCGCACTTCTTCGACGAGGACCCGGTCGACGAACCCGACCGCGGCGCCCAGGCCGACGGCCACCCGGAGCCCGCCCCGGCCTGGGGTGCCGACCGCTCCCAGCAGTCCGGCTTCGGTGGCGAGCAGGACCGCCGGGTGTCCTGGGGCGCCGCGCAGGCCGCGGACCCGCGGCTGCCGGCCGCCGGGTCCGGGTCCGGGTCCGGGTCCGGGTCCGAGGCTTCCCCAGGCTCGCCCGGCACGGCGGCGCTCCGCCGGCCGGCGCGCCCGGAGGGCACCGCCGGTACCGACGAACCCGCCCCCTCCGAGGGCACCATGAAGTTCCGCGCGGTCTCCCCGCGCACGGGGGAGCAGGGCGGAGGCACGACGGCGGCCGGTTCCGGCTCCGGTGCGGCGCAGCCCGGCACCGCGCGCCCGGCGAGCGCCCAGACCGCGGCCCGTCAGGCGCTGGGCCTGGACCCGGAGGCCCCGAGCCCGGTCCCGGCACCGCAGCAGCCGTCCGTCCCGGCACCGCAGCAGCCGTCCGTACCGGCACCGCAGCAGCCGTCCGTCCCGGCACCGCAGCAGCCGTCCGCCCCGGCGCCCGCGGCGGGGGTGCCCCCGCAGCAGCCCGCCGTGCCGGTCGCCACGCCCCTGACCAGCGGCCCCGGTGGCGGCCAGCCCTCCTGGGCGCAGCAGGTGCACCAGCTGGCGAGCCCGGGCCCCGGCGGCGACCGGCCCGTCGCGCCCTGGAAGCCACCGGTGGACGACCCGTTCCAGGCGGTCGCCCGGGCACAGGCGGCGGCCCGCCCCGCGGGACTCGGCAAGCGGCTCGCGGCGCGGCTGCTCGACACCCTGGTCCTGGCGGCGGTCACGGGCGTGGCCGCGGTACCGCTGGGCACGAAGGCGATCGACCACATCAACGGGAAGATCGACTCGGCGAAGCTGTCCGGGCAGACCGTCACGGTCTGGCTGCTCGACGGCACGACGTCGGTCTACCTCGCCATCGTGCTCGCCGTGCTGCTGGGTTTCGGGGTCCTCTACGAGGCGCTGCCGACCGCCAAGTGGGGGCGCACACTGGGCAAGAAGGTGTGCGGTCTGGAGGTACGGGACATCGAGGCCCACGAGCCGCCCACCTTCGGCCAGGCCCTGCGCCGCTGGCTGGTCTACAGCGTCCCCGGTGTGCTCGTCGTCGGCGTGGTCGGCGTTCTGTGGTGCGTGTTCGACCGCCCGTGGCGCCAGTGCTGGCACGACAAGGCCGCCCGCACGTTCGTGGCCGGCTGACCCGGACGGACCTGTAGGGATGCGGAGCCGGAGGGTTCGCGGTCGACTCGGGCCATGAGCACCGAACCGCCACCCCCCGGCCGAGGAGACGCCGCGGACCCCGACCGGCCACCGCCCGGTCGTGGGGCCGCGTCCGGCGGCCGGCCGCCCGCCGGCGAGCCCCCGCCCGGTGGCCCGCCGCCCCACGGACAGCCCCCTTCCGGCGGTGAACCACCCGGCGGCAGCCCCCCGTACGGCACACCCCCGCCCCACCCGGGCGGCCCCGACGAGGGCGGCGGCCCGTACGGCAGTGGTGGCCCCGAGGGCGGCGGCCCGTACGGGGAAGGTGGCCCCGAGGGCGGCGGCCCGTACGGGGAAGGTGGCCCCGAGGGCGGGGGCCCGTACGGCGGCGGGGGCCCGCAGGGTCCCTACGACGGCGCCGACCCCCTCGCCGGTATGCCCCCGCTCGCCGACAGCGGCAAGCGCGTCCTCGCCAGGATCATCGACATGATCCTCGTCGGCGTGGTCGTCTGGCTGCTGTCCTGGGCGTTCCACACCGTCGAGTACAACGTCGAGGCCACCAAGGTCGACACCGGCAAGTCCCTCGGCCAGTCCGTGATCGCGGCCGTGCTCTACACGGCCTACGACACGATCCTGATCAGCAGAACCGGGCAGACGTTCGGCAAAAGGCTGCTGAACATGCGCGTGGCCAACCTCGACGACGGCTCGAAACCCTCCCTCCAGGCGTCCCTGATCCGCGCCTTGGTGCTGTGGCTGCCGTTCGCGTTTTGCTGCGCCTGCGTGTGGACCGCGATCTGCGGCGGCTGGAGCTTCTTCGACCGGCCCTACAAACAGGGGCTGCACGACAAGGCGGCCAGGACGGTGGAGGTCAGCACGGCGGTCTGACAGACGGCGGTGGCGTACGCATGAACCGGCGGGCCCGTGCATCACGGGCCCGCCGGTTCGAGTGCTCGGTGTGAAGTTGTGCGTACGCGCGCCCGGTTCAGGGCTTCACCGTCTCCCGGACGGACTCGGGGGCCGCGGTGGATCCGACCGACGCCGTCGGGCGCCCCGCCGGTGCGTGCTGCCGCGCGGCGGGCCGCTCCGCGGCGGCCGGTGCGGACTTCGGCAGCGGTACCGTCACGGCGACGAGCAGCCCGAGTGCGAGCGCCGACAGGGCGATCACGGCGATCCCCAGGCCCGAACTCGTCTGTGACAGCAGCAGCATGGCGAGGGTGGAGAAGATCACGGTGCAGGAACCGTAGGCGAGCTGTGCGGCGTTCGGACGAGGCATGGCCATTCCTCGGGGTGGGGGACTCCCCCCGTGCCTCTCGTAATGGGGGAGGATGCGGACAACTGCGGACAGAACTGGAGCACTTGGACGTACAACCACGGAATCGCGGATACGACAACGTGTCGACAGGGCAAACCGCCGTCATTCCGGCGCTCCAGCCGCCGACTCTATTCGCCACCATGCCCGAGCGGAACGGCTGGTAAGCGTGACCTAACCCACGGTGCCGAAGCACAAGGGGCGCACGGAGTCATGCGTTCCAGCAACTGGACACGTGCGCGCGCCCGTTGACGGGAGATTATGCCGTTCACGTCCGTTCGTATAGCGAACGTCTCGTCCCGTTGATGTACTTGGCATGTCCAAGTCAAGATCTGTCTGGTGAAGGTGCCGGACGCCGGGACGAAGATCATGCTGCTGCGGCAGACGAAGGACGGCAGCGTATTGACGGTGGCGGTGCTTCCGTCGAAGTAGGACACCTCCGGACGATCACGCCCATAGTGGTGATGGTCACAAACTGAACACTGTTTTCGCAGGTCAACGCATGATCGGCCGCAACCCTCTGGCGGGTCACGGCCGATCGTGTTTAGGTGCCTGCTGTGGCTCTCTTATTGACACCAGGTCTCACGGGGGTATGACGCGTATGGCCGCAGGAGGTTTCTGCAAGCTGCCGAACGGCAGTGTGGTGGTGGCTCTGAACCTGCCCAGCCCGGGTTCGGGCGCCGGTTCGGTCCGCGTCCTGGTCCACGCCCAGAACCGCGCCCGCGCCCTGACGCGCCTGCGCAACCTGGGCCTGCGCGCGGTCTACCTGCGCGGCAACGCGGCCCCGCCCTCCCCGGACGAGGTCACGGCGGTCCTGCACCACCCCGACGGCCTGATATGGCGCACGGCCCCGGACACCGCGGCACAGGACCTGTCGGTCGAGCTGTGGCACCCGATCAGGTCCCTGCTGAGACGGACGGCCCAGCCGTGACCCGCTGAGGCGCACGGGAGGCAGGGGACGCGGCCGCGGGGGCGCGGCGGGTGTCAGGACACCACCGGCTTGCCGGAAAGCTCCACGCCCGCCTCCCGGAGCTCCTCCAGCGCGCGCTCCGTGGTCTCCTCGGCCACCCCGGCGGTCAGGTCCAGCAGGACCTGCGTACGGAAGCCCTGGCGCACCGCGTCCAGCGCGGTGGCGCGCACGCAGTGGTCCGTGGCGATCCCCACCACGTCCACGTCGTCGATCTCCCGCTCCCGCAACCAGTCCGCGAGCGCGACCCCGTTCTCGTCGACCCCCTCGAACCCGCTGTACGCCGCCGAGTACGCCCCCTTGTCGAACACGGCGTCGACCGCGCCGGAGGCGACCGCCGGGGCGAAGTTCGGGTGGAAGCCCACGCCCTCCGTACCCGCCACGCAGTGCGCGGGCCACGAGTGGACGTAGTCGGGATTGTCGGCGAAGTGACCGCCCGGGGCGATGTGGTGGTCCCGAGTGGCCACCACATGGCGGTACCCGGCGGGGGCCTGCCCGATCAGCTCGGTGATCGCGGCGGCCACATCGGCACCCCCGGCCACCGCGAGGCTGCCACCCTCACAGAAGTCGTTCTGCACGTCTACGACGATCAAGGCGCGGCGCATGGTCGGTGTCCTTCGGCTTGGCAGCGGTTCGGGTGTGGAGGGTGCGGGCCCGGCCGTCCGTGAACTACATGACCTACCGAGCCTAGAGACTTCGGGGACCGGGCGGGAGAGGGCATCGGGCGGTCGGCCGGGTGCGCGGGGTGCGTTGCCGTTGCATTCCCGCCCGTCGTCCGCTCATGCGCCCTCAGGCGAACAGCGGTCGAAGCCGCACCCGGCCCCTCCCTCCATGGTCCCCCCGGCGCGTCAACAGCGACGCGTCACACGTACTCGGTCGGGATCACCGGCTCCCCGCGCGACAGCTGCGTCGCCGACAGCGGCAGGTTGCCGCGGGCGGCCGCGTGCCGGTCGCGGACGACGTCCAGCGGCTCCCGGGAGATGACCTCGCCCCCCTTGACCAGCTGCACCAGCAGCTGCCGGTCCGCCAGCTCGTCCGGCACCGGCCCGATGCCGACCACCTCGGCCTCGGCCACCCCGTGCTCGTCCAGCCGCCGCGCCGCCCACTTGCGCCCGCCGACGGACGTCTTGCCGCCGGTCGACTTCTTCGCCACCGGCACCAGCGGCGCCTTCGGGTCCGCCGACTCGGCGCGTGCGACCAGCTTGTAGACCATCGAGCAGGTCGGGTGCCCGGAGCCCGTCACCAGCCGCGTGCCCACGCCGTAGGCGTCCACGGGCGCCGCCGCCAGCGAGGCGATGGCGTACTCGTCCAGGTCCGAGGTCACGATGATCTTCGTTCGGGTGGCGCCCAGCGCGTCCAGTTGCTGCCGCACCCGGTGCGCGACCAACAGCAGGTCGCCCGAGTCGATGCGCACGGCACCCAGCTCGGGCCCGGCCACCTCGACGGCCAGCCGGACGGCCTCCGTGACGTCGTAGGTGTCCACGAGCAGCGTGGTGCCCCGGCCCAGCGAGTCCACCTGGGCCCGGAAGGCGTCCCGCTCGCTGTCGTGCAGCAGCGTGAAAGCGTGCGCGGACGTCCCGACCGTGGGAATGCCGTACCGGAACCCGGCCGCCAGGTCGGAGGTGGTGGTGAAGCCGCCGATGTAGGCGGCGCGGGAGGCGGCCACGGCGGCCAGCTCGTGGGTGCGCCGGGCGCCCATCTCGATCAGCGGCCGGCCCCCGGCGGCGGAGGCCATGCGGGAGGCGGCGGCCGCGACGGCCGAGTCGTGGTTGAGGATGGAGAGGATGACGGTCTCCAGGAGCACGCACTCGGCGAAGGACCCCTCGACCCGCATGATCGGCGAGCCGGGGAAGTACACCTCGCCCTCCGGGTAGCCCCAGATGTCGCCGCTGAAGCGATAGCCGGCGAGCCAGTCCAGCGTCTCGTCGTCGACGACCCGGCGCTCGCGCAGGAAGCCGAGGACGCCCGCGTCGAAGCGGAAGTTCTCCACCGCGTCCAGGACACGCCCGGTACCGGCCACCACGCCGTAGCGGCGGCCGTCGGGCAGCCGCCGGGTGAAGACCTCGAAGACGGAGTGCCGCTCGGCGGTGGCCGCCCTGAGGGCGGCCTGCAGCATCGTCAGCTCGTAGTGGTCGGTGAAGAGCGCCGTCGAGGGAACGCCCACCCGTCGCCCACCGCCGTCCTTATGAGGAAGCGCTTCGCGCCCTTCTTCTTCGGGCAGCCCAAGGTCCGCTACGCCCACCAAAGCTCTCCTCACACACGACTCTTCGGGTGCACCCATCGGTGCTACAAGTGCCTGCGACGGCCGATCGTACTCCTCATCTCGTCAGTCTGACGATTTACGGGTCGGGCGGAGGTGTCCGTTTGTGCGACCACCCCCCTCGGGTGGCAGCATGGGGCTTGTGACGTCACCCGCTCCCGTAGAGATCGAACGAACGCAGTCGGCGGAGGAAGAGTTCGCCGTACCCGAGCCCGACGTCCCCTGGGTCACGATCGTCCACAACGACCCGGTCAACCTCATGAGCTACGTGACGTACGTCTTCCAGACGTACTTCGGCTATTCCAAGGACAAGGCCACCAAGCTCATGCTCGACGTCCACCACAAGGGCCGGGCGGTCGTCTCCAGCGGTAGTCGCGAGGAGATGGAACGCGACGTGCAGGCGATGCACGGCTACGGCTTGTGGGCCACCCTCCAGCAGGACCGGAAGTAGCGACCTCCCTTCATGTCAGGACACTTCGAACCGCTCCCCGGCGGCGGCGCGGCCGTCGCCCTCGACGACGTCGAGATCTCCATCATCCGGTCACTGGCCGTACAGCTGCTGGAACTCATCGGGCCCGGCCCCGCCGAGGACGCCCCCGAGGACCCGCTCGCCGAGCTCTTCGCGGAGGGACCGAGCGAGCCGCCCGCCGACCCGGTGCTGCGCCGGCTGTTCCCGGACGCGTACGGCGACCCGGGCAGCGAGTCCGTCTCGCCCGATCAGGCCGAGGAGTTGCGCGCCCACTCCGCCGAGTTCCGCCGCTTCACCGAGAACGACCTGCGTGCCCGCAAGCGCGAGAACGCCCTGGCGGTGATCCGCACCCTGGACGCGCTGACCTCGGCGAGCCGGGAGGGCGGGGTGCTGAAGCTGTCGCGCGAGGAATGCGAGCAGTGGCTCGGCGCCCTGAACGACCTGCGCCTCGCGATCGGCTCCCGGCTCGAGGTCGCCGACGAGGACGACACCGACGAGCTGTACCGGCTGCCGGACGAGGACCCGCGCAAGCCGATGGTGATGGCGTATCTGTGGCTCGGTGGTCTCCAGGAGACGCTCGTGACCACCCTTATGCCCTGACCTGTGTGGATTTTGTGTTCGCTCAGCGGACGCTCAAATCCGGATAACGATCGCGTCACCATTGCGGCCATGTATGGGCCGTTCGTGCGTACTTTGTCCGCTTCTTGCTGTGTGCTGCGCCACACCGCGTCCAGGTGATCAGTGTTGCGGTCGTGATAAATCTTCACGACCGCCCGGCGAACACCACCCATGTTGCGCCGGGTGCGCCACCGAGCCGACGACCGTCGGCCAGGCATGAGCGGACCCGGGAAAGCCCGAGCCCGCTCGCTCCATCAATCCGGGGGGATCGAGACGATCCGCGGCCGACGAGAGGCCCGGGTCGGCATGGAGAAAGGCGCACCACACATGACCTCAGCGCAGGTCGAGAAGGAGAACACCCCTGAGGAGGGGTACGAGCGCGGGCTCGGCAGCCGTCAGGTCCAGATGATCGCGATCGGCGGCGCCATCGGCGTCGGCCTGTTCCTGGGCGCGGGGGCGAACATCGCCAAGGCCGGGCCCAGCCTGATCCTCATGTACGCCCTCGCCGGCGTGATCATCTTCTTCATCATGCGGGCGCTCGGCGAGCTGCTTCTGTACCGCCCGGTGTCGGGTTCCTTCGCGGAGTACTCCCGCGAGTTCCTCGGCCCGTTCTTCGGCTACTTCACCGGCTGGACGTACTGGCTGATGTGGGTCGTGACCGGCATGGCCGAGCTGACGGCCGCCGCGATCTACGTCCACTACTGGTTCCCGTCGATCCCGCAGTGGGTGACGGCGCTGGTCTTCCTGGTGGTCCTGTTCGTGGCCAACCTGATCTCGGTGAAGCTGTTCGGCGAGATCGAGTTCTGGTTCTCGATGGTCAAGGTCACCGCGCTGATCGGCATGATCGTCATCGGTCTCGGCGTGCTGACCTTCGGCTTCAGCGCGGCCGGTGACACCGCCGCGGTCTCCAACCTCTGGCAGTTCGACGGCTTCTTCCCCAAGGGCATCGGCTCTTCCCTGATGACCCTGCAGGGCGTCATGTTCGCCTACCTCGCCGTCGAGCTGGTCGGTGTGACCGCGGGCGAGTCCGAGGACCCGGAGAAGACCCTCCCCAAGGCGATCAACACGCTGCCCTGGCGCATCGCCCTGTTCTACGTCGGCGCCCTCACCGTGATCCTGTGCGTGGTGAAGTGGACCGAGTTCGCGGCGGGCGTCAGCCCCTTCGTGAAGGCGTTCGCGGTCATCGGCATCCCGGCCGGCGCGGGCATCGTCAACTTCGTGGTGCTCACCGCGGCCCTGTCGTCCTGCAACTCGGGCATGTACTCCACGGGCCGCATGCTGCGCACCCTCGCGGACAACGGCGAGGCCCCCCGCGTCTTCAGCAAGCTGTCCGCCTCGAAGACCCCGGCCCTCGGCATCACGGTCTCGGTCGCCTTCATGGGCATCGGCGTGGTCCTCAACTACGTCGTTCCGGAGAAGGCGTTCGGCTACGTCACCTCGGTGGCCACCGCGGCCGGCATCTGGACCTGGCTGATGATCCTGATCAGCCACGTCCTGTACCGCCGCGCGGTGGACGCGGGCCGGCTGCCCGCCTCCTCCTTCCCGGCGCCGGGCGGCGCGGTGTGCAGCTGGATCGCCATCGTGTTCCTGCTCTTCGTCACCTGCCTGATCGCCTACGACGCCGACTCCCGCGTCTGCCTGTACGTGATGGCGGTCTGGGCGGCCGCCCTGGCCGTCGGCTGGGCGGTGCTGAAGGCCCGCAACCCGCAGGTCACCCAGCGCCGCGAGCAGGAGCTGGAGAAGGTCCGCTGAGTCTCCCGTGAGTCTCCTGGCTCACGCGTAGCTCACCATGTGGGCCGTCCCGTACCACCCCTCGGTACGGGACGGCCCCTCTGTTTATGCTGACCGTCATGCTGACCATCACCCAGGCCCTCGTCGACCGGATCGTCGCGCACGCACGCCAGGACCACCCCGACGAGGCGTGCGGCGTCATCGCCGGCCCGGCCGGCTCGGACCGCCCCGAGCGCTTCGTCCCGATGCTGAACGCGGCCCGCTCGCCCACGTTCTACGAGTTCGACTCCGGCGACCTGCTCAAGCTCTACCGGGAACTGGACGACCGCGACGAGGACCCGGTGGTCATCTACCACTCCCACACCGCGACCGAGGCCTACCCGTCCCGCACGGACATCTCCTACGCCAACGAGCCCGGCGCCCACTACGTCCTGGTCTCCACCGCCGACACCGACGACGCGGGCCCCTTCCAGTTCCGCTCGTTCCGGATCGTGGAGGGCGAGGTCACGGAGGAAGAGGTCAAGATCGTGGAGTCGTACTGATCCGGTGGTCGTCCGCCACTGATACCTGTGGCCGACCTCCCATCTCGCGCCTCGGATGAAATCTGTCCGAACAGCGAGATCACACTCCGGGGCCCCGGCCGGGAATCGTTACGATGAGCGCATGGTTCTGAACGACGTGAGCGACAAGACGCCGGGCGCGCTGCTCGTGGCGCGGCTGCACGTCGACCTGTGCAGGCTCGCCAGCGCCATCTGTTGACGCTGTCCCTGCCGCCGTACGGCCGTGAGCCGCGGCGCCCGACCCGCGTACCACCACGCTCTCGCGCCGCCGCGCGCTCTCCGACCCGCCATCCTTCCGACAGGAGCCCGCAACCATGGCCATCGAGGTCCGCATCCCGACCATCCTCCGCCAGTACACCGACGGCCAGAAGGCGGTGGAAGGCACCGGGGAGACCCTCGCCGACCTGTTCGCCGACCTCGAGACCCGGCACCCGGGCATCCAGGCCCGCATCGTGGACGGCGGCGAGCTGCGCCGCTTCGTGAACGTCTACCTGAACGACGAGGACGTCCGCTTCCTCGACGGCATCAACACCAAGGTCGCCGACGGCGACAACGTGACGATCCTGCCGGCCGTCGCCGGCGGCATGGCCTGAGCCCGACGGTCGCTGATCACCGATGCGCTACGACTCCCCGCTGGCCGCGGTGGGCAACACCCCCCTGGTGCGCCTGCCGCGGCTGTCGCCGTCCCCCGACGTCCGGATCTGGGCCAAGCTGGAGGACCGCAACCCGACCGGCTCGGTCAAGGACCGGCCCGCGCTGCACATGATCGAGCAGGCGGAGAAGGACGGCCGCCTCACCCCCGGCTGCACGATCCTCGAGCCCACCTCGGGCAACACCGGTATCTCCCTGGCCATGGCGGCCAAGCTCAAGGGCTACCGCATGGTGTGCGTGATGCCCGAGAACACCTCGCAGGAGCGCCGGGAGCTGCTCGCCATGTGGGGTGCCGAGATCATCTCCAGCCCGGCGGCGGGCGGCTCCAACACCGCCGTACGCGTCGCCAAGGAGCTGGCGGCCGAGCACCCGGACTGGGTGATGCTCTACCAGTACGGCAACCCGGACAACGCGGGGGCGCACTACGCGACGACCGGCCCCGAGATCCTCGCCGACCTGCCGTCCATCACGCACTTCGTGGCCGGGCTCGGCACCACGGGCACCCTGATGGGCGTGGGCCGCTACCTGCGTGAGAACAAGCCGGACGTGCAGATCGTCGCCGCCGAACCGCGCTACGACGACCTGGTGTACGGCCTGCGCAACCTCGACGAGGGCTTCGTGCCGGAGCTGTACGACGCCTCCGTCCTCACCAGCCGCTTCTCCGTCGGCTCGGCGGACGCGGTGACCCGGACCCGTGAACTGCTCCAGCAGGAGGGCATCTTCGCGGGCATCTCCACCGGCGCCGCGCTGCACGCCGCGATCGGCGTCGGCAGGAAGGCCGTCAAGGCGGGCGAGAGCGCCGACATCGTCTTCGTCGTGGCCGACGGCGGCTGGAAGTACCTGTCGACCGGCGTCTACACGGCCGCCACCACGGAAGAGGCCATCGAGACGCTCCAGGGCCAGCTCTGGGCCTAACGCCCCCGCGGCCCGTCCCTCCATCAATGCGCCAACCCCCTCCTATGAGGGGGCTAAGCGTTGCTTACGGCGCGGCAAAGATCTTCGCCGGGGGGAACCTTTCGGAGGCGGACGGAGCTACGTTCTGCCCGTCCTGTCAATGTCACGCTCATCGGCATCGCAGGGTGTTCCAAGTGTCATGCCCATGACGTGCGTCCCACCGCCGCTACGCGCGTCACAGCCTGCCACTCAGCTCGTGAATCCCCACTTCCGGCTGTGGTCCGCGTCCGGCCCCACCCAGGCCCGCGCGGTGCCGGCCTCGACCGATGGAGGCAACACCCCCATGCGTGAGTCACGCCCGAACAAGCGGCGCCGGAGTCTTCGAAGACTCCTGACCGCCACCGTCCCGGCCCTCACCCTCACCGTCGCCGGGTTCCTGGCGGCCCCGTCCGCGGGCGCGCAGAGCGCGCCCGCCGCCACCGCGCACACCACCCGCACGTCCCAGAACGCCAAGGCGCTGACCGACCCCCAGCGGCAGACCGTCCACTCGACCGGCAAGGCCGGTCAGAAGGTCCCGACCCAGCACCTGTGCGCCACCGCGAAGCCCGGCCAGGCGTCCTGCTTCGCCCAGCGCCGCACCGACGTCAGGCAGCGCCTGGCCTCCGCGCTCGCGGCCGCCGCGCCCTCCGGCCTGAGCCCGGCCAACCTGCACAGCGCCTACAACCTTCCCTCGACCGGCGGCTCCGGCCTGACCGTCGCCGTCGTCGACGCCTACAACGACCCCAACGCCGAGTCGGACCTGGCCACCTACCGCTCGACGTACGGCCTGTCGGCGTGCACCAAGGCCAACGGCTGCTTCAAGCAGGTCAGCCAGACCGGTTCGACCACCTCGCTGCCCACGAACGACTCCGGGTGGGCCGGTGAGGAGGCGCTCGACATCGACATGGTCAGCGCCGTCTGCCCCAACTGCAACATCATCCTCGTCGAGGCCAACTCCGCCAACGACACCGACCTCGGCATCGCCGAGAACGAGGCCGTCTCGCTGGGCGCCAAGTTCGTCTCCAACAGCTGGGGCGGCTCCGAGTCCTCCTCCCAGACCAGCGAGGACACCTCGTACTTCAAGCACCCGGGTGTCGCGATCACCGTCTCCGCGGGCGACTCCGGCTACGGCGCCGAGTACCCGGCGACCTCCCAGTACGTCACCGCCGTCGGCGGGACCGCGCTGAGCACGTCGTCCAACTCCCGTGGCTGGACCGAGTCCGTGTGGAACACCAGCTCCACCGAGGGCACCGGCTCCGGCTGCTCCGCCTACGACCCGAAGCCGAGCTGGCAGACCGACACCGGCTGCTCCAAGCGCATGGAGGCCGACGTCTCCGCGGTCGCCGACCCGGCCACCGGCGTGGCGGTCTACGACACCTACGGCGGCTCCGGCTGGGCCGTCTACGGCGGCACCAGCGCCTCCGCCCCGATCATCGCCGGCGTCTACGCCCTCGCGGGCACCCCGGGTTCCAGCGACTACCCGGCGAAGTACCCCTACTCCCACACGAGCAACCTGTACGACGTCACCAGCGGCAGCAACGGCTCCTGCTCGACCTCGTACTTCTGCACCGCGCGCACCGGCTACGACGGCCCGACCGGCTGGGGCACCCCCAACGGCACGAGCGCCTTCTCCTCCGGCGGCAGCACCGGCAACACGGTGACCGTCACCAACCCGGGCAACCAGTCCACCACGACCGGCAGCTCGGTCAGCCTGCAGATCAAGGCGACGGACAGCGCGGGCGCCACCCTCACCTACAGCGCCACCGGACTGCCCACCGGCCTGTCGATCAACAGCTCGACCGGCCTGATCTCCGGCACCGCCTCCACCGCGGGCACCTACAGCGTGAGCGTCACCGCCAAGGACGCAACCGGCGCCTCCGGCTCGACCTCCTTCACCTGGACGGTCGGCTCCTCCGGCGGCACCTGCTCCTCGGCGCAGCTGCTCGGCAACCCGGGCTTCGAGTCGGGCAACACCACCTGGAGCGCCTCCAGCGGCGTGATCACCAACGACAGCGGTGAGGCGGCGCACAGCGGCTCCTACTACGCCTGGCTCGACGGGTACGGCTCCTCGCACACCGACACGCTGTCCCAGTCGGTGACCATCCCGTCCGGCTGCAAGGCCACGCTGACCTTCTACCTGCACATCGACACCGCGGAGTCCGGCAGCACCGCGTACGACAAGCTGACGGTGACCGCCGGGTCGACCACGCTGGCGACGTACTCGAACGTCAACGCGGCCTCCGGTTACACCCAGAAGTCCTTCGACCTGTCCTCGTTCGCGGGGTCCACGGTCACCCTGAAGTTCAGCGGCGTGGAGGACTCCTCGCTGCAGACCAGCTTCGTCATCGACGACACCGCCCTGACGACTAGCTGACGCACCTGTGCACGAAGGGGCCCCGGCCGGGCGTGTGGGCCGGGGCCCGTTTGCGAGCGCGTGGGGATCCTGATGCGCTGGAGAAACGTCACATCGGCACACACGGGCACGAGTAACGAGAGGCGGCCCCCATGCGCCGTACCACCGCTCAGCGGACCACTGTCATCGCCGTCGCGGCAGCGGCGCTCCTCCTCGCGGGCTGCGGCACGCACAGTGGGCCGGGAGCGGCCGGTAGCGGCGCGGTGTCGCCGTCCCCGTCGGTGTCCGGGTCGGCCTCGGCGCCCACGTCCGGATCGGCGTCCCCGTCGGCCTCCCCCTCGGCGCCCTCCTCCGGGGCACCGTCCCCCACGGCCACCCCCACCGACTGCACCCCTCACGTCCAGCTCACCGCCGCCGACACCGGCCACACCGTGTGCCTGACCACCGGCGGACAGCTCCGCCTCACCCTGGACGGCACCAAGGACCGCCCCTGGACCCCGGTCACCGCCACCGGCGCGGCGCTGAAGGCGGCCAACGCCGGTTTCGTCGTTCAGCCGGGCGACGCCGTGGCCGCCTTCGACGCCGTCGGTCCGGGCACCGCACAGCTGACCGCCACCCGCCCGCTGTGCGCGAAGCGCCCCGGCCAGACGTCGTGCCTCGGCATCCAGCGGTGGAGCGTCACGGTCGCGGTGACCAAGCCATGAGGGCCGCCATGAACACGCTCATCCCGCCAGGTACCGCACCTGGTCCCACAGCGCGGGGTCCACCACCCCCACCCGGCGCCGGAAGTCCCACAGCGGCACGTCCCGCAGCTCGTCCGTCTCCAGGAAGCTGGGCCGCCCCTGAACGTCGCCGACCGACCCCGGCGGGAGCGGGATCACGCCCGTCCGCTCGTCGCGGTACCGACTGGTGATCCGCGCGACCGTCGCGCTGTCCCCGCGCACCGTCAGCACCAGGCACGGCCACTCCTTGCCGCCCGGCCGGTCCCCGTAGGGAACGCTCGCCCACCAGATCTCGGCCGGCCGCGGATGAACCCGGGCACGCCCCGGCGGACGCGCGGCCGCGGCACGGTGACGCCGCCCGCGCCCCCATCCGTCCACCAGCGTCGCGACCAGCGCGAGCAGCACCACGGCCGCCAGCGCGAGCCACCACGACGTGTCCATACGGACGACGGTACCGGCGCGTCCGCATCACTGCGCGCCCTTCGCAACTCCGGTGCGCCGTACGGTGTGCCGCGCGCGCCGTTGTTCCAGCCGAACCGGTGACACCACAGGTGAGTTCCCCCACAACGGCCCCTGGCGGAGGAGCGACCCGCCCTTTTGCGCCTTACGCTCGACGGACCGCACGACCCCCGTCACCGTTCCCCGCCCCTGCCTTGCGCACGTCCCGCCACGGAGGTTCCAGCTCTATGAAGCTCACCGTCGTCGGCTGCTCGGGGTCGTTTCCGTCCGCGGAATCGGCCTGCTCGAGCTACCTCGTCGAGGCCGACGGCTTCCGGCTGCTGCTCGACATGGGCAACGGCGCCCTGGGCGAGTTGCAGCGCCACTGCGGTCTCTACGACCTTGACGCCATCTTCCTGAGCCATCTGCACGCCGACCACTGCATCGACATGCTCGCCTACTTCGTCGCGCGCTACTACCGCCACGACGGCGGCCGCTGCGCCCCCATCCCGGTCTACGGCCCGGAGGGCACCGAACAGCGCCTGACCACCGCCTACGGCGACACACCCTCGGCCTCCTCGATGAGCGAGGTCTTCGACTTCCACACGGTCAAACCGGGCACGTTCGAGATCGGCCCGTTCACCGTGCACACGGAACGCGTACGCCACCCGGTGGAGGCGTACGGCATCCGGATCGAGCACGGCGGCAGGTCGCTCACCTACTCGGGCGACACCGGTGTGAGCGAGGCGCTGGACGAACTCGCGCGCGACGCCGACCTGTTCCTGTGCGAGGCCGCGTTCACCCACGGCAAGGAGGACATTCCCAACCTCCATCTGAACGGCCGTGAGGCGGGCGAGACCGCCACCCGCGCCCGGGCCCGCCGCCTCGTCCTCACCCACATCCCGCCGTGGACCGACCCCCAGGTCAACCTGACGGACGCCCGCGCGGTCTACCCGGGACCGGTCGAACTGGCGGAGCCACGGGCGACGTACGAGCTCTAGCCGCCCCCATACGTACGAGGGCCCCGGAACCAGCGTGGTTCCGGGGCCCTCGTACGTATGGGGGTCAGGCCTTGGTCAGGTCCTCGATCTCCTCCTCGGGCTCGCGGCCCGGGGTGGTGAGGTTGAACTTGACGATGGCGAACCGGAAGACGAAGTAGTAGATCGCCGCGAACACCAGGCCGATCGGGATGATCAGCCAGGGCTTGGTGGCGAGGTTCCAGTTCAGCAGGTAGTCGATCGCGCCGGCCGAGAACGTGAAGCCGGCGTGGACGCCGAGCGCCCAGGTGATCGCCATGGACAGCGCGGTGAGGACCGCGTGGATCCCGTACAGCACCGGCGCGATGAACATGAACGAGAACTCGATCGGCTCGGTGACACCGGTGACGAAGGACGTCAGCGCGACCGAGATCATCAGACCCATGACGGCCTTGCGGCGCTCGGGGCGGGCGGTGTGCGCGATGGCGAGCGCGGCGGCCGGCAGACCGAACATCATGATCGGGAAGAAGCCCGACATGAACTGTCCGGCGGTCGGGTCGCCGGCGAAGAAGCGGTTCAGGTCGCCGTGCACGATGACGCCCGCGGAGTTCTTGTAGTCACCGATCTGGAACCAGGAGACGGCGTTCACGAACTGGTGCATGCCGACCGGGATCAGCGCGCGGTTGATCAGACCGAACAGACCCGCGCCCACGGCGCCGAGACCGGTGATCCACTTGCCCACGTCGGAGATGCCGTCACCGATCGGCTTCCAGACCAGGCCGAAGAAGACGCCGAAGAGCGTGCCGACGAACGCCATGATGATCGGGACGAGCCGGCGGCCGTTGAAGAAGCCGAGCCAGTCCACCAGCTTGGTGCGGTGGAACCGCTGCCACAGCACGGCGGACAGCAGACCCAGGAGGATGCCGCCGAGGACGCCCGGGTTGTTGTACGTCGCCTCGACTATCTTGCCGTTCTCGATGTGCTGCTCGCTCAGCGGGAACGCCTTGAGGACGTTGCTGTAGACGAGGAAGCCGACCAGGGCCGCGAGCGCGGTGGAGCCGTCCGACTTCTTGGCGAAGCCGATCGCGACGCCGACGCAGAAGAGCAGGGGCAGGTTGTCGAACACGGCGCCGCCCGCGGTCGCGAAGACGGACGCGACCTTGTGCCAGCCGAGTCCGTCGTCGCCGAACACGTCGGGCTGGCCCAGCCGGAGCAGGATGCCCGCCGCCGGCAGCACGGCGATCGGGAGCTGCAGGCTGCGGCCGACCTTCTGCAGGCCCTGGAACAGACCGGAACCCCGCTTCTTCGCGGGGGCCGCCGTTGTCGCGGTGGCGGTGCTCATACTTCCTCCATGTGCCGGGGCTGCCGGGGGACGGGAAGGGGGAGTGGAACGGGGTGAAACAGCCCCGTGTGGTCTACACCACCTGTGGTGTAGACCTGTTGTAGCACGGTGAAGGCGGGATAAGGAACCCATGAATTCTGTGGCCTCGGACAGACTGGGGGCAAATGCCGCACTCGTGATAAAGGCCACGTAGACGGGCGCGCTGTTCCCCCCGGCGCTTTGCGGCCGTTCCCGGGGTGGTGTAGACCAGCTTTCGACACAGCGGTTCGGCTCAGGGAGTAGGGACATGGCCAGCAAGGCTGAGAAGATCGTTGCCGGGCTCGGCGGCATCGACAACATCGACGAGATCGAGGGCTGCATCACCCGGCTCCGCACCGAGGTCCACGACGCCTCGCTGGTCGACGAGGCCGCACTGAAGGCCGCCGGCGCTCACGGCGTCGTCAAGATGGGTACCGCCATCCAGGTCGTCATCGGCACCGACGCCGACCCGATCGCCGCGGAGATCGAAGACATGATGTGAGCCCGCCGACTCACACACCAGTGCGCGGGCGCAGGTGGCCAGGGGCCTCTCCCACCGTGGGAGAGGCCCCTGACGCAGTTGCGGATAGGCTCGGCGCCATGTCTCGAATCGACGGCCGTACCCCCGAACAGCTCCGCCCGGTCACCATCGAGCGCGGCTGGAGCAAGCACGCCGAGGGCTCCGTCCTCGTCTCCTTCGGCGACACGAAGGTCCTCTGCACCGCCTCCGTCACCGAGGGCGTGCCGCGCTGGCGCAAGGGCAGCGGAGAGGGCTGGGTCACCGCGGAGTACGCCATGCTGCCCCGCTCCACCAACACTCGCGGCGACCGCGAGTCGGTCAAGGGCAGGATCGGCGGCCGCACGCACGAGATCAGCCGCCTCATCGGCCGCTCCCTGCGCGCCGTCGTCGACACCAAGTCGCTCGGCGAGAACACCGTCGTCCTCGACTGCGACGTCCTCCAGGCCGACGGCGGCACCCGCACCGCCGCCATCACCGGCGCCTACGTGGCGCTCGCCGACGCCGTCGCCTGGGCGCAGCGCAGGAAGCTCGTCAAGGCCACCCGGCAGCCGCTGACCGGCACCGTCTCCGCCGTCTCCGTAGGCATCGTGGCCGGCGTGCCGCTCCTCGACCTCTGCTACGAGGAGGACGTCCGCGCGGAGACCGACATGAACGTCGTCTGCACCGGCGACGGCCGTTTCGTCGAGGTCCAGGGCACGGCGGAGGCGACACCCTTCGACCGTGGGGAACTGAACGCCCTCCTCGACCTCGCGATGGCGGGCTGCGAACAGCTCACCGCGATCCAGCGGGCGGCGCTGGAGGCAACCGCGTAGCGCGGTACGGCGTTTTCAGGAGTGACCCGGGCGGGGCGCACGCGCGACACCGCGCGCCCCACCGTCACCACCCACGGAGAGGGAACCGCTCCATGGCCGCGCGCCACCGCCGACGCACCGCCACCGCCGCTCTCGCGGCCGTCGCCGTCCTCGCCGCCATCGGCGCGAGCGCGGGCTGCGACGCCGTGAACAAGGCCATCGACTGCGTCCAGACCGCCGACGCCATCGCCGACAGCGTCACCGGCCTCCAGCAGGCCGTCGAGAACGCGGCGAACGACCCGACGCAGACGGATGAGGCCCTCGACTCCATCGAGAAGAACCTCGACAAGATCAGCGACAAGACGGACAACGTCGACGTCAACAAGGCGGTCGACGACCTGCACAAGGCGGTCACGGGTGTCCGCGACGCCATGAAGAACGGCGACAAGACCCCCGACGTGGCCCCGGTGACGAACGCGGCGGGCGAACTGACGAAGGTCTGCACGTCCTCGTAGCCCCGCAGGCGGGCGCCGCGGCCACGCACCGCCCACGGATACTGGTCCCATGACCCGCCTGATCCTCGCCACGCGCAACGCCGGAAAGATCACCGAACTCAGGGCGATCCTCGCCGAAGCGGGCCTCCCGCACGACCTGGTCGGCGCGGACGCCTACCCCGACATCCCCGACGTCAGGGAAACCGGCGTCACCTTCGCCGAGAACGCCCTCCTCAAGGCCCACGCCCTGGCCAAGGCCACGGGCCTGCCCGCGGTGGCGGACGACTCCGGCCTGTGCGTCGACGTCCTGAACGGCGCGCCCGGCATCTTCTCCGCCCGCTGGGCGGGCCGCCACGGCGACGACAAGGCCAACCTCGACCTGCTCCTCGCCCAGCTCGCGGACATCGACGAGCCCCACCGCGGCGCCCACTTCGCCTGCGCGGCGGCCCTGGCCCTCCCCGACGGCACGGAACGGGTGGCCGAGGGCCAACTCCGCGGCACCCTCCGCCACGAGCCCACCGGCACGAACGGCTTCGGCTACGACCCGATCCTCCAGCCGGAGGGCGAGACCCGAACGTGCGCGGAACTGACCCCCGAGGAGAAGAACGCGATCAGCCACCGGGGCAAGGCGTTCCGCGCACTGGTACCGGCGGTGCGGGAACTGCTGGGCTGACGCAGGCTGCACGAAAGGCCCCGTCCCTTGCTCGGACCGGGCCTTTCACCATGCGATGTCTGTGTGCGGTCGGTGGGACTCGAACCCACACGGGATTTCTCCCACGGGCACCTAAAACCCGCGCGTATCGCCTATTTCGCCACGACCGCCCCAAAGCGAACACTTCGCCTGCTCGTGCCGCTCGGTGCCGTTCAGTGTACGGGGGACTCGGCACGCCCCGCTGGCCCCCCACCCTTCGGACCACGCCATGTCGCCGTCACGGCATGGCAGTTCGGGTGGGCGGGGGCCCGTCGGCAGGGCGCGGTGACGTCGAAGGGGCCGGCGATGGGTGGCCGGCCCCTCAGCCGCCCTCTACAAGTACAGCCCCGTCGAGTCCTCCGCCCCCTCGAAGCGGTCCGCCGCCACCGCGTGCAGGTCGCGTTCGCGCATCAGGACGTACGCGATGCCGCGCACCTCCACCTCGGCCCGGTCCTCCGGGT
Organism: Streptomyces sp. NPDC107546; assembly: GCF_055639175.1. NCBI lineage: Bacteria > Bacillati > Actinomycetota > Actinomycetes > Kitasatosporales > Streptomycetaceae > Streptomyces > Streptomyces sp. NPDC107546. Next base: position 273,185 of record NZ_JBVKBA010000005.1, on the reverse strand, counting down.
CGAACAGGACCCGGTCGCCCGGCTCCACGGTCCGTACGTTCTGCCCGACCGCGACGACCTCGGCCCAGGCGAGGCGCCGGCCCACGGCCGCGGTCGCGGGGATGAGGATGCCGCCGCCGGAGCGGCGCTCGCCCTCGCCGGTCTCCTGCCGCACGAGTACGCGGTCGTGCAGCATCCGGATGGGCAACTTGTCGTGGTGGGTCTTCTCGCTCACGCCCTGAACCTACCTGCCTTCGACGGCTTCGCGCGCGGCCGGGTCAGTCCCTGCGCCGCCGGGAGCCCAGCGCGAACAGTCCCACGACGCCGACCACGACCAGCGCCACGGGCACGATGCGCTCAAGGCGCGGCGCGCCCTCCTCGGTGACCAGCTGGCCCTTGACCTCGCTGACGGCCCGGTTGACGCCCACGTAGGCCCGCCCGAGCGTGTGGTCGATGTTGGAGACGACCTTGGCCTTGGCGTCCCCGACGATCGTCTTGGGGTGCACCCGGACTCCGATCTCGTCGAGCGTCTCGGCCAGCGTCTCGCGGCGGCGCTTGATGTCCGCCTCGATCTCGGCCGGAGTCCTGGTGTCCGGTGTGCTCGACGTGTCCGTCACCGCGCTTCCTCCGTGGTCGTGTGCGACGTGTTCCGCGCAATTTCCTGATTCTGTGCTGGACAGTCTGTCAGCTTCGTGCCGAAGGCACCCATCGGCACCCCGTGGAGGGTCCGAAGGAGATTAGGCTCGTCCGGTGAACCGCTGACCCGCGGATCCGCGTGACCCGCCCCTTGCCCCGTGAGGTACCGATGAGCGAGCGACTCCAGCCCGGCGACACCGCCCCCGCCTTCACCCTGCCCGACGCCGACGGCAACGAGGTCTCCCTGGCCGAACACAAGGGCCGTAAGGTCATCGTGTACTTCTACCCGGCGGCGCTCACCCCCGGCTGCACCAAGCAGGCGTGCGACTTCACGGACAACCTTCAACTGCTGGCGGGCGCCGGCTACGACGTCATCGGCATCTCCCCGGACAAGCCGGAGAAGCTCGCGAAGTTCCGCGAGAAGGAGTCCCTGGAGGTCACCCTCCTCGCCGACCCGGACAAGAAGGTGCTGGAGGCGTACGGTGCCTTCGGCGAGAAGAAGCTGTACGGCAAGACGGTCGTCGGCGTCATCCGCTCCACGGTGATCGTGGACGAGGACGGCAAGGTCGAGCGCGCCCTGTACAACGTGAAGGCGACGGGCCACGTGGCGAAGATCATCAAGGATCTGGGCATCTGACCGTCCCGACTCCCACGCGTGCGAACGGCCCGCACCGGTGTGATCCGGTGCGGGCCGTCGCGTACGGCGAGGACCCTGCCGCTACAGCCTGTGGCCCTGTGTGCTCAGCGTCCCCGCCCCGCTGGTCGTCCCGCCGTTCCCCGTCGTGCCGCCGTCCCCGGTGGTCCCCCCGGTGCCTCCCGTGCCTCCCGTGCCCGTCGTGCCTCCGGTGCCGGTCGTGCCGCCGTCGCCGGTGGTGCCTCCGGTGCCGGTCGTGCCGCCGTCCCCGGTGGTGCCGCCCGTCCCCGTCGTGGCGCCGCCGGTCGTCGTACCGCCCGTGCCGGGTGTGCCGCCCGTCGTCGTACCGCCCGTGCCCGGGGTGCCGCCCGTCGTCTGCCCCTGGGTCTGACCCTGGTTCTGGCCCGGGGTGGTGGACTGGCCGCCCGTCGTGCCGCCGTTCGACTGGTCGCCGGTGGTGCCCGGCTGCTGGTCCGTAGGCCCGGTGCTCGGAGGCTCCAGCGTCTGGTCCGCGCCCGCCTGCAGCTGCAGGTCGAAGTCCTTCACCGGCTGCCCCTGCAGCGCGTCCTTGGTGAACTGCGCCCAGATCTGCGCGGGCGCGCCACCGCCGTTGATGCGAGCCAGGCCCATCGCGCCGTAGAGCGACTCGTGCTTGCCGGTGTCCGGGTCCTGGCCCATCACCGCGACCACGGTGGCCAGCTGCGGGGTGTAACCCGCGAACCAGGCCGCCTGGTCCTCCTCCGCGGTGCCGGTCTTGCCGGCGGCGGGCCGGCCGGCGCCCTGTGCGGCGGTCGCGGTGCCGTTGTCGACCACGCTCTGCAGGACCGACGTGGTGGTGTCCGCCGCCTCCCGGCTGACCGCCTGCTTCGTGGACTGCTGCGGAAGCTCGATGTTCTGCGTGCCGTTGCTGACCTTCTCGACCAGCGTGTACGCGCCGTGCTTGCCGTGGTTGGCGAGCGTCGCGTACGCCTGCGTCATGTCGAGGACGCTCGCGGTGGCCGTGCCGAGCGCGATCGACGGGTACGGCTGCAGGTCGGGCGTGTTCGCGGGCACGCCCAGGTCGATCGCGGTCTGCTTGACCCTGGACGGGCCGACGTCCACCGCCATCTGCGCGTACACGGCGTTCACGGACTTGTCCGTGGCCTTGCGGACGGTGATCGGGCCGTAGGAGACGTTGTCCTCGTTCTCCGGCGCGTACGCCCCGCCGGACCAGCCCTGCACGGGCCGCTTGTCGGTGCCGTCGTACACCGTGTTCGGGGTGACGGTGACGCCGTCCTGGGTGCGGGAGCCGTTCTGCACCGCCGAGGTGAACACGAACGGCTTGAACGTGGAGCCGACCTGGTAGTCGCGGCGGGTCGCGTTGTTGACGTACTGCTTGGTGTAGTCGATGCCGCCGTACATCGCGACGACCTTGCCGGTGGCCGGGTCGATGGCGGCGCCGCCGGCGCGGACGTACCGGTCGACCTTGTTGTTCTTCTTGTCGAGCTTGCTCATCACCTGGTCGTTGACGGCCTTGACGAAGGCGTCCTGCTTGGACTTCTCCAGCGTGGTGGTGATGCGGTAGCCGCCGCGGGCCAGGGTGTCCTCGTCGATGATCTTGTTGCCGGTGAGGTAGTCCTTGATCGCCTCGACCAGGTAGCCGCGCTGCCCGGACATGCCGGAGGCGTGGACCTGCTGGCGGGGCGCGGGGAAGGTCACCTTCTGGCGCTCGCCGGCGCTCAGCCAGCCCTTCTTGACCATGCCGTCGAGGACGTAGTTCCAGCGGGCCAGCGCCGCGCCCTTGTTCTCGGGGTGCGCGATCACGTCGTACTCGCTGGGCGCGTTGAGCAGGGCGGCGATGTAGGCGGCCTGGCCGACGTCGAGGTCCTTGGCGTCCACGCCGTAGTAGGCCTGGGCGGCGGCCTGGATGCCGTAGGCGTTGCGGCCGAAGTAGCTGGTGTTGAGGTAGCCCTCGAGGATGTCGTCCTTGCTCTTCTCGCGGTCCAGCTTGATCGCGATGAAGAACTCCTTCACCTTGCGGGTGACGGTCTGCTGCTGCTCGAGGTAGTAGTTCTTCACGTACTGCTGGGTGATCGTCGAGCCGGACTGCTTGCCCTTGCCGGTGGCCGTGTTCCAGGCCGCGCGGACCATCGCCTTGGGGTCGACGGCGGACTCGGTGTAGAAGTCGCGGTCCTCGGCGGCGAGCGCGGCGTGCTGGGCGGCCTTGGAGATCTCCGCGAGCTCGACGTTCTCGCGGTTGACGGTGCCGTCGCGGGCCAGCTCGCTGCCGTCCGCGTACAGGTAGACGTTGCTCTGCTTGGTGGCCGCCGCGTTCGCCGCCGGGATCTTGACCGTGTAGTAGCCGAGGGCGAACAGTCCGGCCAGGAGCAGCACGCCCGCCACGAGGGTGCCGAGCACCGTCTTCCAGGTGGGGAGCAGCCGGCGCCATCCCGTGCGCTTCGGCCGCTTCGGGCCGTCGCCGGGGATCGCGGCGACAGGCGCCGTCCGTGGTTCTTCGGACGCCACCACCTGGCTGCTCTTCTGCGGCTGTGGCTCGTCGCTCATCGTGGTGCCGGACTCCCGTTTCGCGTCGTACGTTCCCGTACGTCCTCATGCGCCATCTGCATCCCCTGATGAAGACTGTCGCACCTTGCGTTCCAGTTCCCTGCGCGAGGGACGTTCCGCGCGGGAAAACGTGTGGTACACCACGTCGCCCGCGCGCTAGGCTCCTGCGCTTCGCCCGGAACGCTTCGAAGGGAGGACTCCCGTGGGGGCAGGGCGGTTGTACGCCGCTGTCGCGGCCGGTGGTTTCCGGAGGTACGCGACCTACCGGACCGCGACCGCGGCGGGGGTGTTCACCAACACAGTCTTCGGATTGATCTTGGCATACACCTATCTGGCCCTGTGGCACGAACGGCCGCACCTGGGGGGTTACGACGAGGGCCAGGCGCTGACGTACGTGTGGACGGGGCAGGCACTGCTGATGACCGTCTCCGTGATGGGCGGCGGCTTCGAGGACGAGCTGATCGAGCGAATCCGCACCGGTGACATCGCGATCGACCTGTACCGGCCCGCCGACCTGCAGCTGTGGTGGCTGGCCGCGGACGTGGGGCGGGCGCTGTTCCACCTGCTCGGCCGGGGCGTGGTGCCGCTGGTGGTGGGCGCGCTGCTGTTCCCGCTCGCGCTGCCCACGAGCCCGCTGACCTGGCTGGCCTTCCTGGTCGCGGTCGGGTTCGGAGTGGTGGTGAGCTTCGCGATCCGGTTCGTCGTGGCGCTGTGCGCGTTCTGGCTGCTGGACGGGGCGGGCGTGGCCCAGCTGTCCTGGCTGCTGGCGGTCTTCTGCTCGGGCATGCTGCTGCCCCTGAACGTCTTCCCCGGCGCGCTCGGCGAGATCGTCCGTGTGCTGCCCTGGTCGGCGCTGCTCCAGGCCCCCCTGGACGTGCTGCTCGGCACGGCGGATCCCCTGCCCACGTACGCCTTCCAGGGCGCGTGGGCGGTGGTGCTGCTGGCCGCGGGGCGGCTGGTGCAGTCGGCGGCGACCCGGCGGGTGGTGGTGCAGGGTGGCTGAAGGAGACCTCGTCCGCTCGTCGGGCCGGGAGCGTACGGAGGTGTACGGGGACGGGAGGACGTACGGCGACGGGAGGACGTACGGCCGGGTGCGCGAGGGGCTGCGCGCCTACCGTCTGATCACCGCCATGTGGATCCGCTCCACCATGGCCTACCGCGCCTCCTTCGCGATGACCACGTTCGGCAACTTCGCCGGCACCGCGTTGGACTTCGTCGCGATCATGCTGATGTTCTCGCGGATCGACACGCTCGGCGGCTACAGCCTGTCGGAGGTCGCGTTCCTGTACGGCCTGTCCGCGACCGCCTTCGGCTTCGCCGACCTCGCGCTCGGCTCGATGGACCGGTTGGGGCGGCGGGTGCGCGACGGCACGCTGGACACGCTGCTGGTGCGCCCGGTGCCGGTGCTGGCACAGGTCGCCGCGGACCGCTTCGGGCTGCGCCGCCTCGGCCGGATCACCCAGGGGGTGCTGGTCCTCGGGTACGCCGTCGCCGCCCTGGACGTCTCCTGGACCGCGCTGAAGGTGCTGATGGTCCCGCTGGCGCTGGCGAGCGGCGCCGGGATCTTCTGCGCGGTGTTCGTGGCGGGCGCGGCGTTCCAGTTCGTCGCGCAGGACGCCTCCGAGGTGCAGAACTCCTTCACCTACGGCGGGCAGACGCTGTTGCAGTACCCGCCCACCGTGTTCGCGAAGGACTTGCTGCGCGGGGTGACGTTCGTGCTGCCGCTCGCCTTCGTCAACTGGCTGCCCGCGCTGTACGTGCTGGGGCGGCCCTATCCGCTCGACCTGCCGTCCTGGGTCGCCTTCGCCCCGCCGCTGGTCGCGGCGGGCTGCTGCGGGCTGGCGGGGCTGGCGTGGCGGGCGGGACTGCGTTCGTACCGGAGTACGGGGAGCTGAGGGACAACTCATGGACAGCATGAACGGCGGCCCCGTTCACGACGGCCGGCGCGAAGACGGCCGGTTCATCGAACTCGACCGTGTCGAGAAGGTCTTCGACGTGCGCAAGAGGACCGGGTTCCTCAAGAGCGAGCGGCGGCAGGTGCGGGCCGTGGACTCCCTCTCCTTCACCGTGGCACGCGGTGAGATGGTCGGCTACATCGGGCCGAACGGCGCGGGGAAGTCCACCACGATCAAGATGCTGACCGGGATCCTGACCCCGAGCGGCGGCCGGCTGCGGGTCGCCGGCATCGACCCCTCCCGGGAGCGGACCCGGCTCGCGCAGCGCATCGGCGTGGTCTTCGGGCAGCGTACGACCCTGTGGTGGGACCTGCCGCTGATCGACTCCTACCGGCTGATGCACCGCATGTACCGCATCCCGGACGCCCGTTACCGTGAGAACCTCGACCGTCTGGTCGAACTGCTCGAGCTGGGCGCGCTGTTGGACGTGCCGGTGCGGCAGCTGTCGCTGGGCCAGCGGATGCGCGGCGACATCGCGGCGGCGCTGCTGCACGACCCCGAGGTGCTGTACCTGGACGAGCCGACGATCGGGCTGGACGTCATCTCCAAGGCGAAGGTGCGGGAGTTCCTGCGGGAGGTGAACGCCGAGCGCGGTACGACGGTGCTGCTGACCACGCACGACCTGCAGGACATCGAGCAGTTGTGCTCCCGGGTGATGGTCATCGATCACGGCCGCCTGATGTACGACGGCCCGCTCGCCGGGCTGCACGAGGTCGGCGACAGCGAACGCACCCTGGTGGTCGACCTGGAGCGGGAGCTGCCGCCGATCCAGGCGCCGCCCGCGCGCGTGGTGCGGGTGGAGGGGCCGCGGCAGTGGCTCGCGTTCCCGGCGTCACAGTCGGCGGCGCCGCTGGTGGCGCGGGTCGCGGCAGAGTATCCGCTGGTGGACCTGTCGGTGCGGGAGCCGGACATCGAGGCGGTGATCGCGAAGATGTACGCGGAGAAGCACACGGAGGTGCACGCGGGGAAGGGGACCGAGGTACACGCGGAGAAGCACACCGAGGAGGCCGGTGAGGGCCGCGGCGTGGTCCGGGACGCCGCGAACTCGTAGGCTGACGCCCATGACCGACGCTGTGTCACACGGGGGAAGCGACGAGCAGCGGCCGGCGCCGCACACCCCGGTCCCGGATCCGGATCTGCGCGCCTCCGATGCCGATCGTGAACGAGTCGCCGAGGTCCTCAGGGACGCCCTCGCGGAGGGCCGTCTCGACATGGAGGAGTTCGAGGAGCGGCTGGAGGCGACGTACAAGGCGCGGACGTACCGTGAACTGGCGCCGATCACCCGGGACCTGCCGGTCGCGGGTGCCACGCCGCCGGCCGTGTCCCTGACCAAGGAACCGGTGCTGGGCGGCCGTTGGGCCGAGCGGATCACCGGTGGCGAGGGGTCGTCCACGTGGGCGGTCGCCGTGATGTCCGGGTTCCAGCGCACGGGCCGCTGGCGGGTGCCCAGGCGGTTCAACTGCTTCGCCTTCTGGGGCGGCGGTGAGATCGACCTCAGGGAGGCGGACTTCGCGGACCGGGAGGTCGAGATCAACTGCGTGGCGATCATGGGCGGAATGAACGTCATCGTGCCGCCCGGGGTCGAGGTGGTCGTGCGCGGCATCGGCATCATGGGCGGCTTCGACCACCGTGAGGAGGGCGTGCCGGGGGAGCCGGGCGCGCCGCGCGTGGTCATCACCGGGTTCGCGTTCTGGGGCGGGGTCGGCGTCGAGCGCAAGCTGACCAAGGCCGAGCGGCAACGGCTGAAGGAACAGCGGCGCCAGGAGAAGCTGGAACGCAAGGCCGGTCGCGGGGAACTGGAGAACACCCCCCGTGAGGGCCTGGAGGGCCTGTTCGACGCCCACAAGGCGCTCGAGGAGCACCGCGACTGGGTGCGCGAGCGCCGCGAGGAGCGGCAGGAGGAGCACCGCGAGCGCCGTGAGGCGCGGCGCGAGGAACGCGACCGGCGCCGTCACGGCGGCTGGTGAGCGGGATCGCGGCTCGGTGAGCCGGGTTACAGCTCGGCGGGCGCGGCGCCCTTGAGCGAGGTCAGGTCGACGGCCTCCGCCATCCTCCGGAACCCCTTGTCGCTGGGGTGGAGGTGGTCGCCCGAGTCGTAGTCGGAGCGCAGCCGGCGCGGGTCGTAGGGGTCGCGCAGCGCCCGGTCGAAATCGACGACCGCGTCGAACACGGTGCCCGAGCGGATCCGCGCGTTGACGGCCTGGCGCACCTGCTCGCGGTCGGTCCGGTAGACGCGGTGGCCCTTGAACGGCATCAGGGTCGCACCGACGACCTTCAGGCCGCGTGCGTGGGCCTCGTGGACGAGGGTGCGCAGCCCCGCGGTGATCCGGTCCGGGTCGGCCCGGCCGGGGTTGTGGATGATGTCGTTGACGCCGAGGTCGATGACGACCACCTTGAGGTTCGTACGCTCCAGCACGTCGCGGCCGAAACGGCTCAGACCGCTCGGGTTGTCGGCCGGCCGGCCCCCGCCGCTCGCCAGGACCTCGTTACCGCTGATGCCCTCGTTGACCACGCTGTAGCGGGGCACCTCACCCGGTCCGGCCGCCTCCCGCAGCCGCTCGGACAGCACGTCCGTCCAGCGGCGGTCGGCTCCCACGGTGGAGGTGATGCCGTCGGTGATCGAGTCGCCGAGCGCGACGACGGTGCCCGTCGCCTCGTTGCTGAGCAGGTCGAGCGCGGTCAGATAGCGCCAGGAGAGGGTCGGGACGGTGAAGGGGGCGCCGCTGGTGTCCTCGGTGCGGTCGCCCTGGGCCGCGTAGGAGACCTGCTGGGCGTGCCGGTGGTAGGTGACCGGGCCGGACGGGGCGGGGGAGTAGGTGGTCACCAGCACGTCCGCGTCGCGCGGGACGACGATCCGTACGGCGTCGCTGACCACCTGCCCGCCGGGCGCGATGACGACCGAGGGGAGGCCGCCGAAGGTGAGCCGGCGCATGCTGCCGTCGGCCACCCGGGCGGTGTCGTCCGCGGCGGCGAGGGCGATCGAGGCGTGCGTGATGCTCAGCGGCTGTCCGCCGTAGAGATTGGACAGCGTGATGCGGGCACTCGTCCCGCCGACGCCGACGTGTACGACGTTGCGGACGGACCTGCCCGCCAGGCCGGTCGCCCAGGTGCCGGGCTCGGCCCCGGACGGCGAGGCCGCCCAGGCGCCCACCCAGATGCCGGTGGAGGCGGGTTCGGCGGCGTTCGGCGGGGTCGGCCGGCCGGCGGCCGGAGTGTGACGGCGGCCGCCGTCACCGGCCGTGACGCCGATGTATATGGCGGCCGAGACGGTCAGAACGATCGTCAGGACAGCCGCCAGCAGGGCATAACCGTGTTTCCTGGTCATGCGGTTGCGTTGTCTCCTAGGGGAGCGGAGCCCGGGGCTCCGTATTGATCATTCCCATGATGCGTCATGGGGCGGAAGGAAACCGGCGCGGCCCTGGGCCGGCCCCTTGGGGGAAACCCCCGACGTAACCATGGAAAGCCCCCGAATCTTCCCTCTCCGGACAAGACGCCGGGAACTCCTGTTCCGTTCCATGAGTCGGTCGGGAAGGGACAATGTGTACGGGGGACGCGGACGGGTGGAGTGGATGGAACGGACGAAGACGGACGACGAGGTGACGGTGCGGCAGCCGTCCGGCCCGGGCGTCGCCGCCGGCCGGGCGATGACGTCCTTCAGCCCTGCCGACGAGGAGAAGCGCCGGGGTGTACGCCGGATGAAGGGCACGGCGACCGGGCTGCTGCTGCTGGTCGCGGTGGTGTACGCGCTGGCCAGATGGGCGCAGAACACGGGCGCGGGGCCCTGGGCGGGCTATGTGGCGGCGGCGGCCGAGGCGGGCATGGTCGGCGCGCTCGCCGACTGGTTCGCGGTCACGGCCCTCTTCCGTCACCCGCTCGGCCTGCCGATCCCGCACACGGCGATCATCCCGAACAAGAAGGACCAGCTCGGCGTCTCCCTCGGCGAGTTCGTCGGGGAGAACTTCCTGTCCCAGGAGGTCGTAAGGCAGCGGCTGCGCGCCGTCGGCATAGCGAGCCGTCTGGGTGCCTGGCTCGCCGATCCGGAGCACGCCGATCGGGTGACGGCCGAGCTGGCGACGGCCCTGCGCGGGGCCCTGACCGTGCTGCGCGACTCCGACGTCCAGGCGGTGGTCGGCGAGGCCATCACCCGCCGCGCCGACGCCCAGGAGATCGCGCCCGGGCTCGGCAAGCTGCTCGAGCGCGTCGTCGCGGACGGCGGCCACCGACGGATCGTGGACCTGATCTGCGCCCGCGCCCACGACTGGCTCGTCCTGCACGACGACCAGGTGATGGCCGCGGTCCAGGGCGGCGCCCCCGGCTGGACGCCCCGCTTCGTGGACAAGAAGGTCGGTGAGCGGGTCTACAAGGAGCTGCTCCGCTTCGTCACCGAGACGCGGGACGCGCCCACGCACCCCGCGCGCGGCGCCCTCGACCGGTTCCTCGCCGACTTCGCCTCCGACCTGCAGTCCGACACCGACACCCGGGCGCGCGTGGAGCGGCTCAAGGGCGAGGTGCTGGGCCGCGGCGAGGTGCAGGACCTGATCGCCTCCGCCTGGACGGCCGTACGCTCCATGATCGTCTCGGCGGCGGAGGACGAGCGCAGCGAGCTGCGGCTGCGGGTGCGGGCGTCGCTGCTGTCGCTGGGCGCCCGCATGGCCACCGAGCCCAAGACACAGGGCAAGGTGAACTCCTGGGTGGAGGGCGCCGCAGTGCACGTCGTGACCACCTACCGCAAGGAGATCACCTCCCTGATCACGGACACGGTCGCGAGCTGGGACGCCGGCCACACCACCCGCAAGATCGAGGCGCACATCGGCCGCGACCTGCAGTTCATCCGGATCAACGGCACGGTGGTGGGTTCGCTGGCCGGGCTGCTGATCTACACGGTGTCGCGGGCGCTGGGGGCGTAACCGGCGCCGGCGCGGGAACCCGGGGCGCATGCGGCGTCACCCCCGGCGCCCGTGAGGAGGGAGCCATGTCGATCACCGCGCCACGCCCTGGCACGGTCACCACCGCCATACCCGCCCGTCTCGACCGTCTGCCCTGGTCACGCTGGCACTGGACGATCGTGATCGGCCTCGGCACGGTGTGGATCCTCGACGGCCTGGAGGTCACGGTCGTCGGCAACATCGCCAGCCGTCTGTCCGAGCCCGGCAGCGGACTCGCGATCAGCTCGAGCCAGGTCACCGGTCTCGCGGCCGCCCTGTACGTGGCGGGCGCCTGCGTCGGCGCCCTGTTCTGGGGCCGTCTGACCGACCGGTTCGGCCGTAAGAAACTGTTCATGATCACTCTCGCGGTCTATCTCGGCGCCACCGCCCTGACCGCGGTGTCCTTCAACTCCTGGTGGTTCTTCCTCTTCCGCTTCCTGACCGGCTTCGGCATCGGCGGTGAGTACGCGGCCATCAACTCCGCGATCGACGAACTGATCCCGGCGCAGTACCGCGGCCGGGTCGACCTGATCATCAACGGCAGCTTCTGGGTGGGCGCCGTCGGCGGCGCGCTGCTGTCGATCCTCGCCCTGAACACCGCGATCCTGCCGAAGGACGTGGGCTGGCGGCTGACCTTCGCCCTTGGCGTCGTCCTCGGCCTGGTCATCCTGCTGGTACGGCGGCACGTCCCCGAAAGCCCACGCTGGCTGCTGATCCACGGCCGGGAGCAGGAAGCGGAACAGGTCGTCTCCGGCATCGAACAGCGGATCGAGGACGAGCGGGGGGAGCGGCTCCCCGAGGCTGAGGGCACCATCACCATCCACCAGCGCGAGAGCATCGGCTTCGCCACCATCGCCCGCACGGTCTTCCACGACTACCGCAGGCGCTCCGTGCTGGGCTTCTCGCTCTTCATCGGCCAGGCGTTCCTCTACAACGCGATCACGTTCGGCTTCGGCGCGATCCTGACCAAGTTCTTCGACGTGCCCGCCGACCACACCGGCTACTACTTCGCCGTCATCGCGATCGGCAACTTCATGGGCCCGCTGCTGCTCGGCAAGCTCTTCGACACGGTCGGCCGTCGGGTGATGATCTCCTCGACATACCTGATCTCCGGCGTGCTGCTGTTCGGCACGGCCTGGCTGTTCGACCAGGGCTCGCTGAGCGCGGGCACGCTGACGGCCTGCTGGTGCGCGGTGCTGTTCTTCGCCTCGGCGGGCGCCTCCAGCGCCTATCTGACGGTCTCCGAGGTGTTCCCGATGGAGACCAGGGCCATGTCCATCGCCTTCTTCTACGCGATCGGCACCGCGGCCGGCGGTATCAGCGGCCCGATCCTGTTCGCGGACCTCACCGGCACCGGCAAGGTCGCCGACACGGTCCTCGCCTTCCAGATCGGTGCGGCCGTGATGTGCGCGGCGGGCCTGGTCGCGGCCCTGCTCGCGGTACGGGCGGAACGGCGCTCGCTGGAGGACATCGCCCGGCCGCTGACGGCGGCGACGACGACGCGAGGGGCACAGGCGACGCCGTAAGAGGCGGCACCGGTGGCCGCGTAGCGGTGAGGATCTGAGTATCCGTACTCTCCCGACCCCGCCGCTCCGCGGTCACCCTCGTACGTATGACCGAGAAGCTGTTCCGCCCATGCGAAGGCGCCCCTGGCCCGAGCGCTGGCTGATCCGCCTGCTCGGCGCCGCGCTCGCGGCCGGGGCGTACCTCCTGTGCCTGCCGTGGGACCTGCGCAACCGCCCCACGGCCCCCGAGGTCACCGAGGAGACGACCCCCGTGACGGTCGTCGGCGTCCTCCTCCTCGCGCTGGCCCTGCTGCTCCTCGCGGCCTACTTCGGCCACTGGGACGACCTCGGCTGGCCCCTGCTGCTGGTGGCGGGACCCCCGGCCGCGCTGATGCACGTCTCCCTGCGCGCCCATCCGGACCCGGACGCCTCCCTGTGGCCCTTGGCCTGGGGGGCCTTCACGCTGCTGATCGCGGCCGGGGTACTGGTCGCGGCGGGGGTGGCGCGGGCGTTCCGGGGGGAGTGGGCGAAGGAGAGGGAGGAGCTGACGCTCACGAATCCGTTGTGAGGGCCGGGGGCGAGGATGGACGTGGCTGGGCCCTGTTCGGGACCGCTGCGGTGAGCCCGGTCAGCAGGGTCGACGGCCGGGGCCGGGCTCGCCGTCCGCTTGTCCTACCGGGCCCGGTCGGCCTCTCCTAGCCGCGCCGGTCGGCCACGGCCCAGGACGCCAGCGCGACGGCCCCGGCGACCCCGAACACCGACGGCCACGCGCCCACCTTCTTGGCCAGCGGGTGCGACCCGGCGAACGCGGCGACGTACGCGGCGCTCAGCGCCCCGGCCGCCACGCCCCCGGCCTGCCGCCGCCACTGCTGCGCGGCCGCGGCGCCCGCGACGGCCAGTACGGCCCCGCCCAGCTGCCGCTTCCCCGTCCAGCGGGCGACCCCGTACCCGCCGACGAGTCCGCTCGCGGCGACCAGAGCTGTGGGAACCTTCGCCATCGCTGCCTGCCTCCTGATGGTGCGTGTGTGTGATCTGTGTGTGATCGATCGAGGCTAACCCTGCGCGCGGGCGCGTCGCGGCGCGGGGTGTCCACCCGGCGCGCCACCACCGTCTTCCCGCACGCGCCGTCGCGTCCGGCCCCACGCCCCCGACTCACCTGCGCAAACACCATCCTCCCCGCAACTTGAGTCGGAGCTTGTCAACTTTCTGCCTCCGCGCTATATAAGAAGTCGTAAAGGGCATCGCACAGCAGCGCCTCAGGAAGGGAGTGACCTGTGATGCTCATGCGCACCGACCCGTTCCGCGAACTCGACCGGCTCACGCAGCAGGTCTTCGGCAGCACCGCACGCCCCGCGGCGATGCAGATGGACGCCTACCGTTCCGGTGACGAACTCGTCGTCCACTTCGACCTCCCCGGCGTCGACCCCGAGTCGATCGACCTGGACGTCGAACGCCACGTCCTGAACGTCCGCGCCGAACGCCGCACCGCGGCCCCCGAAGGCGCCGACATGGTCGTGGCCGAGCGCCCCACCGGAACCTTCACCCGCCAGCTGTTCCTGGGCGACACCCTGGACACGGAACGCATCGACGCCTCGTACGACGCCGGCGTCCTCACCCTCCGCATCCCCGTCGCCGAGGAGGCCAAGCCGCGCCGCATCCAGATCACGGGCGGCGACAAGCGCAAGCAGCTCAGCAGCTGACGTCCGCCGCGGCAAAAAAGCGCCCGTCCCGTGTCCGAAAACGCCGCGGGACGGGCGACGGCAATCGGGTACCCGGGAGGGGACCGGGTGGGGAAGCGAAACGGAGGAGTACCCGCACGATGAGTACGACCACGACGAGAGCGGCGGCGGCGACCGGAGCGGCGACGACGGGCGCGATCGATACGGCAATCCTGGTGGACGCGCCGAGCGCGGTGGAGGCGACGACGCGGCCCGACTGGTCCAGGCTGGTCGACGCGGTGCAGGAATCCGGCCAGTACACGACCATCAAGGAGGCCGAGCGCATCACCCGTATCGTGCTCCGCGCCCTCGGCGGACATGTGATCGGCGACGAGCGCGTGGAACTGGCCCGCCGCCTCCCCGAGGAAGCGGCGCGTCTGATCGCCTCGCAGATCCCGGTGACACGGCCGCTGACGGCGCCCGAGTTCGTGGACGCGGTGGCGACCCGTATCGAGGGCGCCACACCGGCGACGGCGCGCTGGGACGTCAGCGCGGTCCTCAGCACGCTGCCCGCCCTGGTGGGCGACGACCTGACGACTCGTCTGCTCCGCCAACTCCCCTCCGGGTTCGCGCTGTTGTTCGGAAAGGCGGAACTGGCACCGGCGGTGTGACACCCGCACCCACGCATATGTGATCGCCCCCATGACCGCGGAGCGAGGACCGGCGCCCCCGAGCGACCCGGCTCCTCGCCCCGCGGCGGCAACCGCTCCCTCCCGAAGCGACCCTGGACCGGCCGGCACACCCGCATGCGGCCGCGCGGCCGTCAGCGCGTTCCCGGAAGGCCGGCGAGTGGCGCACATCACACCGATCTGGCCCGCCCGCATGTCACATCCGCACCGGGTCGTCCTGTCCTTGTTGCGTAACCATCGACACGGCAAGGTGTGGGGAGATCACCATGGACGCCCGTCTCAACCTCTTCGGCAACCAGATCGCGGCCAAGTTCCTGAAGCACATCAACTCCGCGGGCAAGGTCGTGTCGGACTCGGTCCTCCCGGCCGCGACCCAGGAACTGGTGAAGATCCGCGCCAGCCAGATCAACGGCTGCGGCTTCTGCACCGACATGCACACCAAGGACGCCGCCCATGCCGGGGAGACCTCCGTCCGCCTCAACCTGATCGCCGCCTGGCGGGAGGCCACGGTCTTCACCGACGCGGAGCGCGCCGCCCTGGAACTGACCGAGCAGGGCACCCGCATCGCCGACGCGGCCGGTGGCGTCACCGACGAGGCGTGGGCGAACGCCGCCAAGTACTACGACGAGGACCAGCTCGCGGCCCTCGTGTCCCTGATCGCCGTGATCAACGCCTACAACCGTCTGAACGTCATCGTCCGGCAGCCGGCGGGGGACTACCGGCCGGGCATGTTCGGCTGACGCTGGGACGCATGGTCTCAAGGGGCGGGTGTCACTCGTGTACGACGAGCGGCTCCCGCCCCTCCATGTGTGCGGCGATGTGCGCGAAGGTGGCGTCCGGCTGCTCGATGTGCGGCAGGTGGCCCGCCTTCGGGACGACCTCGAGCCGGCCGTCACCGAAGGCCTCGGCGTACGCGGCGCCGTAGGCGGGGCTGACGATACGGTCGCTCTCGCCCCAGAGCACAAGGGCGGGAACCCGGACGCGGCCGAGCCGGCGCAGCAGCTTGGGGTCGTGCATGTAGGGGTCGCCGGCCAGGGTGTGCAGGGTGGCCATGTTGGCCTGGCGGACGGCGAATTGGTCGGAGGGAATGCCGGCCGGGTCGACGTAGTGGCGGTCCGGGTCGTGCCAGGAGTGCTCGGCGACGCCGCGGGCGTCGAGGGCGAAGAAGTCGGTGATCGGTTCCGACTCGATGTGCACGCCGACGGCGTCGATCAGGACGAGGCCGCTGATGATCCCGGCCGTGTCGCGCACGGCCATCTCGGCGGCGATCCAGCCGCCGAGCGAGGAGCCGACGACCAGGATGTCGTCCAGCGCACGGTCGCGCAGAAGGTCCAGGTAGGCGAGGGCCAGGTCGTCGACACCGGTGAGCCACGCGGGCCGGTGGGTGCCGTCCCATCCGGGGTGCACGGGCGTGAGGGTGTGCGCGCTCTCGGAGAGGCGCGCGGCCAGACCGGTCATCGTGGCCGGGCCTCCACCGCCGTGCAGGATCAGGACCGGCCTGCCGCGGCCGGCCTCCGACAAGGTGAGGGGCAGGTCGTCGTGGACGACCGCTGTGGTCTCTGTCTGCATGCGACCACAGTAACTAAATATCTTTATTTAAGCTAGCTTAGTCACGAGCGTAGACTTGCATCATGCAGTTCACGCGCGGCGACCTCGGCGACCTTCAAGTCCTCGGCAGAGCGGTCAAGCAAGCCCAGTACCGGCAGCACCGGGCGCTCGACAGCGCCCTCGCGGCCGTCGGGACGACGCTCGCCCAGTGGGACGCCCTTAGGGCGATCAGCCGCTCCCCCGGGGCGTCGGCCCGCGAACTCGCCGCGGCGACCTTCCAGACCGAACAGGCCTTCGGCACCCTCGCGGCCCGCCTGACCACCCAGGGCCTGATCGAGCGCCGCCCGGGCCGCGGCCGCCGCATCGAGCACCACCTGACATCCGCCGGCGAACAGGTCCTGGCGAGGGGAGGCAAGGTCGCCGACGAAGTACTCGCCGAATGCTTCGCCGTCCTGCCGGCGGGGGACCGGGAGACACTCCTCGGCCTGCTCCGGCGACTCAACGGCGAAGAGAGCCCGTAGGTGGAACTGCTGGACGCGCTGGCCGCCCAGCCCTGACACGGGGCGTGCCCAGGTCGACACGCTCGTCGAGCGAACCCTCCCGCTGACGTGACGGCCTCCCGTCAAGAAACCGGGGCACCAGGACCCCATGAAGCCGCAACCACGTTTCACGCTGTCCGCGACCACCCTCGACGCGCCGAACGCCCACGAGCTCGCGCGGTTCTACCAGGACCTGCTCGGCTGGCCGGTGCGGAAGGAAGAGCCGGGCTGGGTCGAGATCGCGCCACCCGACGGCACGGCCGGCCTGTCGTTCCAGACAGAGCCGTCCTACAGGCGCCCACGCTGGCCGTCCACCCCGTCCGACCAGCAGATGATGATGCACCTGGACATCGAGGTGGCCGACCTGCCGACAGCCGTCGAGCACGCCCGCGCGCTGGGCGCCACGGTGGCGGACTTCCAACCCCAGAACGACGTACGCGTCCTGTACGACCCGGCGGGGCACCCGTTCTGTCTCTGGGTACGGAGGTAACGTCCGCGGCCGTCCGGCCGGTCGACCGTGCAGGACCGGGTCGGCCGGGCAGGACGGGCCGGCCGATCTGTTTCACGCGGCGCCGGCCGCCTTGGCCTGGACGGCGGCGATGTAGCGGACCGTGAACACCATCGGGATCACGAACCCGGCGACCTGTATGAGGGTGGCCGTGGTGGAGTGGGCGTTCCCCGCGTGCGCGACGACGGCGAGCGCGATGGCGGTCAGGGCGAAGGCGGCGGTCCACACGGCGGTGATGACGACGTTGGTCCGGATGAAGGGCCTCAGCCCCGCCGGATCGTCCTGGAGTACGGCCTGCGGTTCAACGCCATGCGCCGCGACTGGGCGGAATGGGCGGCCGGGCAGATCACGTAGGCCCGGCCGCTTCTCGGTGACCCCTGAGGTGCCGGCGCCCGGGCGGTGCCGGGCGCCGAAACGCCGAAGGCGGCGCACACCCGGACCACGGGCGTGCGCCGCCCTTTACGCTCCGTGTCATGCTATTCGAGGACCGGCCACAGACAGACCGTCGCGATGACGCAGCCGGTGAACGAGAAGGCCACCCAGTACAGGCTCACCACGTCGAACGGGACCTTTTCCCAGGGCTTCTGCTGCTGCTCGACGATGTCGGCCATCACCCTCTTCCGCACCGGGACCAGCATGACGACGAACGTGAGCAGGACGCAGCTGTACAAGTACAGCGTGTGGGAGAGGGAGTAACCCCTCACCACGGCCGCGGGCACGAAGAAGACCAGGCCGACGAAGGGCGCCACGGACACGCGCTGTTTCGCCTTGGGGGTGGGCATGCACCAGCGCATCGCCACCAGGTAGACGATGGTGGCGGCGCCGGCGATGAGGACCCAGCCGTCCGTGGTGACGTGAGCTCTTACCATGGCGTCAGGTCATGCCAGGTGTCACTGACGGCGTCACCCACGGCCTTTCCGGCGGAGACGATGGCACCGGTGGCCGGCGACAGGGCCGCCGTACCGACGCGCTGGATCTGGGCGCCGACGGACAGTGCGCCGTGTTCGAGCGGGCCGAGGGCGTCGCCTATCACCCCGCCGAACTTGCCCCACGGAAGGCCGGTGGTGAAGACACCCACGGCCACACCGAACGCCGAGTTCAGGCAGTCCGCGGAGAACGGCCCTTCGGCGAACCCGTAGATGACGGTGCTGGCCACACCGGTGATCAGGGAGACGCCGCCGAAGACGCCGTAGAGGACCTCGCCCGCCGGCGGGGGCACCAGCAGCGACAGGGCGGCGGCGTAGCCCGTGTACGTGGAGATGGTGCCGAGCGTGTCGGCGACACCCTTCCAGTCCTTCGCCGTGCCGCCCAGAAACCTGTACGGTTCCTTCGCCGCGTCGTTGTCGGCGTTGTCCGCCTGATCGACGCCGTTCTGCTTGGCCTTCGCGGCCGCTTCCGCGGCCGCCTTGGCCGCCGCGATCTGCTCCTGCCTGCGCTTGGTGGCGGCGATGTGCTTCGCCTCGGACGCGGCCTTCGCCGCCGTCGTTGCGTCTTTGCCGGCCTGGAGCGCGGACGCGGCGGCCGCATTGGCGGAAGCCTGCGCGTTGTTGGCGGAGATGGTCGCCGCTGCCGCGGCGGCGGTCGCCTGGTTCGCCGAGTAGTTGGCGCGCCGTGAGGCGCCCCGGGCGGCCAGCGCCGCGCTCTTCGCCTTGTCGGCGGAGGCCTGGGCGTCGGCCGCGGACTTCTCCGCGGCGTCCGCGTTCGCCTGCGCCTGCTGCTTGTACGTCTGCGCCTTGGCGGCGGAGTTCGTGGCGGCGGTGGCCCACTTCTGCGCCTCGTCCGACGCCTTGCGCGCCTCCGCCGCGACCTTCTGCGCGTAGGCCGCGTTCGTCGTCGCGTCCTGCGCCAGCTTGGCGGCGTGCGCCAGCAAGGCCTGCATCGCCGCGATGTGGGCGGCGGAGTCCGCGTCGAGCTGCAGCGTCCGCTGGTAGACGGTGGAGACGAAGTTGCGGCGCATCCAGCTCGGGCCCTCGAGCGCCACGGTCGCCATCATCTTGGTGTACGGGCCCGCGGAGCCGATGGCCAAGAAGACGGCCACGTTGTCGTCCTCGGCCTGAGCCGGCGCGTACTTGACGGTGAAGAACTCGTGCACCGCCTTGGCCGACCCGTCGTTGAGCGCGTCGTTCGCCGCCTGCCTGACGGCGTTGCCGGGGTTGTTGCCGAGGATCCGGAAGATCGCCGCAGTCTGGTCCTCCTTGGCCGCCTCGATCGCGCCGGTGGTCAGGAAGGCGGTGGGTGCGGCCTCGTCCGTGGACTCCAGGGCCGCCTGTGCCGCGGCCGCCACACCGGCTGTGGAGACGGTGCTCAGGAAGAGGACGGTCTCGCGGTCGTCCTGCTTCTGCGCGATGGTCCGGTCGGTGTCGATCCAGGTCAGGATCGACTCGTCACCGGCGGCGAGCGCGAACGCCGCGGCCTCGCGGGTCCAGGTGCCGTGCGACGACAGCAGAGCGAGGCAGGCCTTGCGGCCGTGGCCGACGGCGGTCGGGTGGTCGCCGTCCTTGAACGCCTTCTCGGCCGCCGCGATCAGGTCCAGCGTGGCCGAGTCCGTGGCCTGCTGCTGGGTCAGCTGGTTGCGGGCCGCTTCGTTGTCCCGCTGCTCGAGCGCGGCGAGCGCGGCGGCGTCGGCCTTGCCCTGCTCGGTGTACTCGTCGAGCTTGGCCAGCTCCGCGTCGCGCGCCTTCTGCTCCACGTCCCGCGCGTCCAGGACAGCCTTGACCGCGGCATCGGCCGCCGCCTGGGCGTCGTTGGCGTATGCGGTGGACTTGTTGGCGAAGTCGAGCGCCTGCCCCGCGTACTTGACCGCCTCGTCGGCCGCGGCGGCCGCCTTCTCCGCGTGGTCGGCCGCGGAGTTGGCCGCGTCGCGGGCGGCCCCGGCGGCGTTCGCCGCGGTGTTGGCCAGGGACTGCGCGGAGGAGGCGGCCCTGGTGGCGCGTGCGGCCTGGGCGTCGGCCTCGGCGGCGGCGGCGCGCGCGGCGGCGGCCTCGGAGTTGGCCGCGCCGGCGGCGGTGGCGGCAGTGGCCGAGGCGTTCGCGGCGGCGGCGGAGTCACGGGCGGCGGCGGCAGCCGAGTTGCCGGCCGCGACCGACTGGTCGGAGGCGATCTTGGCGGCGTCGGCGGCCTTGGCGGCGGTACGCGCCTTGGCAGCGGCGTTGCGGGCGGCGATCGCGGCGTCCTTCGCGGCCGCCGTCTTCGACGCGTCCTTGGAGGCGGCCATGGCGGCCTGGTACGCGGCGGACGCGGCGTAGGCGGCCGTGGCGGCGGCGGACGTCGCGGCGTGCGCGGCCCAGGCGGCCTTGCGGGCCGCGGTCTGGGCGGCGTACGAGGCGGAGATGGCGATGGAGGCGGCGTTGGCCGCGCCCTTGGCGGCGCTCGCGGCCTTGCGGGCGGCGGCAGCGGACTTGGCGACGTCCCCCTTGGCGGCCTGCGCCTCGTCGGCGGCCTCCAGCGCGGCCTTCTTGGCCTCGGCGGCGGCGGTCTTCGCCTTGTCCGACTCCTCCTTCGCCTTCTCCGTCGACAACTGGGCACGCTTGGACTGCCGTTCGGTGACCGCGACGAGCTGCTCGATGGTGGCGGCCTCGTCGTCCCGGGCCCGGGCGATGTTCTGCCCGATCTCCAGGAACCAGCGGATGGCGTCGGCGCCACCGTCGTCCAGGGCGCGCCGCGCGTACTTGGTGAGCTCGGGCCCGGCACCCTTGAGGATCTTGAAGACCTCGACGGTCTCGTCCTCCAGACGCGCGGAGAACTGGGTGTCGGTGATGAACTTCAGCAGCGCGTCGCCGGAACCGTCGTTGACGGCGGTGTCCGCGGCCGCCTGCACGCCACTGCCGCCCAACGACTTCAGCGTGAGGGCGAGGACCCGCATGTCCTCCATCTGCGCCGTCCTGTACCCACCGGCGAGGAAGGCCGAGATCTCGGCGTCCCCCGCCTCCAGCACACGGGAGATCTCGGCGGTCGTGCCCTTGCCGGCGAGAGAGAGCGTCTTGAAGACGGCGGCCCGGTTGTCCTCGGCGATGGCGGCCGGCAACGCCGAGGTGAGGAACGCCTCGACGTCCGCGTCGGTGCCGGCGAGCGCGGCGGCCGCCGCGGCCTTGGTCGCCTTGCCGCCGCCCTGCCACGCGGCGACGGCCTTGGCCCGCGGTGTGTCGGGGAGCGAGGGGATGTCGGGGGTCCCACTCGTGTCGGCGAAGGCCCGGGGCGCCTTGGTCAGCGGCAGCGCCGACGCTGCCGCGGTGGCAGCCGCCACAGTCAGGAGGCGCCGTCTGCTCCAGAAAGTTGTCTGCATATGTGTGTCGTCCTCAAGGTGCTGACTGACAGGGCGAAGTGGCTGGCGGCACGCGACACCGATGGGCGGACATCTCGTCGAGGCCGGTGGAGGGCGAGGAGGCAACCGCGGCGGGCGCCCTGGGCGTACGGTCCTGCGGCCCTTGGCAGCTGTGACCGTGCCGCTTGAGTGCAGGCCGCTCCATATCGGCGCACGGTGACTTTCCCCCATCACTTCTCCTGTGCGCCAACCGAAAGGGGATCCTCACACAGTTTTTCGGTGCAAGCAAAGGAGAACAGATAAATGACCGGCAGGTCCTCCCGATCCGGCCCGGTTGTCCGAATGCTGCGACATCCGGGAATCACCGAAGGACTCATCGGGCGCGAACGGTTTTCCTTGCCTGATCTTTACAGGGATCAAGGCAACCCGTTATTCTGGCACATCACCTTCACCGTTTCTTCACAATGACCAATGCAGCCACCCAGATATTTCAGATTTCTACAACTTTCTTGTCTGCTTTTGGCGTGGTTGTCCGTTTCGCCTTGCTGGACAGGTGAACAACCGGGAGTTAACGTGTTCAGGTCACACGCTGGCGGCAGAGGTGTCCCAATCCCTCTGCGGCCGTCCCGTGCAGGATGAATGGAATCGCGCTGGAGATGCTTGCGCCGGCTCTCCTCGCCCTCGTTTCTGCATACGGCAAGCCAAGGATCATCTCGATCAGCTTTATCTGCCACGTGCAGGCTTTCGAGTGTCCGACTCGGGAAATGACCCTTCCTGACGGCTCCCCGCGTGTGCGTGACACCAGGTCCATGGAGGGGGAACACGTGGAGTCATCGCTGATCTTCGATGCGCCGTTCGGCAAGTCGGCCGTCTGTGGCATGACGGGGACCCAAGGCGAAGCGAACGGCCCGCATTCTCAACCGGGTTGAACCGCGACGGCGCCGCCCGCGGGTGGCGGACGCGCTCCGGCCGCAGGAGCCGCCGGGTGAAACGCCACGCTCGGCGGCAGGGCCGGCTCACCGTCGCCCAGCCCCATCCCGGCCTCTTCACCACATTCTCGCCGGCACCTGCCTCGAACCCGAACCGAGCGTCAAGCCCGCGGTCAAAGGCAGGACCGGTGGATCGAGGACCCGACCACGAAAACCAGTAAGGCGGTGGTGGCCAGAAAAACGGTGGCTGCTCGCACAACGAGGTGACTAAAACCCTTACACGGGCGGCGACAGTCCTTTCGTCGTGTGACACACGCCATGCGGGACTCTTGCAAAGTAACCTTTTTTCCACTCTTCGTCCGGTGGACAGCGATCAACAATTCCAGCTTGGATGAACGAGACTGCGGGTGAGTTTCACGCTGTGATCCCCAGAAGGGGTCTCTCCCGTCGATGGCCCATTTCCGGGGGGCGATTCCATGACCATGTGCATTTCTGAGGGTGCTCATTTCGCGCCGACTTCCGCCACCCGGCCCGTCGCAGCCCGACGTACGTACTGAACGCGTTCTGGCGTACCCATCAGAATCAACCCATAGGACTTCAATGAAGGCGCGTAGCGCAATCGCGGCAAGGCCGAGGAACAAGAGATTCGTCGGTACCGTGCTGGCAGCAGCAGTGGCCGGCGCGCTGACCTGGCTGGCCCTCCCGGGCGGCACCTCCGCCTCCGGGAACTCCGGAACACAGGCGGCCGCGCCCGTCGCCGGTGAAGCCCCCGGCTACGCCGTGGAGAACTTCAACTACCCGCAGGCGGACAAGATCCTGGCGGAGAAGCACATCGTCCTCAAACGGGGCGACGGACACATCACGCTCGCCGACTGCGTGAGCGGAACGGGGCAGCTCGAGGTCTGGGCGCGCAGCAGGGACAAGATCTGTTTCCAGGTCACCGGCAACTCCGGCTGGCTCACCCTGGAGATCCCCTCCGTCTACGGGATCAAGGGCAACGACTACGCGACGCAGGTGGACATGACCACCGGCACGGAGCAGAAGTCCTTCGACGTCGACAAGAACGCCTGGACCGCGGTCGGGGAGAGCGCCGACGACCAGGGCCGTGCGTTCATGCTCGTGGAGATCAGGTCCTCCAAGTAGCCCGTGTGCAGCCTCCGTTGCCCCGTTCCGCCGGCGGCCGGTCATCGGCCCCGCAGACCTCACTCCCAGGAATTCACGTCATGCGACACACCAGACACGTGCGCGTTGCCGCACTCGTCGCCGCACTCCTCGCCGGCCCGGCCGCTCTGTGCGCCCCGCCCGCGTCCGCCGTCACCGGCCCTGCCCCCACCGACGACAGTTACGCCTTCACCGCCCGTCTGGACATAGGGGACGGCCTGCGTGCCTGTTCCGCGGTACTGGTGGCGCCGCAGTGGATCGCCGCGTCCGCGCACTGCTTCGCCGCGGACGACGCGACCCAGGTGACCCCCGGCAAGCCGAAGTGGAAGACCACGGCCACCATCGGCCGCACCGATCTGACCACCACCGGTGGCCAGACCCGTGACGTGGTCGAACTCGTCCCCCGGGATGACCGGGACCTGGTGCTGGGCCGTCTGGCTTCACCGACCACCGGGATCACGCCGGTCGCGTTCGCCAGCACCGCACCCGCCGCCGGCGAGGAGCTGACGGCGGCCGGATACGGCCGCACCAAGGACGAGTGGGCACCGCTCAAACTCCACACCGCGACCTTCACCGTCGACTCCGTGAACGGCACGACGATCGCCATGCACGGCAAGACGGCGGGGGACGCCATCTGCGCCGGCGACGCGGGCGGGCCGATCGTGCGGCAGAAGGACGGCAGGACCGAACTGGTCGCCCTCAGCAGCCAGTCCTACCAGGGCGGCTGCTTCGGGATCGACTCGTCCGAGACCCGCACCGACGCCGTCTCCACCCGGCTGGACAACGTCGCCCACGGCAACACGCTCGCGGCCGGCACCGTGCTGAGGGCGGGCGACAGCCTGACCTCCAACGCCGCCCGGCTGACCCTGCAGTCCGACGGCAACCTGGTCGTGGTCTCCAACGCGGGCACCACCAGGTGGTCCACCAAGACCGGGGGTCACCCCGGCGCGACCGCCCGCTTCGACGCCAACGGGAACCTCGCCGTCGTCGACACCGACGGCACCACCGTCCTGTGGCAGTCCAGAACCACGGCTCCCGGTGGCAAGGCGGTTCTGCAGGACCGCGGCAACTTCGTCATCTACAACGCCAACGGCGAGTCGCAGTGGGCCGCGGGCACCACCGTCCGCCACGACTACACCGGCGACGGCCGCAGCGACATGGCCGACTGGTACGACTACGCCGACGGCAGCGACCAGATCCACATGTTCCCCGCCACCCCCGACGGCGGCTTCGGCGCCCCCGCCCGCGGCTGGCAGACCCCCGCAGGCAACTACGTGGCCTCCCACATGAAGAGGGTCACCGGTGACTTCAACGGGGACGGCATCGCCGACGTGGCTGCCTTCTACGGGTACGACAGCGGCGAAGTCGCCCTGATCACCTGGATCGGCAAGGGAGACGGCACCTTCGCCGCTCCCCAGTTCTCCTGGAAGGCCACCTCCGGCTGGACCTTCTCCCGGATGACCGTCAACGCCGGTGACTTCAACGGCGACGGCCGCGACGACATCGCCGTCTGGTACGACTACGCCGACGGCAGTGACAAGCTGCAGACCTTCCTCGCCAAGCCCGACGGAGGCTTCAACGCCCCGTTCTCCTCGTTCCAGCGCACGGACGGCTGGACGGCCACGAACATGAAGTTCGTCACCGGCGACTTCAACGGCGACGGCCGCGACGACCTCGCCGCCCTCTACGGCTACGCCACCGGTGAGGTCAAGTTCTTCACCTTCCCCGCCAAGCCCGACGGCGGCTTCGGCGAGCCCGTGGCCGGCTGGAACTCGCCGACCGGATGGACCTTCGCCAGGGCCACCGTCCTTTCCGGGGACTTCGACGGCGACGGCCGTGACGACGTCGCGGTCTGGTACGACTACGCCGACGGCCACGACGCGGTGATCGGCTTCACCCCCACCGGCCCCTCCGGCCAGTTGGGCAACCGCACCGACCTGTGGACCACCGCCGCCGGCGACTACTACCGGGATCACATGCAGCTCGTGACCGGGGACTTCAACGGTGACGGCCGCGACGACCTCGCCACCTTCTACGGCTACGCCGACGGTTCGGTGAAGACCATCACCTGGACCACCAAGGCCGACGGAACCCTCAACGGGCCCGCGGGGAGCTGGACCGCCGCCCCGGGCAACTGGACCTTCGACCGGGTCCACATGATCGAGCGCTACAACAGCCCCTCGTAACGCTTCGAGCGGATCGCGCCCGGAGCGCGACCGCAGCCGGGAAGACCGCCACCTCGCCAGGGGTGGCGGTCTTCCCGTACCCGGCTGCCCTGACAGAGGGCCTTCAGGAGTACGCCCGCCACGTCGGCCACCTCGACATCGCCCGACAACTGAGCGACGGGGGAGTAGCCCACCGTCACGGCCCGCGCCGCGACTGGGCCGAGTGGGCCGCCGGCCAGATCACGTAGAGCGTCCGGGACTGCCGGGCAGCAGGGCGTCGCGCTGCGAGCGGGAGGACGGGGGTCAACGGCACTTCCGATGGCGGCAGACGGGGCCGGCCGTAGGGGCGTCCCGGGTGGGGGCCGTCTTCTTGCCGGTGCCGCCGCCCCGCTTGACGGGGGGCTTGGCGCGGGAGGGTGAGGGGGACGGAGCGCCGGGCTCGTCGGCACCCCGGCCGAGTGGGGCCGGCACGGGGAAGGAGGCGTCGGGCAGGCCGGCGAGGGCGTCGCGCATGTACTGGGTCCAGATCTCGGTGGGGATGTCGCCGCCGAACACCTTCTGCAGGCCGCCGACGCCGATCAGCGACTGCAACTGCGGGTGCTTCGGGTCCTCCCGGAAGAGGACGACGGACGTGGCGAGTTGCGGGGTGTAGCCGATGAACCAGGCCGACCGGTAGTCGTCGGTGGTTCCGGTCTTGCCGGCAGCGGTCCTGCCGAGCGCCTGGGCCTTGGTGCCGGTTCCCCGGGCGATGACGCCCCGGAGCACGTCGGTCACGTTCTCGGCGACCGCCGTCGGCAGGGCCCGTACGGGGGCGGGGGCGGTGAAGCCGGTCAGAGGCGAACCGTTGTGGGTCACCTCGGTCACCGAGTACGGAGCGGCCTGCATCCCGTCGGCGGCGAAGGTCGCGTAGACACCCGCCATCCGGATCGCGCTCGGCGTCGAGGTGCCGATGTAGAAGCCGGCGCTGGGGGCGGCGAGGCTGCCGGAGCGCAGCCCGAGGGCTTCCGCCGTCCTCGCGACGTTCCCGTAGCCGACGTCCTCCCCGAGCTGCACGTACGGCGTGTTGACCGACTGCTCCATCGCCGTGCGCAGCGAGATGTAACCCCAGCGCTGGTCGGTGTCGTTGTGCTGGTGGAGGAGCCCGGTGGGGTCCTTGTCGTCGGTGACGTAATGGCCCTGCTGGTCCCTGATCTGGATGCCGTCGTCGCCGTCGAACTTGCCGGCCGGGGTGATCGGTTGCGGGGACTTGCCGGGTTGCAGGACGGCCCCGTACTGGAGCGCGGCGGCGAGGACGACCGGTTTGAAGGTCGAGCCCACCGGGACGCCGGAGGTGTCGGCGTTGTCCGCGTAGTGGGCCCGGTCGAAGCCGGGACCGCCGTAGACGGCCAGGATCCTTCCGGTCCTGGGATCCACCGAGGCGGCTCCGACCTGCACGTCCCGGTCGACCGACCGGTGCGCGGGGTCGAGGCGCTCCTTGCCCACCTTCGCCACGGCCCGGGACAGTTCCGCCGTCTTCTTCCTGTCGAAGGTGGTGTGGATCTGGTAACCGCCCCGGCTCAGGCTGCTGTCGGTGATGTGCGCATCGTGCGCCTGGACGTACGACCTGGCCAGTTGGACCAGGTAGCCGACCTGGCCCGTGAACCCCGAACCGGGGCTCCACTTCCTGGGCGCCGGAAAGCCGGCGGCCGCGTACCGGGCCCGCTGCTGCGGCGTCAGCCTGCCGACGGTCACCATCCGGTCGAGCACCCACGACCAGCGTGCCTTGGCCTGCGCCCTGGCCGCGGGGTCGGAGTCCGCGTACTGGAAGAGGCTCGGTTCGTTGACCGCTGCCGCGAGAAACGCTCCCTGGCTCACGTTGAGCTTCTCTACCGGGAGCCCGTAGTACATGCGGGCGGCGGCCTCGATGCCGTTGGCCTGACGGCCGAAGAAGCAGGTGTTCAGGTACCCCTGGAGGATCTGCTGCTTGCTCATGACCGCGCCGATCTTGGAAGAGATCAGCAGTTCCTTGACCTTGCGTGAGAGCGTCTGCGACTGGTCGAGATAGGTGTTCTTGACGAACTGCTGTGTGATCGTCGATCCGGACTGCACGGATCCGCCCTCGGTCATGTGGACGACGGCGCGGAGGATGCCCTGCGGGTCGATGCCCGGGTCGGTGTAGAAGGACGCGTTCTCCGCGGCGATGAAGTCCCCCTGCACGTCCGCGGGCACCTGCGCGAGGGTGACGTTCTGCCGGTTGACGCTGCCGTCGGTCGCGAGGACGGTGCCGTCGGACCAGTAGTAGACGTTGTTCTGCAGCAGCGTCGACGGATTGGGGTCGGGGATGGTGACCGTGGCGTAGGCGTAACCGACGGCCGCCACCGTGGCGCCGAAGAAGAACAGGAACAGCCCCAGCAGCTGACGCACCGACGGCAGCCAGCGGCGCGGACCCGTCCTGTCCGCGCGCGGGTAGTCGATCCACCGTTTCCTCTGCGGCGCCGCTCTCCGCACGCGCCGTGACATGCCCGGCCCGGGGACCTGCTGCCCCGGGCCGGGTGCCTGGTGCCGTGCGGCCCGGCGGCCCGTGGCGCGGTCACCCGCGGCACGGCTGCCGGCGAAGGTGCGCTGCGGCGGTCGGCGCCGGTGTCCGCTCATGTGCTCGAGTCACTGTCCTCTCAGTACCACTGGGTCGTCTCGTGCGGCGTGGGCTGCCGGAAGCCGTCGTGGGGTGCGGGCTGTGGAGGTCCGTCGTACGGTGCCGGTCGCGCGAAGGGGTCGTACGGTGCCGGGTGCGGAGGGGCGTCGTACGGTGCCGGCCGCGGAAGGGGGCCGTGCGGCGACGGTGGGGGAGGGCCGTCGTACGGTGCCGGCTGCGCGAAACCGGGCGCCTGCCGGCTGAGGTCGCTCGGGGGAGCCTCCGCACCCACCGGGGCCGGGGCCTGCAGGCTGCCGTACCGCTCCATGCGCTGCCAGCGCAGCCGCGAGCCCGACACGGCGGTGAACACGGACTGGATCACCACCAGGTACATCAGCTGCCGGTAGACGAACTGCTGCAGCGGCAGACTCCACAGCGGGCCCGGCCGCTCCCCGTCCAGGCGGAACGCGTACAGGCCCATGACGAGTTGCAGCAGCAGGAAGGCCAGCCACAGCCCGATGACCCGCACCGGGTCGAGGAAGACCAGCCCGTACACGGCGAAGACGTCCACGACGGGGGCGAGCAGGGGCAGCAGCACCTGGAAGAGCAGCAGATAGACCAGGCCCCGGCGCCCCAGTTTCCCGGCGGCACCCCGTTGCACCAGTGCCCCGCGGTGCTTCCACATGGCCTGCAGGGTGCCGTAGCACCAGCGGTACCGCTGCCGCCACAGGGCGTTCAGTGACGCGGGCGCCTCGGTCCACGCCTTCGCGCCCTCCTCGTACACCACGCGCCAGCCGGCGCGGCACAGCGCCATGGTGAGGTCGGTGTCCTCGGCGAGGGTGACGTCGCTGACGCCGCCGAGGTCCAGCAGCGCCCGGCGGCGGAACGCGCCCACCGCGCCCGGAACGGTCGGCATGCACTCGGCGAGGTCGAACAGGCGCCGGTCCAGGTTGAATCCGATCACGTACTCGATGTGCTGCCAACGGCCCAGCAGACCGCCCCGGTTGACGACCTTGGCGTTGCCCGAGACGGCACCCACGCGGGGATCGGCGAAGGGCTGCACGAGCGTGCGGACGGTGTCGGCTTCGAAGACCGTGTCGCCGTCGACCATGACCACCAGGTCCCAGGTGGCGGCGGCGAGTCCGGTGTTGAGGGCGGCGGGCTTGCCCGCGTTCCGCTGCCGGATCACACGCACCCCCGGCAGGCGCAGCGACTCCACCAGGTCGGCGGTGCCGTCGGTCGAACCGTCGTCCACCACGATGATCTCCACCGGATGGTCGGAGCCGAGCAGCGAGCGTACGGCCGCCTCGATCCCCGCGCTCTCGTTGTAGGCGGGGACGATGACGCTGACGGGCTCGGTCACCGGCGGCCCCCAGGTCCGGCCCCGGCGCCGGGCCCGCAGCCGCCGGTGCCGTCGGGCGGCGATCAGCACGACCACCGCGCGCAGCACGCTGATCGCCCCCGCCGCGTACATCAGCACGCCCAGCAGCCACACGACCCAGTCGCCGCCCCGCAGCATCCAGATGAGGGCCAGCCCCTGCAGGTGGTCGCGGAGCCCGGCGGGCCGCACGGGTGCGCTCATGCCGACGGCGTCGCCGACCGTCGCGAACCGGAAACCCCGGGCCTTCAGGCGTGGCACCAGGACATCCAGTGCGGCGACGGTCTGCGCCCGGTCACCGCCGGCGTCGTGCATCAGCACGATCTGCCCCGCGGGACCGTGGGGTGTCGCGTTCGCGACGATGCGGTCCACGCCGGGCCGCTGCCAGTCCTCGGCGTCCCGGGTGGCGAGCACCGTGACATAGCCCGCCGCGTCGGCCTCCTTGAGGACGGTCCAGTCGGTGTCGCTCAGCGCGTCGTTCTCCGAGGAGTACGGCGGCCTCAGCAGCGCGGTGGTGACCCCCGCGGCGCCGGCCACCGCCAGTTGGGTCTCCCGCAGCTCCAGGGAACGCTGCCACGGGGCGAGGCGGGCCAGGTCGGGATGGGTGAAGGTGTGGACGCCGACCTGGTTGCCGTCGGCGATGATCCGGCGGACCAGCTCCGGATGGGCGACGACCTGGGTTCCGACGACGAAGAAGGTCGCGTGCACATGGTTGCGGCGCAACACGTCCAGGATCCGTGGCGTCCAGACGGGATCCGGGCCGTCGTCGAAGGTCAGCGCGATGGTGCGGGCCTTCGCCCGGGCGGTGTGCGGGGAGGTGGCGGCGTTCGCGACCACCGGGCCGCCGTGGACCACCTGGCCGGGCACCGTGTCGTTCCGGCCGCGGGCGCCGGTCACGTCGTCCGACGCGATGCCGAACATGTGGTGGGTGTAACCCTGCAGCAGCAGGGCCGCCGACAGGGTCACCGCGAGCACGCTCAGCAGCAGCCAGTGGGTGCGGGGCGTGATCTCGCGGGTGCTGCGGCTGTGGCTGTGGCGGCGCGGGGGAGCGGCGTCGCTGCGACGGCGGTTGGTCACGTCAGGGGGCCTTGGTCACTTCACGGGCTTGTGGGACGAGCCGATCGCGCGGCCCTTGGGGGTGGGGCTGGGCGCGGCGGCACGGGTGGCGGCCGGGGCCGGAGTCGGGGAGGCGCCGGCGGTGGGCGCGGACGTGGCCGCACGGGTGGCGGCCGCTGTCGGCCGGGCGGCGGGGCGGGAGGCCTGGTGCGCCGTGGTGGGGCTCGCGCTCCCTGCGGACCGGCCGGCTTCGGGGGAGGAGTCGGGCGCGGCCGCGCTGGGCCCCGCCGGGTGGTGCGTGGGGTCCGGCTGGGGGACGAAGGGGGCGTCGAGGGTGGGGCCGCCCAGCGCCGCGCTGATCAGCAGGGCGACGTAGCCGCCGGCGGGGATCAGCAGCAGCCGGACGGCGCGCAGCACGCGGCGCTGGCGTCGCCCGGAGGAGTCGACGAAGACGGGCCGCACCGACTCGCTGTCGGCTGCGTCCGCGGCTGGTACGTGGCCGGGGGTGTCGGGTTCCGGGGGCGGCACGGTCAGGACGTCGCCGTGGGGGGCGTCCCATCCCGTGGGTGCGGGGGCCGGTCCGGTCGCGTAAGGCGGTGTGCCGGCCGCATAAGGCTGCGTGCCGACCGTGTAAGACGGCGTTCCGGTGACGTAGGGGTCCGGTCCCGTCGCACGGGGGCCACCGCCCGGGTGCGTCCACTGCCCGAGGTGTGTCGGGTACCCGGGCACGGTGGCGGTGTCCGCGACGGTGCTGCCGCCGTGGTCGTACCCGTGGGCATACGGGTACCCGACGCCGCCGTACGGATCCTCGCCGTACGTTCTGCCGCTTTCGTCCGTCCACTGCACGAGTTGTGCCCCCTGTCCTGACCGGCCTGCCGACTCGGCCGACCGCAAAGAGAGAGCCGACTCGGCCGGAAGTGTTACACCTCGTCCCTACGGTGCGGGACGAGTCGCACAAACGGTGAGGAACCGGGCCGGTGGTCTGTCGGGGCCCGCCGTGCGGCAGGATGACCACCGTGCGCGAGGCAAGGAGAGACCCGGCGGCCCGGGACCGGCAGAGTCATGACGCCGCCCTCACCGATGCCGTGCACGCCGCCCGGAACGGTGACGAGGACGGGTTCCGCCGCGTCTACCGGATGGTGCACCCGATGCTGCTGCGCTATGTGCGGACGCTGGTCGGCGCGGCCGACGCGGAGGACGTGATGTCCGAGGCATGGCTGCACATCGCCCGTGACCTCGGCACGTTCCACGGGGACGGTGACGGGTTCCGTGGCTGGGCCGCCAAGGTCGCCCGCAACCGGGCGCTCGACCATCTGCGACGTTCCGGCCGACGCCCCGTGACCGGCGGCGACGAGAACGACCTGCTGGACCTGCCGTCGGCGTCCGACACCGCGAACGAGGCGCTCGAATCGGTGTCCACGGACCGCGCCCTGGCGCTCATCGCCAGTCTCCCCCGCGACCAGGCGGAGGCGGTCCTGCTGCGCGTCGTGCTGGGGCTGGACGCCAAGCAGGCCGGACGGGTGCTGGGCAAGCGTCCCGGCACCGTACGCGTCTGCGCCTACCGGGGTTTGAGGAAACTGGCCGAGATGCTGCACACCGGTCAGCCGCCACGCCCGGCCGTGGGCCGACCGGCGATACTGGAGGACACCGCGTGAGGAAAGGACAGCGGAGCCGGCTGGACGACCGCACGGCCGAGCGGTTGCTGCAGCGTGCACCGGATGCGGGCGGTGGGGAGTTCGGCAGTCTGTCGGCGGTGCTGTGGGCGGCGGCCGCCACCCCCGAGGACGTCTCGCCCGCGGACGGCGAGGAGGCCGCGGTGGCCGCCTTCCGGGCCGTGTCGGCCGGAGCCCTCCCGGACGCGTCGGCGGGTGTGCCCCGCTACCGCCGCCGCAGGACGCCGGGATGGACCAAGGCCGGGATCGGCGCGGTGGCGGCCGCGCTGACGTTCGGCGGGGTGGCGGTGGCCGTCCAGACCAACGCCCTCCACCTGCCCCTCCCGGGAGCCTCGGGACGGACCCCGGGCGAAGCGCAGGTCTCCGCCTCCTCCCAGCCGCGGCCCTCGACGACGCGCGCACCCGGCCAACTCCCTGACGCCGGTGCCACCGGCGCGGCCCCCGGAAGCGGGAAGCCCGGAGCGCGCTCCTCCTCCGACGCGGCGGCCCCGTCCGCGGCAGCCCAGTCGCTGCGCAGCCTGTGCACCGCCTACCGGGCGGCCCGGCAGACACACGGCCATCCGCCGGCCGCACCGCGGCGCCTTGTCGAGGCGGCGGGAAGCGAAGCGGCTGTCGCGGACTACTGCGCCCATCTGCCGGCGTCGGGCGGTGCCCCCCACGGCGGGGGCGACGGCGCGGCGGGCAGTGGCACCGCAGGGAAGACGCCGTCTGCTTCTGCCGGTTCTTCCGGCAAGAAGGGGCAGTGACACCGGTCTGGTGCGCGACGGAGCCGCGGGGTGCGGGCCGGGCTGCTGGCGGATCTGTTTCCATCGGCACGCTTGCGCGTAGACGACGAGGCATCCTCTGGACTCCGAGGTCACCGATCTGTCTGCAGCCGTCGACCGAGGTCTGGCATGCTGGGCCGGTGACTGAGGGGGAGCTTGGAGAGGGCCGCGCCACGCGAGGGCGAGGCGACGCATCCCAGCGGCGGCGTCGACGCGGGATAGCCGCTTCCGTGTCACTCGTGGCAGCCGCGTTAGCCGTGGTGCACGCGATCTGGCCAGACATCAAGATCGATACGATCACTGTCGCGCTGCTCGTGGTCGCCGTCGTTCCCTGGCTGGGCGACGTGTTGGAGAGTATCGAGCTCCCGGGAGGCCCCCGATTTAAGTACAGGCAGCTAGAAGACCGTATCGAGGCTACGGAAGCGCGGACGACGCTCCTCGATCAGGAGGTCGACGGAGTAGCCGCAACCGCACGCGTGGCGCTTGCGGCGGCGGGCAGCACCGACCGGGTGGACGACACGGCGGATGTCCGCGCAGCGCAAGCGACGCTGGAGCGCCTGGCCTCCGATTACACCCGACTACGGCGAACCGAGGCCGGCGGCCCCGCGCGTACCGCGAAACAGGAGCGGATCTTCGCCGATCTGCTCAGGGTTACCCCGCACATCCCCTCGCTGGACCTACAGACCATGCTGGCGTCCGAGGACCCCGGGACGCGCCTGGCCGCCCATGCCCGTCTGTACGCGGTTCCGGACGCGACGAAGTTCGACCTGCTCGTCGACGCGGTTGTTCGTGAACAGCTGCCCTTCATCAAGTACTGGGGATTCAACGTCCTCGGCCGGGTGGTCGACGAGTTGGGTGCGGATCAGGTGCCGGTGGGCGCCGTAAGGCGGTTGCGAGCCTGCCTTTCCACGCTGCCTCCGGGCAGCGATGAGGCCCGGTCTCTGCGACGGGTTCTGGCAAAACTCACCACGGATTGAGGCGCTTCTCCGCCATAGCGGGCCCCTCGAAGCAGTGGGGTTCGGGTCAGCAGCCGGACGCCGCACGTCCGCTTCTCGCACCCTTGGTGGGGTCCCCACACCCGGGGACGCGAGTCTGGTGGTCCACTTCCCGCCTGCGCACTTGGCTGCGTCACCGTGACTCGCGTGAGGAACTCCGGCTGTGGGGATGGCTGAGAGGCCCGCTCGCGTCACCTTTCGCGGGCCTCGATCCCGTCGATGCATACCGAACGTATGAAGTCGCTCCACGCCAGGGCCCGCACGGCGACCACAGGCCCGCTTCTACGCTTGGAGTCCCGAACGAGCATGGCTTTCGCGGTCATTGCACACTCGACGCATTCACCTCCTGCACCGTTGCTGTACGACGACGTGAACCACATCGAGCGGTCGCGACCCTGTGCCTCTACCGTGCTCAATTCGCGTGTTCCTTCAGTACCGACTTGATCAGCTGACTGGAGCGCTGAGGACTCAGAGCCGCGGCCCGCAGGCCGTCGAAGGCTCTTGCGTACTCACGAACATGGTGCTCGCCCTCGAGGTAGATGGCATCGGTGATGCCATCCCGGTAGACGATGTCCGGGTCTTCCGGATCAGGGAAGCCGAGCATGGTGAACGAGCCCGTGGCCGGATAGGTACCGGAGTCGAACGGAAGCACCTGCAAGGTCACACTGGGCAATTCTGCCGACTCCAGCACACGCTCGAGCTGCTCCCGCATCAGTGCCCGATTTCCGATGACGTTCCGCACGGCAGCCTCGTTCACGATGAACCAGGCGTCTGGCGCTGAGGGCCGAGTCAGCATGGTCTGGCGTTCCATGCGCACACGAACCGCGCGATCAATGTCGTGAGGAGACATATGCGCGCCGGTCTTGTGCAGCTCGGACGCGTACACAGCCGTCTGCATGAGACCGGGCAGCAGCTCGCACTGGTACTGCCGAAGCGTTGACGCGTCCTGCTCCAGGCCGATGTAGATGTTGAACCACTCGGGAACACCGGCGCCGTGCACCTGCCACCAGCCACGTGTCTTGGCCTGCCTCGCCAACGACTTCAGGAACTCACGCAGCTCGTCGCTGGTTCCGTAGAACCGGCACAAGGCGTCGACGTCCGAGGGTTGGATTCTGCCGCTCCCCGTCTCCATCCGGTTCACCTTGGAGCCACTCCAGTCCAGGGCCTCGCCGACCTGGGCGCAGGTGAGTGCGCTCGTCTCACGCAGCTTCTTGAGCTCGATCGAGAGACGGCGGCGCCGCGCCGTCGGAGAACCGGCCATCACAGCCCTCTCAACAGTCGGTCGAATAGCGGGCATTCAGTCTCGCGCCAAGGGGTGTGCTTGCCAATCACTCGGAAGTGGGATTCCCGTCGTGCACATTGCACGGCGGGATGTGCGGCCGCCATCCTGTCAGTGGTGCCACTCACAGTGAGTGCTCATAACGCTCCGCTACGCAGGCGGAGTCGGCAAGCGATGAGAGAGGTCTCCGTGGTTCATGAAGCCTGTATGTCACGAAAGCCGTGGGACGTGGCCTTCGCCGCCGAGCCTGAAGAAGTGGGCGCCTTACGGCGCATCCTGCGTCTGCGACTCGGGCTCTGGGGGCTGCACGACATCGTGGACTCCGCTCAGCTCTGCGTCAGCGAACTCGTGGCCAATGTGATCAACCACGTGGGTCGCGGTACGCCGAGCACTTTGGCCGTCTCGATGAGTGGCACTCGCCTGCGCATTGAGGTGCGTGATCCGGATACTCGGGCCCTGCCGACGCTGCTCGACGCCGGGGCGGAGGCGGAGAGCGGGCGAGGGGTGGCGCTGGTCGACGCGGTTGCTGACCGGTGGGGCGTCCAACTACTTGCCGACCAGAAAGTGACTTGGTGTGAACTGGCTACCGGCCTGACAACACCAAGCGGCCATCGGGAGAACCCACGCGTCGCAAGAGCCGAAGCGTTGCTCGGTCTTTACGGCGAGGCCAAGGCGCCGCCCGCCGCGCACGGCAGCAGGTTGAATGCTGTGGCAGCGGAGGAGGCGGCGATTGAGGTCATCGCCGACATCCTCTACTGGTTCCGAGCCCATGGACGAGACGCTGACGACGCCCTCGATCGAGCCCAGATGCACTTCGAGGCAGAAGCCGATGCCAAAGCTGTCGATCGTTGAGGGCCGGCCTGTGAGTGGACCACGGGATGCGCCTGATTGCTCATCCCGCCGAATGATGCAGACGCGCGAGACCGGCAGGGCGTAGTCGGAGCCGTCAACCTTCATCAGCGGCGCAACTGACAGATTCACACCCCATCATCGCGGGAGGGACACAGCCCGTGATGGGGCGAATATTTGTCTCAACCGCGCAAATAGGAGTGGATTGCCCCGGCGATGGCCGTCCCGAGAGGGATGGGCACGGCATTGCCGATCTGCGTGGCGATGTCAGTCTTTGAACCGCACCAGCGGAAGTCGATAGGGAAGCCTTGGATTCTGGCAGCCTCGTAGTGCGTGATGGGCCGGGGCTCCTCCGGGTGGAGGTAGCGGCCTTTCTCCGGCTTGAAGAACTCGGTTCGGATCGTGACCGACGGCTCCCCTTCCCGGAGACGTCCCATGACATCGCCGGTTCCTGTGTTGTGATTGTCCCAGCTCTCGGTCGAGAGATATCTGACCGGTGTCCTTACCCCAGCAGGGTCCGGGGTGTAGAAGATCTGGATCTTACCGGACTCGTCCTGAGTGAACCACTTCCCCCGTAGGTCCTTGCGATTCCCTCCCTTGGGAATCGCGAGGTAGCGAGCTATGGAGAGCGGTTCTGGATTGCGGCCGAAGTGGAGGTCGCTCGTCATGAAGATTCCGGGCTGTACAGCGTCGATCTCGGCGATGTACTCCTTGCCGTCCGGAAGGTCGGTACCTCGGAGTGCGAGTTCGCGGGACTCTTTGAATACGTCGTCGACTGCCAGCCAAGAGGGCAAGCCCCCGTCAATACCATCGATAGGCTGATTAGGGGTGCCCGCCTTGCGCCTCGGACCCCGGATGTGCGTCTTTTCCGGGTACTTCATCGTGCGACCGTTGTCGATGTCGCACCTCACGCCAATGACAATCGTACGTCTACGTGCTTGAACCGCCCCATAATCGGCGGAGTTCAAGAGGTAACGCCTGTTCTTCTGCTCCTGTGTCTCGCTCGGAGTGTGGCCTGGCGGGTCGACGAGCTTGTATTCGGCCAAAAGTCCGCCGTCTTCCACCTGCATGAGCAGGTTGCGGAACTCATCCGATTTTAGAAATCGATCGACATTCTCGATGACGAAGATCTTCGGGCGGATCACGGCAACGATGCGGACGTATTCTTCCCACAAACGATTGCGCTCTATGCCTGTTCTGCCACGGTTCAGAGCTGAGAAGCCCTGGCATGGAGGGCCTCCCACCACGACATCCGCGTGCAGAGCCTCTGGTGTCGGCTCCCACTTCTCGATGTCACCGAAGTGGACACGGGCGGGTGGGAGACTCTTGTTCGGTCGGCCGCTTCCGAAGTTCACGGCGTACGTGGCAGCCGCCGCGGCGTTGTGTTCGACAGCGGCGATGCTGTGGAAGACGGGTCCGTCACCAGGTGCCCCCTCGGGGCGAAACTCGTGAAACCCCTGGGTGAACCCGCCGCAGCCGGAAAACAGGTCCACGACTGTGATGGGCTCGGGGCTGAGGGGGCCGGGCGTGTGCATGGAGCGATCTTAGCTTCGAAGCGCTGCTGCGAGCGCACGCCCGACAGCAGCTGCCAGCGGCGGCGGCATGGCATGGCCGATCTGACGGTACCTGGACGTCTTTCCTCCGGCGAAACGCCAGTCCTCGGGGAATGCTTGGATCGCTGCGGCCTGCTCGACGGTGAGCTTGGGCACGCCCTCCGCAGGAAAGGTCGCGTCCGGGGGTTCATCTCCAAGGCTGTTGCCATTGATCCCGAGCGCGGCCCACGCCTTCTTGCTGCCGGTCGGGCCGAGGTCTGCACCACCCCGGCGCTCGGAGCCGCCAACAAGTGCTGGTGCGACGCGGTCGGCGGTCTTGATCCAGCGGTCTGCGCCGGGCCAACCTCGGGATGCCATAGATGGGCCCAGGACTTGGCCGACGGTCGGAGGTTGAAGACCGTCCGATTCAGGCCAGGAGAAGCGTGCGAAGTAAGGGTCTTGCAGGGCCACCAGGAATCCACTGCTGCGATTCTGGGGAACCCCGAACTCCGCCGCGTTGAGGACTTGCCACGTCAAGTGGTAGCCCGCGCTTTCAAGTTCCCTTTCGATCCACGTGCGGTCGGCCTCGAAGTCGGCGCTTTGGACGAGATCAGGAACGTTCTCCAGAAGCACCGCTTTTGGCTTGATCGCTCGTGCCAGAGCGATCGCGGCTTTGAGGACTGTGCGCTCCTCCGTGTCCTCTACCCGAGCGACAGTCGCCGACGACTTGACACGTGGCAGGCCACCGCTGAGTAGATCGACCCCAAGCGTCTCGGGGCGCATGCTCGGATCGAATTCAGTGAGGTCCATGCAGACCACGTCCCAGTGCGGGCGGTTCTTGTCGATTGTGAAGCACGCGTCTGCCTTGCTGTCGATGAGCAATACCGGGTCGAATCCGGCACGCTCGAGCCCGAGAGCCTGCGCGCCGGCCCCGGCGCATATTTCGACCGAACGGAATCGATGGAGGTTGCCCAAGGCCACCGGTGAGGGCTGAGACGTCTGCGGCTCTGTGCCCCCCAGCGCTGTTGCGAGTTCGCTGCCGGGTGCATCACTCTGTACAACGGCCTCGTTCTGCGCAGTGAGCTGTGTCGCAGGGAGAGAGGTAGGGCGTTGAGCAGCAAGGGATTCCTGTGCCACTGTCCGCAACTCCTCATCCAAAGCGTTCTCCTCAATACCGTCGAAGAGAACGAACGGCGCTAGTCGGAGCAGCCGCTTGAGGAAGTCGCGTAGCGTTTCGCGCTCGTTCAGACCCGTCAGGTCGAGGTCCTTCCAGACCCGTAGGATGGCCCGGACCAGATGGGGGCTTCCACCGAGTGCAGCGCGGCGAGCGTAGATTTGATCGAACGCGGCCTCGCCGAGAATCTTGAGCGCACCGTACGGCTCCGGATCACCTGGCGAGCGCACGAGCTGAGCGCGCCACCAGAGTCGGCCGAAGACGTGTCGGGTGAGGTCGGTGCCCAGAACGCGATCCTTGGGCGGCTGGGGGTAGCGCCAGAAGGCGACGTCCGGCAAGAGGACCAGGGCCAGGAATGCCCAGACGTCTCGGGACGCGGCTTCTGCCGGCACCATCCCCATCTCGGCGTGCAACAGAGCTGCCAGCCGCAGGTCGAACTCGGCGTTACGGTTCCGGTCGGTGTCCCCTGGGAACCCGGCCTGCTTCGCCAGGTCAATTACGCCTTCCCGCAGCTCAAGCAGCTGAGTGGCGGAGACTCGGTCACCACCGGTGGCCACGTATACCGCGGACTCGTGGGCGAGGGCCACACGGCGGGAGAGTTCGTCGATGGTGAGATGCCCGTACTCGGCGAAGAGCGGTCTCGCCTGCTCGGCGAGCAGCCGAGGATAGAGGAAGCTCATCATGACACCTCGAAGATCTTGACGGCTGCTTGCAGGTCCGAGGCGAACAAGGCAGGTGACTGCCGTTGGCGCAGACGTATGTCAGTGATCGACTGCCCTGGGAAGAGCTGGTCGAACAGACTCAGCAGGGTGGCGCCGAGTGAACCATCCGGGAAGTCAGCATCCTCGGTGAAGTCGTCGTGGCTCAGAGCGTGTTCAATCATGACGCGGGCGGCATCGGCGTACACCGCGGAGAGCACAATCCGATCAATGGAACGAGGTCTCGCCGCATTCTGGAAAGCCGTGGCGGTGACCGTATTTCGCTCGTTGACCAGAAGTAGCAGCGCGCCCATAGTGGCGTGCTCCAAGCCGCCGCTGATTTGGAGGTGCCAGGCAGCTTCATCGGGGAACGAAGTCCGGGCGAAGTCGATCACAGCCATGGGGAACTGCGGGGCGTCCCCCTGGAGCCGTAGTTCCGCTCGGTCGCTCCACAGTACGGAGCCCGCCCGCCGAGGTGACGAAGGCCGTGTGTCGTTCCTTCGTTCGGCCAGCACCAGCGCCGTGTCCAGCAGCAGCAGACCGCCGAGGTCGGAGCCACGCAGACGGACGTCGAACTCTGCCGTTACGGTGCCGGCTTCAGCCAAAGGCAGGTGCTGCGCCGGGCCACTCAGGTTTGATCCGGTGGCGGTCCACACGGTGGAAAGCATGAGCGAAGCGTCTGCGGGCAGACCCGACTGCTGACGTGTCCGGTCCAAATCGACGCGGACGCTCCTGCGCACGTGCAGATCCATTTGGTAGTCCCAATCCGGCAAAGCCTCCGGCAAGGCTACTTCGCCGTCCTCGACCACGAGGCGCCACGGCTCGACAGCGACGACGTCTTCGGAAGGAACACGGTAGGGAAGGACGCGTCGAGTCACGGGGTCTTCACCGCCTCGACCTTGATGCCGATCTCAGTCATGGTGTCCGGTGCCGGCCGCACGACGGCCCGCCAGACGGTTTCGCCGCCCTCGAGGATTTGCGGATCGGAGCTGAACAACCCCCCGGTGGGGTCTTCCCAACCGATCAGCTCGGGCTTGCTGGCGCCGATTGGCGGATCTATTTCCCGCCCGCCGGTCCCGGGGAGGGTTACCGCAAGGTCGATGCGCACGCGCTGAGGCCCAGGCACAGGAAGTCGGAACTCCTGAATCAGCACTGAGGTGTTCCCGCGATCGTCGTAGTAGGGATCGCCGACGTACTGCACGCGAGGCCGGCGCGCGGCGGAACCAAGATTGGCGGACCCAGATCCGTCAGCGAACCGTTGCGCGTCGTCTTGGAAGTCTTGGATGTGCGCCGGACCTTCGACTGTCGCGGAATCGGATGCTTGAGAGGTCCGGATGGGACGTCCCGTACTACGACGATCGGGCGTTTCATCGTTCGACTTGCGGCGTGGCGTAGCGGTACTGCCGGGCTTGGAATAGGCAGTGGCTCCGCCAATTCCCCAAGCCCCGCCCACCAGACCGGAGAAGAGCGAGCTGGCTGCGCCCAGCGCGACGTTGCTCGCCCCTGCGCGTGCCACGCCGCTGAGTGAGAGCAGGCGGTCCAAGGCCTCGTGGATGCGCCGAAATGTCGTGTGCACGTACGTGCTGTCCGGCCTGTCCAGAGACTGAGGATTCCAGGCGTCATGCGTGGGGGGTTCGGCCTTGGCGTAGATCTCATCCATGGATTCGTCGCCTCGAAAAACGCCTGCGTAGCCCTGGTTGGTGCTGGGAGACTTCGGTCCGGGGTGGTAGGTGACGACGAGTTCAGCGGGGCGCATCAGGCAGACATGATGGATCAGGTCCTCGATGTCCAGCATGCGTGACGCACGCGTGGGTTCCAGTGGAGGCAGAATCCGCTTCACCAAGCCCAGCCTTCCCAGGTAGCGCTTCGGCTTCAGGCATTCGAGGTCGCTTCCGTCCGGGCCCGCCATCTTTTCGTATGCGGCGACGAACATGTTGAGCGGCCGGGTCTCCCGTGGATCGGGGACATGATGCTGCACTCCGTCGCAGGTGACCGAAAAGCGCATGGCAGGCGACTTTCCGGCGATGGAGATCATTTTGGGCCAGAGGTGCCAGGCGATGGTGTCGCCCAGGTAGTCGGCTGCGGCCGATGGCTCGAGCTCGTCGAGATTCGGATCTATGACAACGACGGTGGTTCCAGTCTCCTGCGGACCGAAAGTGCTCAGACCCAGACGTTGCGCTACCGCTTCCGCATCCTGACCGATCAGTGGCTCTACGACGTCACCTGAGGTGTCACCCCACCAGTGCCTACCTGTGTAGCGACGGTCGCCGTGGGGTTCGGCAGCCACATAGCTCTTCCAGAGCGTGCAGCCGATGAGGCGGGTTTCGTACAGACCTCTGGAGTCCCGGCAGCGGGAGTGGACGAGGACGGTCCCCGACTTGGAGAGTAGGTAGAAGATCCCTTTTCCGAAACCGTAGGTTCCACCGCCCAGCTCCGTGTCACGTGGTTCGCCGATGTTGCGAATGAAGGAGACGAAATCGCGTTCCGGACCGACCGCGTTGTCCGCCCGAGTGGGGCCGCCGAGTCCGCGAGTTCCGCGATCGGACACGGCCAGGACACGCACCGAGCCGCGCTTGAGAGTGTCACGCAGCGGGAAGTCGCCGCCGCTCGGGGCGCCGGCGAGCAGTAGCTCCCGCCAAGCAGCGGCGTGGGCCGGTCCGACTGTCCACATGTCGATTCGGTAGTCGACCGGAACGGTGGATTGCGGTAGACGCGCGTCCCAACTGTTCTGGGCCGACTCTCGCACCAGAATGGTGAGCAGATCGAGTTCGGGGCGCCCGAGCTGATTGCGGATACCTTCGGCGGCGCTCGCGCCTTCCGGCGGATAGGGCTGGGAGAACCAGCGGGGTCCCGTCATTCGGACTCCTGGATCATGCGGTCGATCGTGCGCGACACCTCGTCGGTCCCCATGGAGGCAGGAGCGTCACCCGTCAGGTCGATGGTGTACTCGACGTCCACAACAGCAACTGGTATGCCTGCCGCCGCCAGTGCGCGTGTCGTCAGCCTGGGGAAGCCATGGGTCACCTCGTACCAAGCCTCCTCGTCGACTGCGTATCGCACGTCGCGATAGTGCTCGGCATCGGCGGCCCGATAGCCGGCTTCCGCCAGTAGGTCCAGGAGGGTGCTTTCGTCGTCACACGACCGAAATATTCGGTCGAGCAATTGTGCGAACCCGATGCCGGAATCGCCTGAATGGATTCGCCGCAGCCGGAACCAAGCCAGACAGAGCACCCCTCCCTCCGGTGCGTCGAGTTGATCGAGTCCATGAATACGAGGTCGACGGCCTTCGCTCTTGGCGCTCGACTTCACTTCGATGGCCACCGCACCGGCCGAGAAGTCATGGTGATGGCCCTCCGGCCCTCGCCACAGGCGGTGCGCGCTCGAGTCGCGGTGCAGAAGTCGGTCCAACACGAGCAGCTCACCGAACAGGCCCGCGAGCTGTTCGGGACCCAGAGGCGCTCCCTTGGTTCGGAAGAGCGCTTTCCAGCGGTCCAAAACGCGGTAGAGCGCCTTCACCGGGTTTTCGGGCAGCTTTGCCGCGGCAGACAGCACGTCCACGCACAACTCGGTGAACAGGTCGTTGAGGTCGGGACGCAGGCACGCCAGATCCGCGTACGTTTGATAGGTCTCTGCATCCTCCAATGGGCGTTTGCGCAGTTGAAGGACGGGCCCATCGAGACCGGAACGGATTTTGCCGTGTGTGGGAATCGGCACC
The DNA here is from genome assembly GCF_055639175.1 of Streptomyces sp. NPDC107546. NCBI lineage: Bacteria > Bacillati > Actinomycetota > Actinomycetes > Kitasatosporales > Streptomycetaceae > Streptomyces > Streptomyces sp. NPDC107546. The sequence continues at coordinate 229,825 of NZ_JBVKBA010000005.1, read as the reverse complement.
AGGATGTGGCGGTGACCGTCGTGGTCGACAGCCGCGGACAAGAGACCCTGGTCTGTCTTCACCGGAAGCTGTGAGACCCGCAGGCGATGCTCACCAGTGGTCTGTTCGGCTTCGAGCGCGGTCCAACGCTGTTCGACGAGCTTTCGCAAGGCGTCGTCGTTCATACGTCGTCGCCTTCCAGCGGGCTAAGGTCCTCGTCCTCGATACGCACGCCGGCCAGATCGGCGGAAATGTACTTCTTGACAGCGCTGTCGTCGTGCGGTGGCCTGGGGAAGACGAGACCGACGCCTATCACGTGCTCCTCGGCGTTCAGGGCCTTGCGCGCCTTCGACGCGAGCGTACGCCGCTTCTGCGCCGGATTGGGCTCGGACGTCTTGTCGATTGGATACAGAACCAACAGCCCCGTGTCGGGGAGCTGAGCACTGCGTGCGTCGATGATTCCCTTCTCGGTCAACTTCTCGGTGTCCCCCACCAGATCGACCGCTGCGTCGCGACGGCTCATCAGGGTCTTGATGTCCGCGAAGTCCGGATCGGGGTTCTCCAGGTCGAGACGGGCACGGACGCTACGTCCCACCGTCACGCCTGGGACGAAGGTGAAGAGCTCACCTGCGGGGTTGCCGACGATGGCGACGTTCCATCGGCGCAGCGAACCCGCAGTGCTGACTCGTTTCCGGATGTAGTCCTTGATCAGGTCGGCATCGTTCTCGGTCGACTTCTCGTGGAACTTGTAGGCGCCCAAGAAGTCGATTACCACGTCGTGCGGCACGTCACGGAAGATGTACCGGCCCTCAGCCGATCGCTCCTCCACTCGAACAGCGTTCGTGAGGGAGGCCTGTACCAGGTCCCGCGCGGCGGAGATGTTTCCGCTGAGCCAGTCCTTGTTCGTGTGGAAATAGTGGGTCTGCACGCGCTTGCCGCCATAGGCGGAGGCCGCGGTGACGGCGTCCCGCATCTTGGCTGCTGCGGTGACCCGCAGAGCCGGGTGTGTACGCAGACGCACGGCGAACGTGAGTGGAGTCTCGTCCTCCGTCATATAAATGTCGATATCACGACGCATCTCGGTCTCGACGGTCGCGAGGTGCCGGAACCACTCGGCCAGTTCGTCGGTCATCCAGATGCGGGGCAGGTCCGCATAGCCGTTCCTGAAGCCGAACCAACGCCCCATTTGCAACAGCGTGTCGTAGGCCGAGACGGCACGGACGAAGTAGCTGACCGACAGGCCTTCGAGGGTCAGACCGCGCGACAGGGTGTTACCGCCTACAGCGATCGCCACGACAGGACCGTTCTCGTAGTCCAAGCGGTCCTCGCTGCTGGAGTTGTCCATGATGACGCGGCAACTGCTGAGTACGCCGGGCAGTTCGGGTACCAGTTCCTCGAACGGCACCTTCTTCTCGCCGAACTCCTCGGCTGGGACGCGTGCGGTCTCCCGGTCCCAAAGGTCACGCAACCGAGAGAGGGATGTCCCGTCGGCGAGAGACTGCGCAGCTCGGTCCAACATGTGCCGCAACGGACGCTTGAAGCTATTGTGCACGGCCGTGTTGACGCTGGTGTGGATCAGCATCGTGCTGTGCGGGTTGCCGGTCCGACGTACTCGGCGAGCTGCGGTGACCAGCCAGAAGTACTCGATCGCCTGGCGGAGGGTGTCGGTGATGACCGGTTCGAAACCGTCGACGTCGGCTCTGGTCTCCGGGCGTACGCATGGGACGTCGTCCTCGGGAACCGAGCGGATCATGTCGTGGCCGTCATCGACCTGCTCGGGGTCCTCCCCGTCGAGCGCGTAGCGGCCGAACAGAACCTCGGTGCCGAAATGCCCGTCGGGCTTGGGGAGGTTCACCACGAAGTCGCGAGGATAGAGGTCTTGCGCGCTCGGATCGATGAGCAGGTTGGCAAAGGGTGACGCCGTGTACCCCACATAGGCGGACCGCGGGAGGCTGCCCATGATGCGCAGGATCAGTGGATTGATGGACTTCGTTGCAACCGTGGCCTGGTCGGCCTCGTCGTCGATGATCAGTGCCGGGCAGTCCTGCAGATGGTCTGCTGCCTTCTCCAGCCACAGGGCGAGCTTGCGCAGCACCGTTGCGTTCTTCTTGACCACGCACAGTACGCGCGTCTTGTTGTTCTTGCCGAAGTACGAAGCCGGGTTCTGCAGGGGGGTGAAATCCTTGTCCAATCCGGTGAGTTGGGACCACAGCGAGGGGTTGGGTTCCACGAGCTGCTGGACCAGGCGGGCTTGAGTCTGGCGCCGGAGACCGTTGTGGATGCCGGCCAGGACGATGAAGAGCTTGTAGCCGCGATCAGCCGCCTTCGCCATGACCGACGTGAAGTTGGTCGTCTTGCCGGACTGTACGTATCCGACGACGAGGCCTCGCGTGGAGAAGGCTCTCTCCTTGGGGTGGTTCAGCAGTGAGACCACTCGGGTGGAGGACTCGTCGAGCTTCCGGATGGCGGGCTCGTCGGGCCAGCCGTCCTTGCGCAGCAGGTCTACGATTGCCGGCCAACACTTGTCCCTGTCCTGCGGGCCGGTGTACCAGGTATCGCGGTTGCCGAGGACGACGGCGTGGGGTTCCTCGAGTTCCTTGATGCGTATGGTCTGCTGCTCATGGTGCTCGCGTATCTCCTGGACGATCTCCGAGCTGACGCCCAGCAACTCCAGCCGCTTGACTGCTTCGGACGGGGGAAAGGCGTCCAAGAGAGCCTTGAACGTCTCGTACATGTCATGGAACTCGCCGGTCATGGAAGCAGACCGCCCCCGCTCTCGTTCGTCAACTGTGCTGGCATTCAGGGACCCATGGTTCCGTCGGATCGCTCCGTCAGCCAGGGGGACTTGGATGCAGCCCAGTGCTCGCCTTCACAACTTCCGCACATTATTGGTCGAGATAGTTGCCGGTACCAACAAGCGTGTCAGGATTGATACTCGCCGTCCTGAGATTTCCGGTCCGAGTGGGGCGTTCGCGTGCGTGACAGGGAAGGGGCCACAGTCGCAGCGATCCGGCGCGCTACGTCGTCTGCGGCTTCGTGCTCCCAGAATCGAAGCACTGTCCAGCCGGCAGCGGCCAGATGCTCTGTGGTCTCCAGGTCGCGCGCCATGTTCTTGTCGAGCTTGGCTCGCCACCACTGTGCGTTCGCCTTCGGCTGCGTCGCGTGCTCCGGACAGCCGTGCCAGAAGCAGCCGTCCAGGAAGATGGCGATCTTGGCCTTGCCGAAAACGATGTCGATCGTGCGGCGAGGCATGCCAGGCACAGGTACGTTCACGCGATACCGCAGGCCAGCGGAGTGCAAGAGGCGTCGGACCGCGACCTCGGGCGTGGTGTCGCGGGAGTTCTGGCGGCTCATGCGGGCGGAGACGCCGGGAGAGGACGGGACAGCACCAGGCACACAAGCATTGTGCCGGCGCCGGCGCCCCACCTGCCGGTCGTTCCGCCGTCAGCGTGGCTCAGTCAGTAGCCAGCAGGCGGGGGTTTGTCTTGCAGCGAGCCCTGAGGGCCGACTCAACGGCACGTGAACTGGGCTGCGCTGCCGAGGTGTCTCCGGCCCAAGCCAAGGGCTCGGCGGATCGCCCTGACCACCAGCCTCGGGCTGATCACTGTGCCGTCCTGCACCCACGTCACCGTTCGCTGTCCACGAGCGTCCGCGTCCTCCACCACGATCGCGAGGCCGGTTCGTCGTCGGGCCACGCCACCCATCGGTAGCGGCACCCGTCCACCGTGATGAGCCGCGTGCCCTTCTTCGCCAATGTCATCGCACTCCCCCTTGGACTACTGGGTGGCTCAGAGATAGCCGGTTCACATGGTGATCCGGAACGTATGGACCCAAGCCCCGAGACCCAGCCCCTAGACCCCGTGGCACCCCTCGTACACCCGCCCCGACCCACACCAACACCCATCCCCCCGCTCCGGCGGCCAAGCCGCAGCCCGCCCCCGTGCGGCCAAGATCGTCGCGTACTGCGGCAGCAGTGCCGCATCCCCCGGTGACGCGCCCTCCGAGGCCGCGAACGCCTCGTACGACGGCACCGTCCCGGACACGATCCCCAGGTTCCCCGTCCCCGAGGCGGAGAGTTCCCTCAGTGATGCCTCTATCGTCGCCAGGTGCTCCTCATGGGAGGGGTACTCAACGGTCAGTGACGGGTACATCGCCACCAGCTCCGCCAGTTCCCCCGCCGGCCAGTGCAGGACCGCCACCGGGAACGGGCGGGACAGGGCCTCCCGGTACGCGCCGAGTTCCGCTCGCAGGCGGGTGATCTCCGCCTTCAGCTCCGCCGGGTTGTTCGAGCCCAGGGTCCAGATGCGGTTGGGGTCGTGCAGCTCGTCCAGGGTGATGGAGGAGGAGTGGACGGTGTCCGCGAGGGCGTCCCACTCGTCGTGGGGTGCGCCCAGCATGCGGCGGACGCGGTGGCGGCCGTAGAGGAGGGGGTGCGTGGACTGCGGGGGTTCCGTGGCGTCGCCGACGAGGAGGCGCAGGCCCTGCGTGAACGTCTCCTCCGCCGCCTGGAGCTCGTCGTGCGACTCCAGGGACTCCGCGACGATCACCCAGGGGGCCGGGTGCCGTGGGGCGGCCGTGCGGATCCCGTCGATGATCGCCCGGGCTTCCGCCTCGTGGTCGTACTCCCACAGGTTCGACGCCTTCAGGGCGCGCACCAGGTGGGGGTTCTCCAGCGGCTCGCCGGAGGACAGCAGGCGGTCGTACAGCGCGGTCGCGCCGGGGCGGTCGCCGGCCAGTTCCCGGTGGGCCGCGGCCTGCAACAGCAGGTGTTCCGCGTCCTCGGGATACAGGCCGACAGTCCGCTCCAGGCGTGCTGCTTCGGCGTTGTGGTCGACGTTCTCGGCAGGCGTGTCGGGGCGCATGGGGGACACGGTACTGCTGGCGGCTGACAAACAGGAGAGATTCGCAGGCCAGGGGTGGCGCTGGTCCGCCTCGGGCGGCACCCCGGGCGGTCACCTCACGGGGGTCACGCCACCACCCCGTCCACCTGCAACGTCTGCACCGCACCCGCCGCGAACGGCACGCTCAGCGTCTTGCCGCTCAGGTAGGTGTCCGAGTGTGCCGTGTACAGGTCGCCCCCACCGCCCGTGACCGTGTTCCAGCGCGGGACCACACCGCCCGTGCCGCCCGTCACCGTCGTGAAGCGGGAGAGGTCGAAGGTCAGGGTCTGGGCGGAGGAGGACTTGTTCGCCGCCACGATCACCAGGCGTTTCGCCGATTTGTCCAGGGCCGCGACCGCGTAGTCGACGCCTGTGTCGAGGATCGTCATGCCGGGGCGGATGTGGCGGCTGAACTGCGCCATCACGTAGTACTTCGTCTGCACCGCGCCCGGCTGGAGCGTGCTCGCGTCGTAGGCGATCATCGCCCAGCTCGCCGTCGGGTCCATCACCTGCCAGTACACCCACGCCGTCGGGTGCAGCCAGCGGAAGTCGAGGAGCAGGTTGCTCGCCAGGGTGAGGCCGGTGGCGTCGCCGTCGCCCGTCTCCGAGTTCCACAGGGCCTTGCCCGACGTCTTCACCACGTCCGTGTAGAGGAGGTCCCTGCGGCCGCCGGAGCCCTGGTAGCCGTGGACGTTGACGCGGTTGACGTAGCCCTTCGTCGTCGAGCTGAAGGAACCCCACGTCGTGCGCGCGAGGTCGTAGCTCGTCTCGTCCGACGCCGAGATCTTCATGCCCGTCAGGCCCCGCTTGTCCAGCTCACTGCGCAGGTACGGCAGGACGGCCGACTGCACGGAGGCGTCCATGTGGCAGCCCTCCTGGGTGCCGTCGGCCTTCCACCAGCCCGACGACGGCTCGTTGAAGGCCTCGACCGTCGTGAAGTTCACGCCCCAGTTGTTCTTGGCGTAGAGGGCCACGGAGGCCAGGTGGGAGGCGTGCTGGCGGTAGTTCCAGGACTGGAGGTTGTTGCCGCCGTCGGAGGCGCCCGACGGGTTGTGGTTCAGGCACATCCACCACATCGGGGAGTTGGCGAACAGCTCGCTGATCGCGCCGCGTTGGGTCGCCTTGACCAGCATCGCGCGCTGGGTGGCGTCGGCCGTCCACTTCCAGGCCGAGGAGGTCGGGTCCTCGTTGTTCCAGTCCTGCCAGTAGCCCTCGATCTGCTTGAAGGCCGGAATGTTGGCAGAGGCGACCATCGATGCGCCGCCCACGCTGTTCCAGCTGCACGCGCCGAGGTTGTAGCGGGCGATGTTCAGGCCGAGGCCCGGGAGCGTCCTGCCGTTGTACGACACCGACTTGGTGGTGAAGAAGATGTCGGCGAAGTCGTCCCGCGCGCCGAACACGTTCGCCCACCAGGCGAGGGAGGTGCCCCAGCCCTCCCAGCTTCCGTATGTGGTGCCCGGGTTGACCGCGATGGTCGCGTCCGCGTGCGCGGTGCCGGTCGCCAGGGCGCTTCCGAGGAACGTGCCGCCCGCGGCGGCCAGCAGAGTTCTGCGTCGGATCATGGCCTTCTCCGCCTCTCCGTGCCGCTCGAACGCCGGGTCGTCCCCCCGGCGTTCGACTGGTTCCGCTGGATGCAACACGAAGGATCGGGGGTGGCGGATGCGGTTGTCGAGGGTTGTGACGGCCCTTTCTAAAACCAGTAGATGAAGGCGGACCGAGGGGCCACGGAGGGGCGCTGCCCCGGGGTCGAGGGCGGACAGTCGCCAACCCCCGAGTACACCTCCCGGTACCGGCTGGTGGTGTGGGGCAAGCACCTGTCCATACGGCCCCGGTGAGTCAGGAAGTCCTCACGCCGGCCCCGGTGATTCAGGAGGTCCTCAGGCCGGCCCCCGTGATTCAGGAAGCCCTCACGTCGGCCCGGTGATCCATGGAGCCCTCACGCCCGCTCCCGCAGCACCAGGACGGTGACCGCGCCCACGAGCGCCAGGCCCGCCGAGACGACCGCGGCGACGTTCGCCCCGTGCGCCAGTGAGCCGGGGCCGCCCGATGTGGCCAGGGCGATGGTGAGGGCCACGCCCGCGCAGGAGCCGATGTAGCGGAACGTCTGCTGGGCGCCCGAGCCCATCGCCGCGCGCTCGGCGGGGACCGACTCCACGGCGACCAGGGGGAGCGCGGCGTTCAGCAGGCCGCTGCCCACGCCGCCGATCACCAGGCCCGGCAGCACGCGCGTCCAGGAGCCGGAGCCCACCGCGCCGAGCAGCGTCAGGACGGCGACGGCGTGCAGCGCGAAACCGAGGGCCAGCTGGTGGCGGGGCGCCACGCGACCCGGCAGCCGCTTCACCTGGAGCGCGACCACGAAGGACAGCCCGGACCACAGCAGGAACAGCCACGCCGTGGCGATCGGGCTCAGGCCCAGCGTCCGCTGGAGGAGCGTCGGCAGGAAGGTGAACAGGCCGATCACCGCCAGGCCCGTGAACAGACCGCCCGCCGCGGAACCGAGGAAGCGCGGGCGGCGCAGCAGGGACAGGTCGATCATCGGGGTGCGGGTGCGGTGTTCGATCAGGGCGAAGGCCGCGATCAGGATCACGGTCGCCGCCAGCAGCAGCGCCACCGGTGTGCGCAGCCAGCCGTCCCGGCCCAGCGTGAGCGCCGCCACCAGGGAGACGAGGGCCAGGCTGAAGACCAGGGCGCCCGCCAGGTCCGGCCGGCCGCCCCGGGGCGCGCGGGACTCCGTCAGTACCCGGGTGGACAGGGCCGCGACGATCAGCGCCGCGGCGCCCAGCACCCCGTACGCGAGGCGCCAGCCGGGCAGCGCTCCCGCGACCAGCGGTCCCATCGCGATGCCGCCGCTGACGAACGCGCCCCACACCCCGGTCGCGTGCAGTCGGCCGCGCGCGGTCGGGAAGGCCTGCACGATCAGGCCGAGGCTGCTGGCGAGGAGCGCCGCGCTCGCCGCGCCCTGCGCGATACGGGCCAGTGTGAAAAGCCACGTCGAGGTCGCGAAGGCGCCGAGCACGGTGGTGATGCCGAGGGCGACCGTGCCGGCCACGAAGATCCGCCGGCGGCCGTAGTCGTCGGCGAGGCTGCCGGCCACCAGGAGCAGCGCGGCGAGGCCGAGCGGGGTGCCGTTGAGCAGCCAGGCCTGCGCGGACAGCGGGGTGTGCAGGGCGGCGACGGTGGCGGGGAGCGTGACCGCCGGCGCGGTGTACGTCATCAGCGCCACGGCCGTGGCAGCGCTGGTCAGGGTGAGGGTGGCGGTCGCTCGCGGGGTCTGGTGCGCGGCGGGGGAGGTGCGGGGCGCCGCGGTCGGTCCGGTGCGTTGCAGCTGTGGCATGGCCTGCCCTTCCGGGGCGGGGTCGGGTCGTAAGGTTCAGTCACTGAACCTTGGGTGCGTGAGCTGACGCTAGCAGTGTCAGTTCGGTCATTGAACCAAGTTTTGGGAAAGTCGGTTCGGTGACTGAACTTATGCGTCGGAAACTCGCTACAGTGAGCTCATGGCTCTAGGCAAGGACTACGCGACGCAGGAGTGCTCCCTCGCCCGCGCGCTGGAGATCGTCGGCGAGCGCTGGACGCTGCTCGTCGTGCGCGACGCGCTCTACGGCGTACGGCGCTACAACGACTTCCTCGTCCACCTCGGCATCCCGCGCGCCGTCCTCGCGGCCCGCCTCCAGACCCTGACCGCCGAGGGCATCCTCGAGAAGCGCCGCTACCAGGACTCGCCACCGCGCGACGAGTACGTCCCCACCGACCGGGGCATCGCCCTGTGGCCCGCCCTGCGGGCGCTGGGCAGGTGGGGGCGCGAGCACTGCTCCGAAACGCAACTGCGCGTCTTTCGGCACGCGACCTGCGGCACGGACAAGGAACTCGGGTCGTACGGTGAATGCCCCGCCTGCGGAACCATCGTGCCCGCCGAGGACGTTGAGATGCTGCCGGGGCCGGGGCTCGACCCCGACCCGGCCGATCCGGTCAGCCGGGCGCTGTTGAAGCCGAAGAGGATGCTGCAGCCGCTCGACACCGAGTCTGTATAAAGGCAGCGAGCCTGTATGAAAGCAATGACGGGCAAGCGAGTTGGGGGAGGGGTGCGCATGATCCGGAGCCGGGCGCAGCTGCGCCCCGCCGCCGTGCTGCTGCTCCTGCTGCTCGAGGTCGCGCTCCTCGACGCCGGCGGCCTCTACGCCGCCGTCGCCTTCGCCGCGACCGCCGCCGCCGGTTCCGCCCTCGCCGTCTGCGCGCTGATCGCCGCCCGCAGCGTTCCCCCCGTACCGCCGACCCGGGTGCGTACGGCGATACGGGACCGGGAGCACCGTACGGCGTTCCTGCCGCAACGGGACCCCGACGCCCCGGGCCGTACGCGACCGCGGGCACCGGGGCGCACCCTGTCGGCGACCGCCGCGTAGGGCACGTCCTCCTCGTACGCCTCCCGTACGGCCCTTCCGTACGTCTCTCTCGTACGGCTTCCCGTACGTCTCTCCCGTACGTCCGTGACCCCGCGCGGGTCGTCATGCCGACACCATCCCCACCCCACCCGGCACGACGAGACCCCGGAGGGCTCACCCTTGTCCGCGTTCATGTCCGTTTTCGCCCGCCTGGTCGAGCATCTCGCCGACCTGCTCCAGCCGCTCTTCCACGCCTCCGCCGCGGCCGCCGCGATCGTCCTGTTCACCGCGCTCGTACGACTCCTCGTCCATCCCCTCTCCCGCGCCGCCGCGCGCGGACAGAAGGCGCGCGCCCGGCTGCAGCCGAGGATCGCCGAGGTGAAGAAGAAGCACGCGAAGGACCCCGAGAAGTTCCAGAAGGCGGTGCTCGCCCTGCACGCGGAGGAGAAGGTCTCCCCGCTGTCCGGCCTGCTGCCGAGCCTCCTCCAGCTGCCCGCCTTCTTCCTGCTGTACCACCTGTTCTCGACCACGACGATCGGCGGCGAGGCGGGCGACCTTCTCGCCCACGCGCTGTTCGCCGCCCCGCTCGGCGACCGGTGGGCCGACGCCCTCGCCCACGGTGGGCTGCTCGGGCCGGCCGGGCTCGTCTACCTCGGGCTGTTCGCGCTCGTGGCGGCCGTCGCCACCTTCAACTACCGGCGTACGAAGCGGACGATGGCCGAGAGCCCGGTCCAGGCGAGCGGCGAGGAGCAGGTGCCCGGGCTCGGCACGGTCACCAAGGCCATGCCGTTCCTGTCCTTCTTCACCCTCGTCACCGTGGCGGTGGTGCCGCTGGCCGCCGCACTGTACGTGGTCACCAGTACGACGTGGAGTGCGGTGGAGCGGGCGGTGCTCCACCGCTGAGCACGCCGGGCGGTCGTCGGCGGTCCAGTCCGTGAACGGGGTATTGCGGACTGACCGCCGACCTTGGAGGATCGACCAGTCCTCCGATGGCTGTACGCCGGCTGGACCTGGCCGCACCCTTCGGCGGCTGCCCGCGATCTAGGGAGACTGTGACCATGAAGCTGCTGCGAGTCGGTACGGCGGGGGCGGAGCGGCCCGCGCTGCTCGACGCCGAGGGAACCCTGCGGGACCTGTCCGGTGTCGTCCCGGACATCGACGGGCCGCTGCTCGCCGACGACGTGGCGCTCGGCCGGATCCGCGCCGCGGCGGGGAGTGGTGAGCTGCCCGCGCTGGACCCCACCGGGCTGCGCATCGGGCCGCCGCTCGCCCGGATCGGCAAGATCGTCTGCATCGGGCTGAACTACCACGACCACGCCCGTGAGACCGGTGCCGAGCCGCCCGCCGAGCCGGTGATCTTCTTCAAGGCGGCGGACACGGTGGTCGGGCCCAACGACACGGTGCTCGTGCCGCGCGGGTCCACCAAGACCGACTGGGAGGTCGAGCTGGCGGTCGTCATCGGACGGACCGCCCGCTATCTGGAGTCCCATGAGGAGGCGCTGGCGCATGTCGCCGGGTACGCCGTCGCGCACGACGTCTCCGAGCGCGAGTTCCAGATCGAGCGCGGGGGGACGTGGGACAAGGGGAAGAACTGCGAGACGTTCAATCCGCTCGGGCCCTGGCTCGTGACGGCGGACGAGGTGCCGGATCCGCAGACCCTTTCCCTGAAGCTCTGGGTCAACGGGGAGCTGAAGCAGGACGGGACCACGGCGGAGCAGATCTTCCCGGTCGCCGAAGTCGTGCGGTACGTCAGCCAGTTCATGACCCTGTATCCCGGTGACGTCATCAACACCGGTACGCCGGCGGGGGTGGCGCTGGGGCGGCCCGAGCCGAAGCCGTTCCTTCGGGCCGGGGATGTGGTGGAGCTGGAGATCGAGGGGCTGGGGCGGCAGCGGCAGGAACTGAAGGACGCCTGAGGAGCGCCTCATGCGCGGGGGACTGCGCGTGCACGGCGGCTGCGGGTGCCTCGTGACTGGTCGCGCAGTTCCCCGTGCCCCTGGCTCGGTTTCCCGCCCCTAGGCTTTGAGCCTCTCCAACGCCTCCACCACCAACCGGTGGTCCTCCACCTGCGGCAATCCCGACACCGTCACCGTGCCGATCACCCCGGCTCCTTCCACCCTGATCGGGAAGGAGCCGCCGTGGGCCGCGTACACATCGGGGTCCAGGCGGGACGACTCCTCGAACGTCGTGCCCTTGGCGCGGAAGCGGGAGCCGACCAGCAGCGACGAGCAGCCGTAGCGTTCGACCACGCGGCGCTTGCGGTCGATCCAGGCGTCGTTGTCCGGCGCCGAGCCGGGCAGTGCCGCGTGGAAGAGCTGCTGGCCGCCGCGGCGGATGTCGACGGCCACCGGGGCCTGGCGGGCCCGCGCCAGCTCCACCAGCAGCGTGCCCAGCCGCCAGGCGTCGTCGTACGTGAACTGGGGGAGCGTCAGGCGGCGCTCCTGCTCCTCGAGTTCCGGAATCCCGGGGGTCACGGCGGTCACAGCTTCACCTCCACGCCCTCGCGGGCCGAGCGTCGCGCGGCCTGAAGGACGTCCAGGGCCTCGGCCGCCTCCAGGGCCGTCACCGGGTTCGGGCCGCCCTCGCGCAGGGCCTTCGCGATCGCCGCGTAGTACGCCGGGTAGTCGCCGGGCAGGGTCGGCTCCAGGCGGCCGCCGCCGGTCAGTGGGGACTCGCCGGAACCGACGCGGCCCCAGAGGGACACGGGCTCCTGTCCCCACTCCGGACCGGGGCGCAGGCCCTCGCGCAGCGCCGCCTCCTGCGGGTCCAGGCCGTACTTGACGTATCCCGCCCGCGAGCCCAGGACCCGGAAGCGGGGGCCGAGCTGGGCCGCCGTCGCGGAGACGTACAGGTGGGAGCGGACGCCGCTGGTGTGCGTGAGCGCGATGAACGTGTCGTCGTCCGCCTCCGCGCCCGGGCGGCGGACGTCCGACTCGGCGTACACCGCGACGGCGGGACCGAAGAGGACCAGCGCCTGGTCGACGACATGGCTGCCCAGGTCGTACAGCAGACCTCCGATCTCTGTGGGGTCGCCGGACTCCCGCCAGCCACCCTTGGGCTTCGGGCGCCAGCGCTCGAAGCGGGACTCGAAGCGCCAGACGTCGCCCAGCTCGCCCTCGGCCAGCAGCTTGCGCAGCGTCAGGAAGTCGTTGTCCCAGCGGCGGTTCTGGAAGACCGAGAGCAGCAGGCCCCGCTCCTCGGCCAGCGCCGCCAGCCCGCGCGCCTCGGCCGCCGTGCCCGCGACCGGCTTGTCGACCACGACCGGCAGGCCCGCCTCGAGGGCGGCGGTGGCGATCGGGACGTGCGTCTTGTTCGGCGAGGCGACGACGATCAGGTCCAGTTCGCCGGCGCGCGGCCACAGCTCGTCGGTGGTGGCGGCGAGGCGCACGTCCGGGAACTCGGCGCGGGCCTGCTGCTGCCGCTCCGGGTTCGAGGTGACGACCGTGTCGAGGACCAGGCCCTCGGTGGCGGCGATCAGCGGGGCATGGAAGACGGAGCCCGCGAGGCCGTAGCCGACCAGGCCCACGCGGAGGGGGGTGTCAGTACCAGGGGCTGTGCCAGTCATGCGCCCCACTTTCGCAACACTGTTGCCAAAGTGCAAGCGCCGGGGAGAATGGGGGCGTGAACAGGACGTACGCGAGACCGGGTGGAGACGGCAGGCAGGGCGGAGGGACTGCGGCGAGCGGGGTGAACCTGCTCGCCCTCCGCAGCCACAACGCGGCCCTGGTGCTGGATCTGCTACGGGCGGCCGGGAAGTCCGGGATCAGCAGGCTCGAGCTCGCGGAGCGGACCGGGCTGACCCCGCAGGCCGTCAGCAAGATCATCGCCCGGCTGCGGACGGACGGACTCGTGGCGGAGGCGGGCCGCCGTGCCTCGACGGGCGGCAAGCCGCGCACGGTGCTGCGACTCGTGCCGGACGCCGGGCACGCCGTGGGGCTGCACCTGGACCGGGACGAGCTGCGGGCGGTGCTGTGCGACCTCACCGGAGCGGTGGTCGCGGAGCGGCGGGTACCGCTGGACCTGGGCGCGGGAACGGAGGCCGTGGTCGAGGAGGCGGCCCGCGAGGCCGAGGGACTGGTGGGTGACGTGGCCGTGCTCGGCCTCGGAGTCGCTCTCCCCGGCCCGCTCGACCACCGGCACGGTGTGCTGCACCGGGTCACCGGGTTCCCCGAGTGGGACGGGTTCCCGTTGCGGGAGGCGCTGGCCCGGCGGCTGGCGATGCCCGTGGTCGTGGACAAGGACACCAACGCCGCCGCGCTCGGGCTCGCCCTCGGCGGGGCGGCCGAGACGACGGACGCGTCGTTCGCCTATCTGCACCTCGGGACCGGACTCGGCGCCGGGCTGGTGATCGGCGGCGCCGTGCACCGGGGCGCGCGGACCGGGGCCGGAGAGTTCGGGCACCAGGTGATCCAGCTCGACGGGCCGCCGTGCGGGTGCGGGAACCGGGGCTGCCTGGAGGCGCTCTGCCTCACCGCCGTCGCGCGCGGCGACGTGCCCGAGGCGGCACGCGTCCTCGGCGTGGGCGCCGCGAACCTGGCCGGACTGCTCGACATCGACCTGATCCTGCTCGGCGGCCGTACCGTCGCCGCGCACCCGGAATCCTTCGTCCGAGGGGTGGGAACCGTCCTCGACGCACGCGCCCTGCGTGAGGGCGCGACCGCGGGCGTACCGGTGACCATCGCTCCCGGAGGGGCGCGCGGCGTGGCGGAGGGCGCGGCCCAGTTGCTGCTCGCGCCCTTGTTCGGGCGGGCGGAGGGGTAGGCCGGGGTGTTCGGGCGGGCGGAGGGGTAGGCCGGGGTGTTCTGGGGGGCGGAGGGTGACTACGGGAGTTGGGGCGGACGGAGGGGTGAGCCGGGGTGCTGGGGCGGACGGAGGGGTGAGCCGGGGGTGTTGTGGTGAGCGGGGGTGGTCGGGTCGGCGGAATGTTGACCCCGGGCTCCCCCCGGCAGGTCCGGTGACTGCGCTGATCGGGGGGACTTGGGCCGCCTGCTCCGGCTCGGAGGGCGTGGCGCGCCCGGGGGGCACCTCGCCTGTCCGGTCATATCTTCATGCGACACTCTCGACCGCTTCGGCGCTCCGGAGAGCACTCCCGCCCGCTCTCCCGCTTGCCCCTCGGGACCCGCTTGCCCCAGGGATTCCGCTTGCCTCACGGGCCCCGCGCGCCCTGGCGGGCCGGACTCGCCCGACTGGCCCTCCGTGTCCCCCTGGCCCTCCGTGTCCCCCTGGCCCTGCTCCTGCCCTGCGCCCTGGCCGCCGCCATGCTTCTTCTCCAGGCGCCCGCCGCCGCGCTCCCCGCCGACCCGCATCCCACATGCTCCGGGCGGGACCAGCACACCTTCCCCCTCACCGCCCGCATCCGTGGCGGGCCCAGGAGCTACGCGGCCGGTGGCGCCGCCCACACCTGGTACATCGACCTGAAGAACACCTCCGCGCAGACCTGCGGCAACATCCACCCGGTGCTCGTCCTCGTCGACACCCGCCGCGCGCTGACGGCCGCCCAGGCCGAACTGGAGTTCTTCGAGGGCGACCACCCACACCCCGTCACCTTCGAACGCACCGACGAGCAAGAACTGGTGGGCCCCTTCGGCGACGGCTTCCCCGGCTTCACCGTGGCCCCGGGCCGGACCCTCAGCGTGAAGGTGCGGCTCGCGTTCGCCTCCGGAACCCCGCACGACGAGGTCGTCGCGACCGCCGCGATCGTGCGGCGCCAGGGCGACAACGGCGACTGGGTCGGCCAGTCGGACGACTACCGGTTCACGGTCGAGGCCGGCGCCCGGAAGAAACCGGAACCCTTTTCCTCCTCGCCCGGCTCCCGCCGCAGTCCGGCCGCCGAGGCGCTCGCCGACACCGGCCCCCGGGCGCCGCGCGGCCTCGGCACGATGGCCGGCGGGCTGCTCCTGACGGCGGGCGGCCTCCTCGCCGCGGGCCTGCCCCTGCTGCTGTACCGGTGGCACCGCCGGGCCCGCACACGGTACGCCGTGCCCGGCGGGAAGGAGGCCGACCGGCCCTGATTACGCTGGGGCCCCGGGCGCACCGTCTTCCGGCGTCCCCGGAGTCCCCGGTTCCCCTTGCGTACGGCAGGAGATCGCACATGGCAGAGCGCAAGCCCATCGAGTCATGGCTCACCGACATGGACGGCGTGCTCATCCACGAAGGTGTTCCGATCCCCGGCGCCGACGCCTTTCTGAAGAAGCTGCGCGAGTCCGGCAAGCCCTTCCTCGTGCTCACCAACAACTCGATCTACACCCCGCGCGACCTGCACGCCCGGCTGCGTCGCATGGGTCTGGACGTGCCGGTGGACAACATCTGGACCTCGGCCCTGGCCACCGCGAAGTTCCTGGACGACCAGCGGCCCGGCGGGACCGCGTACGTGATCGGCGAGGCCGGCCTGACCACGGCGCTGCACGACATCGGCTACATCCTGACCGACCACGAGCCCGACTACGTCGTCCTCGGCGAGACCCGCACCTACTCCTTCGAGGCGATGACCAGGGCGGTCCGGCTGATCAAGGACGGCGCCCGGTTCATCTGCACCAACCCCGACGAGACCGGCCCGTCCGCCGAGGGCCCGCTGCCCGCCACCGGAGCGGTCGCCGCACTGATCACCAAGGCGAGCGGCAAGAAGCCGTACTTCGCGGGCAAGCCGAACCCGCTGATGATGCGGACGGGTCTGAACACGATCGGCGCGCACTCCGAGACCAGCGCGATGATCGGCGACCGGATGGACACCGACGTACTGGCCGGCATCGAGGCCGGCATGCAGACGTTCCTGGTGCTCACCGGACTGACCGCGGTGGAGGACATCGACCGCTACCCGTTCCGCCCGTCCCATGTCGTGAACTCGATCGCGGACCTCGTCGACCGGGTCTGACGCGCCGGGCAGCCCGTGCCCATCGGCCCGGACGGCGCAGGACCCGCCCCTCGTACGGAGTAGTCGAGGGTCCCGTCCGGATGCGCCGGAGTGTCAGGCGGGGGAGTCTCCTGGTATCGGGAGGTTCACGATGGGTTCACTACGGCTCACCCTCTGTGCGGGTGCCGTCGCCGCGGGCGCCCTCATGCCCGTGGCGTACGCGGCGGACGCGCAGGGCGTCGTCCTGACCCCCGCGTTCCCCGCGCCCGGCAGCGATGTCCGGTTGGCCGTACGGGGCTGCCCCGGCACGAGCACGACCGGCACCGCGGAGTCGGACGCGTTCGTGGCTCAGGCGCGGCTGGTCGGGGGCGACGGCACACTGTCCGGCGAGACCCGGGTCCGCTCGGCCCTGTCGCCGGGCCGGTACCAGGTGACGGTCGGCTGCGACGGCCGGGAGATCAGGGACGCGCTCACCGTGGCCGGCCCGACGGCGCCCGCACCGGGCAGCGCGACGCCGTCGACCGCCGTCGCGCCGTTCAGCCCTGTGCCGTCCACCGCCGTCGCGCCGGACAGCCTGGCGGCGTCCGGGCCCTCCACCGCCGTCGCGCCGGACAGCCTCGCGGCGTCCGCGCCCTCCACTCCCGGGCCGTACGCAGCCGCCGGTACGACGTCCCCCGCCCCCACGACCTCGCCGTCCGCCCCCTCACCGCTCTCCCGCCCCTCCTCCCCCTCCTTCCCCTCATCCCCGGTCGCGCCGGTGCACGCGGGTGGCGGCGGTACGGCGAGCGCCTCCTCCGACGACCCCCGGGTCGCCGTGCCCGGTCTGCGGCACGCGGTGATCGGGCTCGTCCTCGCGGGCGTCGCCGGCGTCGTGGTCGTCGCGCGCGGTGCCCGCCGGGGCCGTGGCACGGAGTGAGCCATGTCCAGGCATGAACGTTCCTGCGGTACCGGGCGCCTGCTGATGGGCGTCGCCTGGGTGATCCTGCTGCTCGGGCTGTGGATGTGGGGCCGTGAGGTCACCGACGTACGCCCGGGGATCTCAGCGCCGACGACCGGCGACATGGCCGCCGTCGGGCGTCCCCCGACGGCGCAACTTCCGCCTGCCGCGACGCCCTTGAAGCAGTCCCTGCCGCTGCGCGTGGACATCCCCGACCTGGGCGTGCAGGCACCCGTGGTGGCGCGCGGCCTGGACGCGCAGGGTGCCGTCGACCCGCCGCCGTTCGACGAGCCCGGGGTGGTCGCGTGGTACCAGGGCGGGGTGACCCCGGGGGCCGCCGGGACCGCGCTGTTCGTGGGACACGTCGACACCCGGAGCAAGCCCGCCGTCTTCTACCGGATCGGCACCCTGCGGCCGGGTGCCTCGGTGCGGGTGGTCCGCGACGACGGCAAAGTCGCCGAGTTCACCGTCGAGAGCGTCGAGGTGCTCTCCCGTGACCACTTCGACGCCCGGCAGGCGTACGGGCAGCGCGAACCCGGCCGGGCCGAGCTGCGGCTGATCACCTGCGGCGGCACCTACGACAAGGCGAGCGACTCGTACTCGGCCAATGTGATCGTGTCGGCGTACCTCACGAGTGGCACACCGTGACGCGGCGGGTATGTCACGATTGGTGCGGAACGCGGTGCAGCCAAGGGGGAGTTGGATGTACGGGACGAGGGGTGCGGGGGCACGCGTGGTCACGTCGGCCGCGGTGGGAGCCGCGTTACTGCTGGCCGGGTGTTCCTCTTCCGGGGGCGGGAGCGGGGGCGAGCACAGGAAGGGCGGCTCAGGTGGCGGGATCACCCAGCAGCCGAAGGCGTCGGACCCGTTCTGGGTCAACCCGGACGGGAACGCGGCACGGCAGGTCACCGCGTACGAGAAGGCCGGGAGGTCGGCCGAGGCGGACCAGATCAGGAAGATCGCCGAGCAGCCGACGGGGGAGTGGATCGGCCCGGAGAACCCGGAGGCGGAGGCGGAGGCGCGGGGATTCACCGAGGCCGCCGAGAAGGCGGACCGTACGGCGATCCTGGTCCTCTACAACATCCCGCACCGCGACTGCGGCCAGTTCTCGCAGGGCGGCGCGGCCGACGGCAACGCCTACCGGGCGTGGATCGACGGCGTGGCCCGGGGCATCGGGGACCGGCACACGACGGTGGTCCTCGAGCCGGACGCCGTCCTGCACATGGTGGACGGGTGCACACCGGGCCAGTTCCACGAGGAGCGCTACGACCTGCTCAAGGGCGCGATCACCAAGCTGAAGGCGCTGAGGAACACGCAGGTCTACCTGGACGCCGGCAACGCGGGCTGGCAGCACCCGGACGAGATCTTCCAGCCGCTGCAGCAGGCCGGCGTCGACCAGGCGGACGGCTTCGCGGTGAACGTCTCCAACTTCTACTCGACAAAGGACTCGATCGCCTACGGCAAGCAGCTGTCGGCGAAGGTCGGCGGCAAGCACTTCGTGGTCGACACCAGCCGCAACGGCAACGGCCCCTATACGGACGGCGACCCGCAGCAGAGCTGGTGCAACCCGCCGGACCGGGCCCTGGGCGAGCCCCCGACGACGAGGACGGCGGACCCACTGGTGGACGCCTATCTGTGGGTGAAACGCCCGGGAGAGTCGGACGGCACCTGCAAGGGCGGTCCGAAGGCCGGTCAGTGGTGGGCCGACTACGCACTGAAGCTCGCCACTGCCGGCAAGCAGCGCCGATAGCGCCGACTGGTGGCGGCCGGCCAGGAGTGTCCGCCACGACAGTGGGGGCGCCCTCCATGGCGGAGGGCGCCCCCATGTGCGTACGAGCTACGGCACCTTGACCCACTGCGCCACCGACGGCGTCCCCTGGTCATCGTCGGCGAACAGCATGTACCAGCCCGGAAGGACAAGGTTCCGGTTCTTCGGGACGGTCACCGTGAGCTTGTCCCCGGACGCCTTGAAGTCGAGGGCGATCGACCGCTGGTCCACGTCCGTGACGTGCGTCGACGCACTCGGCCGGATCAGCCGCATCTTCCGGATCGCCGCCGCGTGCTGCGAGGTGAACGTCCCCGAGGCGCCCGGTGCGATGGTCTGCGGCCCGCCCGACAGCGACGGCCGACCGTCCCGGTACAGGTACGGCGGCGTG
Organism: Streptomyces sp. NPDC107546; assembly: GCF_055639175.1. Taxonomy (NCBI): domain Bacteria; kingdom Bacillati; phylum Actinomycetota; class Actinomycetes; order Kitasatosporales; family Streptomycetaceae; genus Streptomyces; species Streptomyces sp. NPDC107546. The sequence continues at coordinate 210,647 of NZ_JBVKBA010000005.1, read as the reverse complement.
TAGATCTCGACCCGCTGCTCGAACCTGCCCGGCTTGGTGTTCGCCCTGTCGCCGTACAGCGAGTCCGAACCGAAGAACAACACCCGCCCGTCGGGCAGCAGGATCGAGCCCGAGTGGTAGTTGCGGCCCACCAGCGGGTCGGCGACCCGCTGGAAGGTGTTGCTGTCCGGGTGGTAGATCCGCGCCTGGAGGATGTTGGAATCGCCGCGGCCGCGGTAGTCCTCCGAGCCGCCCGAGACGAGCACCGTGTCGTCGGGCAGGACGGAGGACTGCGGGTAGCGCGTGCCCTTCTCCAGGGAGGGGCCGTCGACGAATCTCGGGTTCTCGTCCTTCAGGCCGATCAGCCGGGTCTTCCTGCTGGACAGCTTGGACTCGCCGACCCCGCCGCCGCCGATCACCATGTACTTCTCGTCCTGCGCCGGCGGCAGCAGCACCGTGCCGGACGTCTCCAACATGTTCGGGTCGCTGAGGCCGGGCAGCTTGGTGAACTTGTTGGTGTCGACGTCCCAGATGCCGGGGTCGCGGCCCACGTTGTCCGGTCCGTAGCCCGCGTTCGAACCCGAGTAGAAGATCTTGCCGTTCTGCATCAGGAACAGCGCGGGGTAGGTCGGGAACTGACGGATCTTCGGGGTGTACGCCCACTTCTTCGTCTTCGGGTCGAAGACCTCGTTCTTGCCGGGGACGAGCTGCCCGATGTCGTCGAGCCCGGAGACGCTGAGGATCTTCCCGTCGCTCAGGGTGGTGAGCGTCGGGTACCAGCGGGCCTCGTTCATCGGGTCGACCTTGATGTACTTCTCCGCGACCGGGTCGAACTCGTAGGCGTCCCGGATGCCCTGGAAGTCCTTCTTGTCGAGGGCGAGCTTCTGCGCGATGCCGTAGGTGTTGCGCGCGTCCGCGCCGGTCAGGCCCTGGATGCGGTAGTTGTCCTGGGTGCCGGTCTCGTACTTCGCCCCGCTTCTGACCGCCTCGACGTAGATACGGCCGAGACCGGGGTCGTTGCGCAGGAACTTCCCGGTCTTCTCGTCGAACACCTTCGTCGCGCGCGGTACGAGCACCGGGTCCTTGGACACGAAGGTCTTGCCGTTCTCCCTGCCCTTGAATGCGGTGCCCGCGGGCAGGGTGATCGGCTCGTCCGGGTTCTCGTTGTGGACGATCATCAGGCCGCCGGCCTTGGTGACGTCACCCTTCAGCTTCTCGTACCGCTTGGTGCCGCCCGCGATCAGGATCTTGCCGTCCGCGAGCTGGGTGTGGCCCGTGCAGAACAGGTCGTTCGGTGTGGGCACCTTCTTGATGGTGCCCTTGACCGGGTCCCAGATCCGGGTGTCGAACTGCTTCCTGTCGAAGTTCTCCTGGTTGTTGCCCGACCCGGCGATCATCAGCACCTTGCCGGTGTGCAGCAGCACCGCGTGAATGGTGTCCTGGCGGTACTCCTTGGGGAACTCGACGATCTGCCAGTGCCCGTTCTCCGCCTTGTACTCGGGCTTGTTGATGACGTAGTCGTGGTACTGCGCCGTCCCGAAGCGGTACAGCCACGGGCCGTTCATTCCGCCCAGCGCGAGGACCACCGCCGTGCCGATCGCCAGCCGTCGAGCGCGACGGCGGCCGGCCTGGTCATTCATTTCTTGCGTCCCCCAAGAGCGATCTGCACGGTCTGGTCGTCGTGTCCGGCCAGGGCGGGCTGCTGCCCCGGTGTGTGCGTCCCGGTGGGCTGGTGCGGTGTCGCCGCGGTGTCCTGCGGCTCGTCCGCCGCGGCCGGCTTCTTCTTCGCCTGCCGCAGGGTCCAGCGCCAGGCGACGATCGGGGAGGCCGTGATCAGCAGGGCGAGCGAGGCCCAGGTGATCATCGCGGGGTGGGAGTGGTCGAGGAGGAGGCCGGCGGCGATCGAGCCGCCGAAGACCAGGATGAAGAACAGGTGGATCCGGAACGTCCCGAACAACGTGTCGGGACTGGCCGAATCGCCCTTGGGGGTCACCACGAACCTGCTCTTGCGGCGCAGCACCGCGTCCATGAGCGAGCGGGCGTAGACCGGCGCGGACAGCGCCGACATCACCATGCCCGCCACACCGCCGGAGCCCTCCGGCTCGTGCGGGGAGACGTTGTGCCGGCGGTTCCAGATGTACAGGCCGATCTGGAGGGCCGACGCGTTGCCGTACAGCATCAGCCACACCGTGGGGTCGATGTTCACACCCGAGGCGCCCAGGCCCAGGAACAGGGCACAACTGAGCGCTGCGAGGATCCAGTTGAGGGCCGACATCGGGTAGAAGACGATCATCATGGTGTAGTTGAAGAGCTTGCCGGGCGGCAGTGAGAAGAAGCCCTTCCAGTACTGCTTGAGGATCGTCTCGTACGTGCCCCGCGACCAGCGCAGCTGCTGGGTGAAGAAGTCCGTCCAGGCGGCCGGGCCCTCGCCGACCGCGAGCACGTCCGGGGTGTAGACCGACTTCCACTTCCTTCCGGTGGCCGGGTTCCGGTGGCGGTGCATCTCGAACCCGGTCGCCATGTCCTCGGTGATCGAGTCGTACAGACCGCCGATCTGCTTCAGGGCGCTGATCCGCACGGCGTTGGACGTGCCGACGAACATGGGTGCGCCGTAGCGGTTGCCGGCGCGCTGGATCAGCGCGTGGAAGAGGAACTGCTGCGACTCGGCGGCCTTGGTGACGAAGGTGTCGTAGTTGCCGTAGACCTGCGGGCCGATGACGAAGCCCACGTCCGGGTCACGGAAGTAACCGAGCATCCGCTCGAGGTAGTTGGGCAGCGGCACATGGTCGGTGTCGACGGAGGCGAAGTAGTCGTAGTCGTCGCCGTGCGCCTCCAGCCAGGCGTTGTAGTTGCCGTGCTTGGTCTTCGCGCGGTGCGGACCCGTCGGCCGGTTCCACTTCTCGACACCTTTACGGGTGAAGTGGTGCACGCCCAGGCGCTCGCAGACCCGCTTCACCTCGGGGTCGTCGCCCTCGTCGAGGAGCCAGACATGCAGAAGGCCCCGGTGGCGCAGCCGGACGGCGGCCTCCAGGGTCTTCGTCACCATCGACAGCGGTTCCTTGCCGGGCACGTAGGTGGTGATGAACGCGACTCTGCTGCCGGTCTCGGGCACCACCGGGACCGGGTCGCGGGCGACCAGGGTGGCGTGCGCGTTCGACAGTACGTTCATGCACCGGAAGAACTCGATCAGGCCGATCGAGACGAGCATCACGATGTCGAGGGCCGGCAGGAAGTCGTGGGCGGGATAGTCGCGTTCGGTCCAGTGTTCGGGCTGCAGCAGCCAGGCGAGCAGGATCAGCGACAGCAGCGGCGCCGCGCCCAGCACAAGGGCGGCGCGGATGCGGTGCGGCTCCTGGGAGAGCAGTGAGCGGTACTGGACCTTGTACGGCTTGGTCGGGTCCGGTTCGGTGAGGGGACCCGCCAGCCGGCTGTAGTGCTCGTAGTCGTATCTGGGCAGTGTCCGTTTGATCCGGTGGATGGTGCCGGTGTGGCCCGTCCGGTGCGGCACCACCCTGAGCCGGGTCGTCTCTGACGGGTCGAAGTCCTGCCGGGCGCCCGTCGGCGTCGACGTCATGAGTCATCCCCCCGCACGCACAGGTGCGTGTGTGTTTTTGCTGGCTTTCGCCCGCTTTGGTCCCCCTCGACCTTGGCGGACGAATCAGTGACAGGTCGGCATCACCGTGTCATCTACACGATATCGACACGAAGAGCGACCTTCCGGTTGCACGACGCCCCCCTCGGCGTCCGTTTCTACGCGGCCCCCATCCCCGCGCCTGGCAACCGGTCCCTACCCCCAACTGCCGTGCAACGGCAGTCCCTTGGCGCCCAGGGTTCTACGGCGTCCGGCTTGATCGCAAGATGCGAAACACGGTGTTTACCGGTCATACCCACTCAATGAGTCGTTTCTTGGTGTCTTGTGGTGCGGTTGCGACCACTCGTGCACGGATGTTGAGGAAGTGGTTCCTTACGGCGCCACCGGCTCCGCCCTGGCCGGACGGCGCGGAACGGTGGAGCTGCGGCGGGGGTGCCGTGTGCGGCGGAGGGTGCCGCCACGGCGGGTGCGGGAGTGGCTGCCTCTGTGTCGGACCGTGCGACCGCGGGCGGACGTGACGGGAGGGCGGTACGCGTGGGACGGCGGCCGGGAGGGGCCGGGAGGGGTGCCGTACTCGCTGGGCGGCGAGGCGGGCAGGACCTGCAGAGGGGTGCCGTGCACGTCAGGCGGCGTCTGCGGCCGACCTGAAGGGGGTGTGGGTGGCGAAGCCCCCACAACGCGCGGCGAAGCCGCGCAAAAACAGAGATGGCGAGAACGGTTCGCTCTTTCCGCGAACGCGCCTCGCCATCGCCATCGTGCGCCGCCAGGGACTCGAACCCCGGACCCGCTGATTAAGAGTCAGCTGCTCTAACCAACTGAGCTAGCGGCGCCTGCTGACCTTGAGAACTCTACCCGACGCCGGATGGTGCTGGTGACCACCCCGGGTTCGAGGGGGCCTCCGTCCGGAGGGACCGGTACCCGTGCGAATGACTTCGCTTACATCATTCGGCCCGTCACCCTGCGCTTTCCCTGTGTGCATGGGTAACTGACGGATGTGCAGAAAAGCGGACTAAGACGACTAACGGCGCAAATTCCCCCGAATGGTGACAGGGAGTGTGAGGGACGTCGCATGGAGACACCGGTATTCGAGGAATTCGAACCCATGACTGACTGCGACTGCCCCGGCTGTGTGCGCCGGCGCCGCGTCATCCCCCCTTCCACCGTCGTCGGGGGAATCCGCCGCCCGACGGCTCGCACGGCCCTCGCGCTGGTCGCCGCCGCGGGCGCGGCGCTGGGCATGGTCCAGGCGACGCCCACCATCGCGGCCACCCACGCGCCGCTCGCCCCGCCCTCGCCGCCCTCGCCGTCCGTGCCCGCGAGTGACCAGCCTCAGGACACCCCCCAGGGAAAGGCCGCGCCGCTGCACGGCCCGGCCGGCGGTCCGAACCTGACCGCTGCGGCCACGGCGACCCGCGCCGACATCATCAACCGGGCCAAGAAGTGGATCGACGCCCGGGTCCCGTACAGCATGGACGACTACTGGTCCGACGGTTACCGGCAGGACTGCTCCGGCTTCGTCTCGATGGCCTGGAACCTCGGCTCCAACGAATGGACGGGCAGCCTCGACAAGTTCGGTGTGCGCATCACCAAGGAGCAGCTGCAGCCGGGTGACATTCTCCTCTTCCACAATCCCGACAATCCGGAGAAGGGCTCGCACGTCGTCATCTTCGGCGGCTGGTCGGACTACACGCACACGGCTTACATCGCCTACGAGGAGACCCCGCCGGGCGCTCGCCGGAAGGTCACCCCGTACGCGTACTGGTCGAACTCCAGTCGCTATGTGCCCTACCGCTACAAGAACATCACCGAGACCAAGGAGAGCACCCAGGGCAAGGAAGCGCCGGTACCCGGGCTGACCGTTCCCGGGGTGCCCGGCGCCTCCGGTGTTCCGGGTGTCCCCGGTGTCCCCGGTGTCCCCGGCCTTCCCGGCGTCCCTGGAGTGCCGGGCCTCGACGACTCGAGGCACCCGGTGTCGGGGACGGGCGGCAAACGCCCGGTGGTGACGGCTCCCGGCCGGTCCCTCGACGGAGTCGGCGCCGGCGCCCCGGAACTGCGGAGCGCCTCCGCGCCGCAGGCACCCGACTACCCGGGCCGGGAGGTGTTCCGGCCGGGCGCGGACAACCCGCACGTCGCCCTGCTGGGCCGGAAGCTGGTCGAAAAAGGGTTCGGCGCGCACTACACCGGCGGTCCCGACGCGCGCTGGGGCGAGGCCGACCGGCGGAACGTGGCGGCCTTCCAGCGCGCCCAGGGCTGGAACGGCCGTGAGGCCGACGGCTTCCCGGGGCCAGAGACCTGGCGACGGCTTTTCTCCTGACGTGTGTGGAGGCACGAATGACTACGACGACATCACCGCCCCCGGAGCAAGCGGAGGAGCCGGAGGGCGCCGACGCGCGGTCCGGCCGGGTCATCCACAGCGAGTCGACCACCGAGATCCCGGTGCACCTGCTGTTCCGGAAAGGCCCGGACACCGAGCCGCTGCCACTCGCCACGACCGTCGTACGACGGCGGCTCGGCACCGGTGAGCAACCGCGGGTCCAGGTGCCCGCCGCCCCCAGGCGGCAGGTGCCGATGGTGGACCCCGAACTGATCGAACGGCCCGCGCGGGTGCTGCCCTGGGCGGCGGGCCTGCTGGCCGGGATCGCCGGTGCGGCCGGTTGCGTGGCCGCCTCGTGGTGGGCGGGCGTGCTGCCGCGGGGCATGGTGCGCGCGCTGGACCTTCCGCCGGTCTCGGGCACGAGGCTCGGGCTCGCACAGTGGGCCGCGTACGCCGTCGCGGGCACGCTTCTCATGTTCGGCTTCGGCGGGCTCAGCCGCGGGGACACCGGGCGCGCCTGGGCCCTGTCGCTGTTCGGGCGCTACCGGGGCACGGTGCGCCGCACCGGCCTGATGTGGGTCAATCCGCTGGTGCTGTGCCGCCGGGTCGACGTACGGCTGCGCCACTGGCGCAGCGAGCCGATCCCCGCGGTCGACGCCAACGGGGTCGCGCTGCGCGTGGTGGTGCTGGTGACCTGGCAGGTCCGGGACACGGCGCGCGCCGTGTTCGGCATCGACGACCACGAGACCTATCTGCGGGAGTGCGTCGAGTCGGCACTCGCGCGGGTGCTGCCGCAGGTGCCGGCCGACCTGCCGGCGGTGGCGGACGTGGTGAGTCTGCGCAATGTCGAGGCGGTCGGCGACACGCTGACCCGGCTGGTCGCGGCGGACGTGGCGTCGGTCGGCCTGGAGGTGTTCTCGGCCCGGCCGACCCGGATCGAGTACGCCCCCGAGGTCGCCGCCCGCATGCAGCGACGCCGTATCGACGCGTTCGACGCGGACCACCGTGACGCGGTGATCGGATCGGTCCTGGACTCGGTGGAGGAGACGGTGACCCGGCTGACCGCGCGCGGCCTGGCGGACCTCGACGACTACGAACGCAAGGCGCTGGTGCGGGACCTGACGGTGGCGTTCTGCACGGGACGGGCGGGCGACGGGAGGTGAGGCGGGCGACGGTCTGAGGTGTGCGCCGCCCCGGGGAGGCGGCGCCTGCCGACCACGGCGGGCGCCGACCACGCGACCGCGGGCGGCGCGAACAAGGCCCGCGATCGATGTGGTGCAATTGGTATGGACATGTTCAACAGGCGGCAATAATCTGAGGCTTGGTCTAGACCTGCACGGCTCACTGAACTCCCCCACGTTCACTAGGAGCGGCAGCATGCGCACCAGGACCAGGTTGTACGCCGCCGTGCTGGGCCTCGCGACCGCGGGAGCCTTCGTGCTCTCCACCGGCGGCGCCAGCGCCCACGGCTACACCGACCAGCCCCTCAGCAGGCAGAAGATGTGCGCCGCGAACGGCGGCATCGTCACCGGCTGCGGTGACATCCAGTGGGAACCGCAGAGCGTCGAGGGCCCCAAGGGCTTCCCGGCCGCCGGCCCCGGCGACGGCCGGATCTGCTCGGCGAACCACACCAACTTCGGCGCGCTCGACCAGCCGAGGACGCCCTCGGGCGCGCCCTGGCCCACGACGAAGGTGATCGGCGGGCAGAGTTACACCTTCCGCTGGCAGTTCACCGCCTCGCACGCCACGACCGACTTCCGGTACTACGTCACCAAACCGGGCTGGAACCAGAACCACGCCCTGACCCGCGCGGACCTCGACCTCACCCCCTTCCTCACCGTCCCGTACAACGGTCAGCGCCCGCCGTCCACGCTCACCCACACCGGCACCCTGCCGACGGGGCTGAGCGGCCACCACGTGATCCTCGGCGTGTGGACGATCGCGGACACGGGCAACGCGTTCTACTCCTGCGCGGACGTCACGTTCTGAGCCCGGATCCTCTGCCTCCCGAGCTCTGAGGCTTTCTTGAGCCGATCCGCCACCCCCCACGGGTAGGTTCCGCACACCGGCGGCGATGCGCCGGTGTGCGGAACCAGACCTGTGACCTCGGGGGGAACCCATGGACGCGATGCTCTACGTCGTACCCGTACTGATCATGGCCGCGGTCGGCTTCCTGGGGTACCGGGTGGTGTACCGCTGGCTGCAGATCAGAAGCGCGTGGAACAGCGGGCTGACGGCCGAGGGGCGCTGCCTCAAGGCGTACACGACCGTCCACGGCGGCCGGAACGACACCTCCGTGCGCACCACGCTGCACCACGTCTACGAGTTCACGACGCGGGACGGCGCCGGCATCCGGTTCGAGGAGGAGGGCGGCCCGGGGACGACGGTCGAGGGCGACATCGTCACCGTCCACTACGCCGAGGGCCGCACGGGGGTCGTGGCGACCGCACGCCCCCCGAGGCGGGGCAGGCAGGCGGTGGCCACCGCCGGCATCGTGGGTTTCCTCTGCGGGATCGTCGTCTTCTGCGTCGGCTTCATGGCCACGATCGCCGTGGACCTCCACAGCTGACGGTCGGGCCGGCGCGCTGGACGCCGCCGCCCGGGGCCTTCGAGGCCCCTGTGGCCTCCACCACAACGGACCAGCACAGCAAAAGGGGCTCCTCGCTTTCGCGAGGAACCCCTCATGGTGCGCCGCCAGGGACTCGAACCCCGGACCCGCTGATTAAGAGTCAGCTGCTCTAACCAACTGAGCTAGCGGCGCAGACTCTGTCGCTTTCGGCTTTCGCTCCCGGCGACAAAAGAAATACTACCTGGTCCTCGGGGGTGCTCGTGACCACCCCCGAGGACCCCCGGGACCGCTCAGATCGTGAGGGACAGGACCACCGGGGCCGCGCCCCTGTTCAGCCGCTCCGCCGCCTGCCGAAGCCGGTGGGCGTGCTGGACCGGCAGGGACAGGGCCAGGCAGCCGACCGAGGAGCCCGCGGTGATCGGGACGGCCGCGCAGACCGTGCCCACCGCGTATTCCTGCAGGTCGAGCACCGGCACCGTCGGCGGGTGGGAGTCCAGGCGGGAGAGCAGGACCTTCTCGCTGGTGATCGTCCGCGAGGTCAGCCGGGCCATCTTGTACCGGGCGAGGTGATCCCGGCGGCCGTTCACGTCGAGCTGACCGAGAAGGCTCTTGCCGACCGCGCTGGCGTGCGCCGAGGAGCGGAAGTCCACCCACTCGTGCACCGCGGGCGCCAGCGCGCTCGCGGCGCACTGGGTGACCCGCACCTCGCCGTCGATGTAGCGGCTGATGTAGACGGCGGCACCCACCGAGTCGCGCAGCCGGTCCAGGGTGCGCTGGAGCTGCTCGCGCAGCGCCTGCTCATGGCCCTGGGCGGAGCCGAGCCGGCTGAGGGCGGCGCCGGTGACGTACGCGCCGTCGATCGTCTGCTCGACGTACCCCTCCCGGCGCAGCATCCGCAGGAGTGGGGTCAGCCGCCGGCCGCCGAGACCGGTGTGGCGGGCCAGCTCGGCGTCCGTGACACCGGTGGAGTGCCGCGCCACGGTTTCGAGGACGCGCAGGGCGTCCTGGGCCGAGTGGTTCGGGGCGGTCGGCTCATGGGTCAGCGCCACGGTCTCCCCCTGCGCTTTTTGGGCCATCCTCGGGACAGCTGGGCTGCCTCCACGATACGGCTCAAACGCGCGTCCGGGAGCAGGTGTTGTGCAACTTTGCGGCGGCTTCGGCCCGCTCAGCAGGAACGCGCCACTCCGGCATATGCCGAGGTCATCTCCCGCGTGCCGGGACCTGGAGAGGGCCGTCGCCTTCACTTCCTGTAGTCACAGCACTGCGCTGAGGAACTCCCGCGTGCGTGTGTGCTCGGGCTCGCTGAAGATCTTGTCCGGGGGAGCGGCCTCGATGACGTGGCCGGAATCAAACATCAGGACCCGGTCGGAGATGTCGCGCGCGAAGTTCATCTCGTGGGTCACGCAGAGCATCGTGATGTCCGTGCTGTGGGCGACGTCACGGAGCACGTCGAGGACACCGGCCACCAGCTCCGGGTCGAGCGCGGACGTCACCTCGTCCAGCAGCAGCACCTGCGGGCGCATCGCGAGGGCGCGGGCGATCGCCACGCGCTGCTGCTGGCCGCCGGAGAGCTGGCTCGGGTACTTGTCGAGGTGGTCGCTGAGCCCGACCAGGTCGAGCAGCTCGCGCGCCCGCTCCTCCGCCTCGTCCTTCGACAGGCCGAGCACAGTCACCGGGGCCTCGGTGATGTTCCGCAGCACCTTCATGTTCGGGAACAGATTGAACTGCTGGAAGACCATCCCTATGTTCTTGCGGATCTCCCGTACCTGCTTCTCGGGCGCCGGGTACAGGTGCTGCCCGCCGACCGTGATCGTGCCCTCGTCGGGCTTGGTCAGGGTCATCAGCAGCCGCAGGATCGTGGTCTTACCGGAGCCGGAGGGGCCGATCAGCGTCACGTGCCGGCCCGCGTCGACGGAGAAGTCGAGCCGGTCGAGGACCGTGTGGTCGCCGAACCGTTTGGTGACCTTCTCGAGTCGGATCAGCTCGCCGGAGGCCGCCTGCGAGCCGGTAGGGGCGTCGGGTTGCTTCATCAGGGGGGTGTCAGCGGACAAGGCGTCGCTCCAGTGCTCGCAGGAGGAGGGAGGCGGGGTAGGAGATCAGGACGAAGGCCGCACCGATCACGGTGAGCGGCTCGGTGAACTGGAAGTGCTGCTGGGAGAAGAGCCGCGCCTGGCCGAGCATGTCGAGGACGGTGATCGCCATCAGCATCGGCGTGTCTTTCAGCATCGCGATCACGTAGTTGCCGAGCGCCGGCACGACCCGGCGGATCGCCTGCGGCAGGATCACCGCCGTCCAGGTGCGTCGCGTCGGCAGGCTCAGCGCGGTGGCCGCCTCCCACTGGCCGGCGGGCACGGCGTCGATACCGGCCCGGTAGACCTGCATGGTGTACGTGGAGTAGTGCAGACCGATCGCCACGACACCCGTGGTCAGCGCGGAGAAGGTCAAGCCCCACTCGGGCAGCACGTAGAAGAGGAAGAACAGCTGCACCAGCAGCGGGGTGTCCCGGATGAACTCCGTCACGACACCCACCGGCCAGCGCACCCACCGGGTCGGTGTGCGCATCAGCAGCGCCCACACCAGACCGACCGCGAACGAGATCAGCGAGCCGAGGGCCAGCGCTTCCAGGGTGACGAGCAGGCCGTCGAAGAAGTGCGGCATGAAGGCGCGGACGGCGCCCCAGTCCCAGGTCATCGGACACCACCTCCGACCGGCTGCCGCACGGCGGCCCGGGGCCGGGGCCGTGGCGCCTTGCCGACGCCGGCCTTCAGGCGGCGCTCCAGGCCCCGCATCAGCCGGGTGAGCAGGAAGGCGATCACGAAGTAGATGAGCAGGACGTAGGTGTAGATCTCTGCGCTCTCCTGCAGTGCGAGCCGCACCAGGTTGCCGCTGAACGCCAGGTCGCCCATGCCCATGATCGACACCAGTGCGGTGCCCTTGAGCAGTTCGACCAGCAGGTTCGAGAACGGCGGGATCATCTCGGGCACCGCCTGCGGCAGCAGGATCTTCCGCATCCGCTGCCACGGGGTGAAGCTCAGCGCGATCCCGCCCTCACGCTGCGCGGGATCCACGGAGTTCAGGGCGCCGCGCACGATCTCCGCACCGTACGCCCCGTACGTCAGACCCAGCGCGAGGGTGCCCGCCCACAGCGGCACCAGCTGCCAGCCGAAGGCGAGCGGCAGCACGAAGAACACCCAGAAGATCATGATCAGGGCGGAGGTGCCGCGGAACACCTCGGTGTAGAAGCCGGCGAGGAAGCGGACGATCCATCTGCGATGGGTGCGCGCCATGCCGACGGCGAAGGAGACGGCCGTCGCGAGCAGGGCGCCGAGCACCAGGAGCTGGATGGTGGTCCAGACGCCTTTCAGTACGAGTTCCCACAGTCCCGAGGTCATCCGCGGCAGAGCTCCTTCGCGGTCATGTCGGTCATCTCGGCCTTGGTGAAGCCGAACGGGCTCAGGATCCGGAAAAGTTCGCCGCTGGCCTTCATCTTCCTCAGCTCGGTGTTGAAGGCGTCCCGCAGCCGGGTCTCGGTGGGCCGGAACGCGAAGCCGCCGCCGTCGACGTGGGGTTTGCCCTTCACCAGGGGGGCGAAGGGCTTGGTCGCCTCCGCCTTGCTCGACTTCTTGACGACCTCACGGACTGTCAGCGCGGTCCCGGCGAACACGTCGACGCGGCCGGCCTCCACGGCGTTCAGGCCGGCCACCTGGTCCGTCACGATCAGCATGTCGCTCTGCTTGTAACCGGCCTCGGTGGCGTACTGGATCTCCGCGTACCCGGTGCCGGTGGCCAGTTTCGCCTTCTTGGCGACGACGTCCTTGTAGTCGTGCAGGCCCATCGGATTGCCCTTGCGCACGATGAACGCGTCGAGCATCTGGTAGTCGGGGTCGGCGAAGATGACCTGCTGACAGCGTTCCGGCGTGATGTACATCCCGGCGGAGACCACGTCGAACTGCTGGGAGTTCAGACCGGGGATCAGTGAGCCGAACTCCGTCGGCACAGGCTGCACCCGGTCGATGTCGAGCCGTTTGAAGACGACCCTCGCCAGCTCGGGGGCCTCACCGGTGAGACGGCCGTTCTTGTCGATGTAGCCGAAGGGGATCTCGCCGGCGATGCCGAGGCGGACGACGCCCTGGGCCCTGAGCCGGCTGAGCAGGTCGCCGCCGGGCGTGCTCGACGCCGCCGCGACGCGGCTGCAGCCGGCCGCGCCCAGTGCGCCGAACGCGGCGACACCGGCGAGCAGCGACCGGCGGGTGGTCCCGGGTCGCCCCGGGTCGTACGTCCGTGCATTCGTCCGTGGGGGAGCCATGGGCGCGCAGCTACCCGGGACCATGCGATGTATTCAGGCCAGTTCCGGCCCCGATCGTCCTCGGCGGTCCGGACCGGAGCCCGCCGTTTCGCTTGACCGGGGCGCTGACCAGCGGCGACGGTGACCGGACGGCGGCTCAGTGGCCCGGAACGTATCCCCGTCTCTTGTCCACCACGTTCAGCAGCGGTTCACCCGCGGACCAGCGTTCGTACAGCGCCAGGAACTGGGCGCCGAGCTCGTCCTGACAACCGACCGTGTCACCGCTCATGTGCGGGGACACCAACAGGTCCGGCACCTGCCACAAGGGGCTGTCCCGGCCGAGCGGTTCCTGCCGGAAGACATCGAGGGCCGCGCCCGCGATCCACCGCTTCGTCAGCGCCTCGGCCAGAGCCTCCTCCACGACGAGCTGCCCGCGCCCCACGTTGATGAACCGTGCGGACGGCTGCATGACGCCGAAGCGGCGGGCGTCGAACATGCCGTACGTCTGCTCGGTCAGCGGCGCCGCCGCGATCACCCAGTCGGCGCGGGCCATCAGCCGGTCCAGGTCGGCCGGGCCGTGGATGCCGGTGTGCGGGACCCGGCCCACGATCGACGTGGTCACCTCGAGCGCCTTGAGCATGCGGGCGATCGTCCGCCCGATCGGTCCGGAACCGACCACGCACGCGCGCGTGCCCGCCACCCGCAGCGCCTCCCGGTGCCGCCACTCCCGCTCCCGTTGCAGGTCCCAGGTGCGGGGCAGGTCCTTGGCCAGGGCGAGGACGAGCGCCGCCACGTACTCGGCGACCGGCTGCTCGAAGACGCCGCGCGCGTTCGTCACCACCGTGTCTGACGCGGCGAGTTCGGGACACAGCACATGATCGACTCCCGCACTCGCGATGTGCACCCAGCGCGGGCGCGGCCCCTCACCCGGCCAGGCGTCGCGCACCGCGCGGGAGGCGAGGTCCCACACCAGCAGCACATCGGCGTACGGCAGCCGCGCGGCGAGCGTCGAGGCGCCCACGTGTTCGATCCGCGCCCGGCCGGTGAGCCGGCCGACCCGAAGGAGCGGGTCCCCGTCCAGGACGAGCACGGTCGGGCCGGGCGTGGGAGCCGTCATGCGGAACCGTTCCTCGAGTTCGGCGGCGGTCGACAGCGGCCGGCGGGGCGTCCGACGTGCGCGGATCGACCACGGTCGCACCCCGGCACGGTGCCGTCAACACGACCGACCAGGTGATGAGGGGGACGGCTCCGCCTCACCTGGGTACCCGCGCCATGGGTCACCGGCAGGCTCTGCTCGACGCGGCGGCACACCGGGGACCCGTACCGCCGGACGAACAGGAAGGTTGGGCATGACCGCACTCGGATTCCTCTACCCGGGCCACTTCGCCGAGGACGACTATCCGCGCATCGAGCAGTTGCTGGCCGGCGACATCCGGGTGGATCTCGCGCACACCGACGTCGGCGAGGATGCGCACCGCCCCGACCTGCTCCGGGAGATGGGCTCGCCGCAGCGGCTCGCCACCAGCGCCCAGGAGCTGCGGCTCACGGGCGCCGAGGCGGTGGTGTGGGCGTCCACCAGCGGCAGCTTCCTGCTGGGCTGGGAGGGGGCCCACGAGCAGGTGCGCACCCTCGCGCGCACCGCAGGGATGCCGGCCTCCTCCACCGCGTTCGGCTTCGTGCACGCGGTGCGGGAGCTCGGTGCGCGGCGGCTGGCCGTCGCCGCGACGTACCCGGACGACGTGGCGCAGGAGTTCGCCTCCTTCCTGCGGGCGGCCGGCGCGGAGGTGGTCGCGGTCCACGCCGCGGACGCCGGAGCGGCGGCGCAGGTGGCCACATGGGGCGCCGACGAGGTCCTGGCGCTGGCCCGCGCGGGCGACCACGCCGACGCGGACGCGATCCTGATCCCGGACACCGCCCTCCACACGGCCGCGCACCTGACGGCCCTGGAGAAGGACCTGGCCAAACCGGTCCTCACCGCGAACCAGGTCACGGTGTGGGAGGCGCTGCGCCTGGTGGACCGCCGGGTGAACGCGCCGAGCCTGGGGACGCTGTTCACCAGGGAGCCGGTGGTGCAGGTGTAGGGGGGATCTCGGCTCTCGGGAACGGGGGTCTTCGGGGCCGGGGCCTCGGGAGCGGGGATCTCCCGGTCCGGGGCCTCGGGGCCCCGGATCTGCGGGGTCGGGATCTCCAGGGCCGAGATCTCCCGGGGCGTGGCGGGAATAACCGGAGACCGTCTCCTGTTAGCCGTGCGAGAGACGCGACGCTCACGCAGGAGGCACAGCAGTGGACGAGATCCGAGGCACGGCACAGGGCACCGCCCCCGTCCCCCTGTCCGTACTGGACCTGGTCACCGTCGGAGCGGGCACCACCGCCACCGACGCCCTGCGCACCAGCGTCGCCCTCTCCCGGCTCGCGGAGTCCCGCGGCTTCCACCGGTACTGGGTCGCCGAGCACCACTCCATGCCGGGCGTGGCCTCCTCCTCGCCCGCGGTGATCCTCGCCCACCTCGCCGCCCACACCGACCGCATCCGCCTCGGCTCGGGCGGCGTCATGCTGCCCAATCACGCCCCGCTGGTCATCGCCGAGCAGTTCGGCACGCTGGAGGCCATGGCCCCCGGCCGTATCGACCTGGGCCTCGGCCGCGCCCCCGGCACGGACGGCGCCACGGCCGCCGCGCTGCGCCGCACCGAGCGTCCCCCAAGCCCTGACGGCTTGGGAGGTACCCCCGTCCACTCGGGCGCCGACGACTTCCCGCAGCAGCTCGCCGAGCTGACCCGCTTCCTCGACGACGACTTCCCGGACGGCCACCCCTACGCCCGTATCCACGCGGTCCCGGGCCCCGTCCAGGCCACCTCGCCGGGCGGCGTCCAGTCCCCGCACCGGCCGCCGGTCTGGCTGCTCGGCTCCTCCGGGTTCAGCGCCCGCCTGGCCGGCATGCTCGGCCTGCCGTTCGCCTTCGCCCACCACTTCTCGGCGCAGAACACCATCCCGGCGCTCGACCTGTACCGCGACTCCTTCCGCCCGTCCGGGGTCCTCGACGCGCCGTACGCCCTCATCGGCGTCTCCGCGCTCGCCACCGACGACGCGAAGGAGGCCCGGCGCCAGGTCCGGGCCGCCGCACTGAACATGCTCCGGCTGCGGATGGGCCGCCCCGGCCTCGTCCCCACACCGGAGGAGGCGGAGGCGCACGAGTTCAGCCCCATGGAGGAGGAGTTCATCGGGTCCTGGAACTCCAACGTCGTGCACGGGACTGCGGACGAGGTCCGCTCCGGCCTGGACGACCTCCAGAAGCGCACCGGCGCCGACGAGCTGATGCTCACGTCCAACGCCCACAGCGGCGACGTACGGCTGCGGTCGTACGAACTCATCGCGGACGCGTACGGGTTGCCCGCGGCGGCTTGAGGTACCCGGCGTTCTCGCGGCACCCGAGGTCGGCCGCGCCGTCCCCGGGGGCTGCGCCCCCGAACCCCCCATCGGCCTGAACGGCAGCGTCCTCCAACGCCGGACGGGCTTATTTCCGGCAGCCCTCTCCCTCCACCAGCTCCGAGATCCGGTCCGGCGGCACCGGGCGTGAGTACAGCCACCCCTGTCCGGTGTCGCAGCCGATGCGGCGCAGGCGGGTGGCCTGGGCCGAGGTCTCCACGCACTCCGCGGTGACCGTCAGGCCCAGCCGGTGGGCGAGCTGGATCATGGCCTCCACGATGACCTCGTCGGCCGGGTTCGGATGCGCGTCCGTGCCCTCGTACTGGAAACCCCGGACGAACGACCCGTCCAGCTTCAGCACGGACACCGGCAGCCGGCTGAGATAGGCGAGGTTGGAATACCCGGTGCCGAAGTCGTCGATCGCGATGCGCACCCCCATCTCGCTGAGCGCCTGGAGCGCCTGGAGCGGACGGCCGGCCGAACCCATGACCGCGGACTCGGTCAGCTCCAACTGCAGCAGATGCGGGGCGAGTCCGGTCTCCGTCAGGGTCTCCGCCACGTCCGCCACCAGGTCCGAGTCCCAGACCTGACGCACCGCCACGTTCACGCTGACGAAGAGCGGCGGCTCCTCCGGGCGTTCCAGCTGCCAGCGGCGCGCCTGCCGGCAGGCCGTCTTCAGCGCCCAGCGCCCGAGCTGGACGATGGAGCCGTCCTCCTCCGCCAGTCCGATGAACCGATTCGGCGTCAAGGTGCCGAACTGGGGGTGATGCCAGCGCACCAGCGCCTCCACCCCGCGCACCCGTCCGTCCTCCATGCCGACCAACGGCTGGTACTCCAGGGCGAATTCGCCCCGTTCGATGGCCGGTCGCAGCCGCGAGGACAGTGCCTGGCGGGTCATCCGGTGGGCGTTGCGCTCCGGGTCGAACAGCGTCCAACGGGCCTTGCCGTCGGCCTTCGCCCAGTACAGCGTCGTATCGGCCGCCTGCATCAGACCGGTCGCACTCGTGCCGGCCGCATGCCGCTCCACGACGCCGATGGACGCCGACACCGACAGCCGCTGCCCGGACAGGTCGAGCGGCTCCTGGATCGCCTTGAGCACCGACTCGGCCAGTTCGGCCAGTTGCTCGGTGCCCGTGGAGTCCTCGACCAGGACCGCGAACTCGTCGCCACCCAGTCGGGCCACCAGGGGAGTGGTGGGCCGCCCGTGGCCCGCCTCGTCCGCGCAGCGGGTCAGGCGCTCCGCGACGGCGGCGAGCAGCCGGTCGCCGGCGCGGTGGCCGAGGGTGTCGTTGACCGCCTTGAAGCCGTCGAGGTCCAGGTAGCACAGGCCGATCCGGCCGGTGCCGCTCTCCTCGTACGCATCCGCCTCCAGCGCGGCCGACAGGCGTTCGAAGAACAGCGTCCGGTTGGGCAGCCTGGTCACCGGGTCGTGCATCTGCAAGTGCCGCACCCGAGCCTGGAGTTCACGGCGGGCGCTGATGTCGGCGACGGAGAGGAGGACCGCCTTCTCGGCCTCGGGCAGGGGCGTCACGGTCACCTGGACCCACAGCGAGTGCCCGTCGGGGTGTTTGACGCGGCGCGTGCAGCGGAGCTTGGCCTGGCGTCCGCCCAGCACCTCGCGGTAGGCGTGCCAGGTGCGGGCGTCCGAGGACAGGTCCAGCAGGTCGGCGGCGACCTTGCCGACCAGTGCTTCCGCACCGGTGCCGAGCAGTGAGCCCATCGTCTCGTTGGCGGTGACGACCAGGCCCTCCCGGTCGACGACGGCCATGGCGAGCGGCGCGGCGGTGAACGCGGCGCCGAACGAGACCGGTTGGGGCCCGGCGGACGGGCTGAAGGGTGGCGTGTCGACGGCAGGGGTGAGGGGCGGTGCGTCGACGGCCGGGGTCAGGAGTCGGTCTTCGGAGGTGACGGGTGGGTCGTCGGAAAGGGGTGATGGCTGGGACGTACCGGATGACGTGGTGTCGTAACTCTCTGTGATGGCCGGGCCGACGAGGTCTGCCGCGGGCGCCGGCCCATCGGACGTTCCGCTCACCGCTCGCTCCCGCAGTGCACTCGTTCTTCGTACGGATCTCTTGGGTCTCGTCGGGGTCGACGGCCGCAAGGTGGGCGGCCGTACAAGCCGTGTTCGTGCAGGAAAGTGTGCCGATCATAGAGGCTGGCCCAAAGGCCTTCCAGCCGATGTCCAGTGTCCCGCGGCGAGCACGTGTTCTGACAGATCGTTTCTGCCCGTGCCGGACCCCGATCCAACAGGCCGCCCATGGCTGTGACGTTCCGTGAGTATCGGGGGCGTCGGCGCACGTCGGCCGCCCCCTTGGCGCTCGTGCGCCGTTGCGCGCTCCCGCTCCGCACTGCCCCTCCCGCGGCCGTCGCGCTTCCCTTCTGGGCCATCCCCTGGCTGATGGCTCTCACCCTTCCGGGGCAGACAAACAGGACGTAGTCATACAAGTAGGACCAGGCTGGGAGTGGAGTTCCGAGAACCGCACCCGGAGGTCGACGTGCCGCGTCCGCTCCCCCTCACGGGGCTCACCCGCGAGACCCTGAAGGGGCTCGCCTGGGGCGCGTCGCCCGTCCTGCGCAGCGGTGTGGCTCTCGCCACGTCGATGACCGCGCTGGTCGCGACCTCGCTCGTGACGGGCCCCGCCCTGGCCGAACCCCTGGCCGCGGCCTGCCAGATCACTCGTAGCCGGGCGCACCACTCCGAGGGCGTCGACACCTGGAACGCCGCCTACGCGCGCCCCACCCGCGCGCTGGACGCGGTCCTGGTCTTCCTGTCCTTCCCGGACTCGACGCCGACGACCACACCGGCCGAGCTGACCGGTGACTACTTCCCGGACACCAGCCGGTTCTTCGAACGCGCGTCCTATGGCCGGTTCGCGCTGCGCCCCCATCCGGTGGACCACTGGATCCGGATGCCGCACCCGTCCACCTCCTACGCCATACGGCGCGACTGGAGCATCGAGAGCCGGGCCGCCTATCTGCGCGACGCGCTCGCGGCGGCGGACAAGGACGTCGACTTCTCCCGGTACGACGTCGTGTATCTCGTGGCCGACCCCGACGCGCCCGGCGTCGACTCGGACGCCACGAAGGTGGTGAACCTGGACACCCCGCTGCGGGCCGACGGCAGGGACATCCGCCGGGTGGTCACGGTCTTCGAGAAGCACCCGCCGGACCGACTCGTCCTCGCCCATGAGACAGGCCATGTGTTCGACCTGCCCGACCTCTACCACCGTCCGACCGACGGCAAGGGGGACTGGGACACCTACGTCGGCGACTGGGACCTCATGGGGAGCCAGTTCGGACTGGCCCCGGATCTCTTCGCCTGGCACAAGTGGAAGCTGGGGTGGCTGGACGAGAGCCAGGTGGTGTGCGTACGGGCTCCGGGCAGCACACGGCTGACGCTCGAGCCGGTGGCTGCGGGGCCGACCGGGGTGCCGCAGGTGCCGGTGAGCGCGGGGGCGGCGGGGGCGCTGGCGCGAGGGGTGGAGGCGTTCGGATCCGGGCACGGTACCAAGCTGGCGGTGGTGCGGACGGGACCCGACAGTGTGCTGGCCATCGAGGCGCGCGGGGCGGTGGGCAACGACAGCGCGGCCTGCACCCAGGGGGTCCTCGTCTACCGGGTGCGCGGCGAGACGGAGTCCGGTCGCGGGCCGGTGGAGGTCCTGGACGCCCACCCGCACAGCTCGGCCTGCGCCGGCACGTCGGTGTACCCGCCCCTGGCGGACGCCCCGATCCGGGAGGGCGAGACCTTCACGGTGCCGGGGCAGGGGGTGCGGGTGGAGGTGGAGGGGAGGACGGCTTCTGGGGGGTGGACGGTGCGGATCACGAAGGGGTGAGGGGTGAAGTGGCTGTTGGGCCGCTCGCTTCTTTGCCGGGGTCGTGCTTCCGCGGGCCCGCTCCAGCACGGGTGAGAAGCGAACGCCGGGTGGGTTCAGCGGCGTGCGGCCGGTAGGGGGCAGCGGCGTGCGGCCGGTGGGGGGCGCGGAGTCGTCGCGGTCACGGGGGACGTGTCTCTCCCGGAGTGCGACAGAAAGCGCAGATGTGCTGCACTCGCCGCACAGGCGGGGCGCGACCGCGCTTCGGGCTCGGAGAGTGCGGATGGGGAACACGGTGCCGCGCACGCCAGGCGGCGCCTGCGGCCGACCTGAGGGGGGTGGGTGGCGAAGCTCCCACAACGCGCGGCGAAGCCGCGCAAAAACAGAGATGGCGAGAACGGTTCGCTCTTTCCGCGAACGCGCCTCGCCATCGCCATCGTGCGCCGCCAGGGACTCGAACCCCGGACCCGCTGATTAAGAGTCAGCTGCTCTAACCAACTGAGCTAGCGGCGCCTGCTGACGTCGTAGACCTTAGCACCCTGGTCGGCGGGAGGAAAAATCGATATCCGTACGGGGTCGGAGGCCGCCGCGCGGGCGGCTCGGACGGCCGCCCAGAGCACGACCTCCGACCCGGGCAGCCACGGCCGACGGGTGTCAGGCGCGACCAACCAGCGGGAATCGAGCCTGGTGGCGGCGGGGTCGGCCGGGTGAACGGCGGCCACCGTCACCGCGTCGCCGACCCCGTGGCACAACAGTGGCGGGATCTTGGGCGTACGGCCGCCCCACTCCTCCCAGTCGAGCAGCGCCGGCAGCCGCCGGGCCGTGCCGGGCGCCGCGAACAGCAGGGTGCGGCCCCTGTGGACGGCGACGGGCCCCGAGCCGGGACCCTCGTCCCAGAGTCGGTCGAGCATCCGCCGCCCGAAGATCGCGGGGGTGTTGACGACGTCGAACGCGGTGCCGCACGGCAGGACCACCGGGGCGGTCGGGCGATCCGCCCAGAGGGCGAGGGTGCTGCGCGGATTCGTTCCCGCCGAGGCGAGCCAGGCGGCGCCCTCGGAGGTGACACCGCAGGCGTCGCGACAGGCTTCGATGGACGGCGTTCGACTGCTCATGGGAGACAGATCTACCGATCGTGAGCAGTCGGTCTCCGAGGGTTGCGGAAAACGGGGACAGAAAGGTGTGAGAGGGGGTAAGGTGCGGCCGGGCATATGCCGCATGATCATTCGATGTCGTCGGCGCTGTGAGGCGCCGGGCTGGTCAGCCCAGGCTTTCCGGTCCGTTCGAGTCGACCCCGCGGAGCAGATCCCGCCCGAACTCCACCATCTTCTTCGCGTAGTCCTCGGTCCACTCCGCCCGCTCGGCGATCGCCGCCGGCGTCAGCCGGTCGAAGCGGCGCGGATCGGCGAGCTGGGCCGCGGCGATCGCCTGGTACTCCACCGCCCGGTCCGCGGCCGCGCGAAACGCCTGCGTCAGCTCCGTGGCCCGCGCCAGCAGCGCCCGCGGGTCGTCGATCGACTCCAGGTCGAAGAAGTGTTCCGGGTCGGAGGCCGCCTCCGCGGGCTCGAAGAGCAAGGGCGCGGGGCGTAGCCGCGGCTCGTTCCGACGCGGCGTGGGCTCCGCCATGTCTTGTCCTCCTCGTACGGTTCGGGTGCCGCCCTTTTCGGGTGGGCCACCGTCCATTGTCGCGCGCCGACGCAAGGGCGCCGGGACGTGAGCGGGGCACGCCTGAGCGCGCTCCCCTCACCGCGCGCCCCCGGAGTCTCAAGGCCACCGCCGCCCGCGATGTTCCCCGCGGCCCAGCGCCCGCCGCCCCCGCGACGTTCTCGCAGGTCACGGCCGCAAGACCACGCGGTGCTCCGCCAGATGCGCGAGCACCGCATGATTCGCCTCCCAGCCGTCCGGGGCTGTAACCATCGGCCGCCTCCCGCGGCGAGCCGGACTCCGTCCGGCGAGTGGGACGCGGCAGCGCACGTCCGCCGGGCAGGCACCGGGGCCATTGGTCAGGCGCGCCAGACCACCCGGTGCTCGGACCACTGGTCCCATGTGGACATCATTGCCTCCCACCCGTCCGGGAACTTCACCGTCACCCCCAGCTGCACCGGCTCCGTCGACGGATGGTCGTCCAGCAGTTCCGTCACCCCCGCGCGGCACACCACGATGCACGCGTGCCGGTGCCGGGACGCCAGCACGCACAGGCGGCCGGTCTCCAGGTGGAACGCCGTCGCGTCCGGGCGGCCCGACAGCGGATGCAGCACCACCGTCACATCGAACTCCCGGCCCTGCAGCCGGTTGGCCGTGTCCACCGTGACGTCCGGCACCCCGAGGTCCGCCAGCGCGGAGCGCACCGCCGCCGCCTGATCCCGGTGCGCGGTGCCGACGGCGATCCGGTCCGCGGTCAGCGGCACCGGCTCCTCCGCCCGCTCCGACACCGCCGCCCCGCCCCGGTCGAGGAGTCGCCGCACGACCGAGGCGACCGCCCGCACCGCCTCCGGGTCCGTCCGCGGGGTGTGCCGGGCGGGCAGCTCCAGCAGCCCCCAGCCGGTCTCGGCCGCCTCGTCGATCACCCGGTCGGGACCCGAGCCGTCCGACCCGACCGCGAAGGTCAGCCGCCGGTCCCCGTGGTCGGTACCGCTGCGGAACGGCGTGTACGGGTAGAACGCCTGCGACACCAGGGGCGCCGCCGACGCCGGCAGCCGCCACGACACCGGCAGCCGGTGCTGCGGCAGCTCCGGGTTGTGGGCCAGCAGCGTCGTCACCGCGGACGCCGACGGGTCGTACGACAGCCCCGCCCACTGCTCCGCGCCGACGATCGCGAACGGATCCAGCTGCCCCGGGTCGCCGACGAACAGCGCCCGCTCGAACAGGCCCGCCACCGCCAGCAGCGCGTCCGAGCGCATCTGGTAGGCCTCGTCCACGATCGCGTGCCGCCACGGCTCGACGTCCTTGACGTGCGCCCACTTGGCGGCGGTGGAGATCACCACGTCCAGGCCCGCAAGGTCGCCCGCCTTGGCCGACTTGCGCACGTTGGGCAGGTCGTCGAGCGCCTTGTCGTACGGGTCCGGGTCGCTGCTGTGCAGCCGCCCGACGGGGAGGCCCGGTTCCTTCTCGGCCAGCCGCAGCACCAGGTCGTCGACCTGCGCGTTCGTCTGCGCGATCACCATCAACGGACGCCCGGCGGAGGCGAGTTCGAGTGCGGCCCGGACGACCAGCGTCGATTTCCCCGCGCCGGGCGGCGAGTCCACCACGACTCCTCTGTGCGCGCCGTGCAGCGTGTCGCGCAGGATGGCCTCGGTGGCCCGGGCGGCCGCGGCCCCCGGATCGAAGTCCCTGCCCGGCGGGGCGAACACGGTCACAGCACGTCCTCCTCGGTCACCGGATCCGGCTGCGGCAGCGCCTCGCCCTCACCCGGCGGCCCGCCGTGTGTCCACGGGGTGTCCTCCGGGTCGGGCAGCTTGGCCCCGCCGCGCTGCTCGTGTTCGAAGAGCGTGAAGCACACGTGGTCCCCCTTCTCGGGGACCGACCCGGCCTCCGGCTCCTTGCCGCGGCCCATCTTGTCGACGATGCGCAGCACCAGCAGGCCGTCCCCCTCGTGGCCCACGAACTCCGCCGCCTGTGGCTTCCCGCCCAGCGACCGGTACACCTTCGTGCGCTCACCCAGGTGCGGCCGGTCCTCGGTCCGTACGGTCACCAGCGGGCGCGGGCTGGGGCGCTTGCCCTCGCTGTACGCCATCACGACCTCCGTGACCTCGCCCGCGAACGCCTCCCCGGCGAGCCGCCGCCCGGCCATCACGAGCGGGTCGTCGAGTGCCTCCTGGGCGTCCAGGCGGGCCTGTTCACGCTCGCGCGTGGCGAGCTTGTTCGCCGCGGTGACCGCGTCGTCGTGGCGCGGTTGCGGCGGCTCCCCGGCGGCCACCCGGTCCCGGTGCCCGGTGAACGACCAGCGGTCGCGCGTCCACCGGTCCGCGACATGCGCGCCCTCCGGCAGCGCACGCAGCAGATCCAGACCCTGCCACACCGCCTCCCAGGTCGGCCGCGTACGGCTCTCCACCAGGGCGCGGATCTCCCGCTCGGCGGCGGTGAGTTCACCGAAGCGGTCGTCCGCCTCCACGCCGTCCTCGGCGGCGGCGAGCCGGGTGCGGGCGCGGTCGTAGCGCTCGATCGCGGGGGCGAGCAGTTTGTTGTCGAACGCCGGGTCGGTGGCCGGTCCGGCCGGCGGGCACAGCAGCTGGCCGTCCGCGTCCCGGGCCAGCTCGGCGTGGAGCGCGGCGTCCGCGCCCGAGGTGCCCTCGGGCGGGGCGATCCAGGCGAGCAGCGCGCCCAGCTGCTGGTCCTCCAGGGTCGACTGCCCGGTCGCCCAGTGCCGCCCGAGCAGATCGGTCAGCGCGAGCAGCAGGGAGGAGCCGGGGACGCGGGCACGCTCGCCGAAGTGCGTGAGCCAGCGGCCGAGCAGCGGCACGCGCGGGGGCGCCGGGTGCGGGGTCTCCGGGTCCTGCTCGGCGGTGCGGCGGAACCGCATGGAGCGGCCCAGCAGCCGTACGAAGTCGATGCCCGCCCGGCTCGGCACGATCAGCTGCGGGGCGTCGGCGCACAGCTCGACCTCCATCTTGACCCGCTTACCGGTCTCCGGGTCGGTCTCGGTGCGCTCGGCGGGCTCCACGGTGTCCGCGTGGGCGTCGATGTAGGGCAGGACGATGTCGGCGAGTTCGGCGAGGAACGCGAACCTGAGGTCGCGGTCGCGGGGCTGCGGCACCACGAGCAGCCGGGGGGCGTCCCGGTCGGTGCCGACGAGCGCGCCGAGCGGTGCCCCGGCCTCGCCGGCGGTGATGAGCGGGACGAAGACGAGGGGCCGCTCGGACAGATGACGGTGCCGGACGGTGGCGGCGGGCTGGGCGCGGCCGGTCCGCACGGCCTCCAGGCGGGCGAGGGCGGTGATCAGGGACATACGGCGCCCTCCCGTCCGGCGAGCGCCTCCGCCCGTAGCCGCGCCGCCCGGCGCAGGGCCGCCACCGCCGGGTCGTCCGGGTCCCCGGCCGTGCCGTGGGCGGCGGCCAGGATGTCGTCCACCGTGCTCAGGCCGCCCAGCTCGGCACGCAGCGACCGGCCCAGGGCCGCCACCGCACCCTGCGCCCGGGCGCGGTCACGGCAGTGGAAGGCCAACTCGCAGGCGGCCAGGCACTCCGGCGCGTACGTCGCCGGGACCGACTCCACCGCGGCCTGAAGCTCTTCCTGCGGAAGGTCCGGCGCGAAGCAGGTGCCCTCCGGGAGGGCGTCGGCGATCTCCTCGATGCGGGTGAGACGGGCCAGCTGGCGCCGGGTGACCGCGCGCTGCTTGCGGACGTCGACGGGCGACGCGGTGGGCAGGTTCGAGAAGTCCTTCGGGCACACCAGCAGGATCCGGTGGCGTACGACGGGTGCGGGGGTGAGGCGCTCGGCGACCTCCTCCAGCGCCAGCACGTACACCGCGGACTGCCGCGCGGCCGCCCCCACCTTCGCCGGGTCCGCCGAACCGTCGAGCAGCGGGAAGGACTTGATCTCCACGACCGTCCAGCTGCCGTCCGGGTGCACCACCACCGCGTCCGGCTCCAGGAACGCGGGCGATCCCGCCACGTCCAGGGCGAGCATGGGGTGGTCGAGCAGCGCCCAGCGGCGCGCCTCGGTGGCCTCGCGCAACGCCAGAGCCGTACGCGCCGCGCGCCCCTCCGGGCCGACCGCGGCCAGGTCCGGAACGAGGGCCCCCTCCGGGGCGTCGGCGGTCGGGTCCAGCTTCTCGTGCACCAGACGCAGCAACTCCGCACCGCCGTCCGCCTTCACCCGGGCCTCGAACGCGTTGCCCCGCATGAAGGCGAACTGCGACTGGCCGAACGCCGACGGCGCGCCCAGCGCGCCCGCCAGCGCCGCCTTGTCCACCCCGGCGCCGTCCAGGAGCGCGCGCCGCCGGCACCCGGGGTTCGCCGCGAGCGCGGCGAGGGCGCGTGCGTCCAGCGCCCTGGGCTGTACGGACGGCCCGCGCAGCTCAGCGAGCCGCTGCCGCAGCGCCGTCCCCCGCGTCCGCGGGAGCGGCACCCGGCCCGGCTCCCGGCCCGGGGCGGGAGAGGGGCTGTCGGGGAATTCGCTCACCCGCCGAAGTCTGGCATCCGGCACTGACAATTGGGGAACCTGCGGCTGACGAGGGCTCCGCGACCGGCGCAAACCGCGCCCGCAGCCGGGCCCTGACCGCGTCCGCCGCCCGCATCACCGGCCGGCTCAGCAGGAAGCCGACGCCCATGACGGCGACCCCGGCGACCGCGTCGAGGAGGTAGTGGTTCGCGGTGCCCATCACGACGAACGTGGTCCCGAGCGGGTACACGACCGCCGCCGCCCTGGCCCAGCGCGAGCGGCCGTGCCGCCACAGCAGCACCCCGCACCACAGCGCCCAGCCGACGTGCAGGCTCGGCATCGCCGCGTACTGGTTCGTCATGCCGCCCAGGCCCCGTGGCGCGCTCGCCTCGGCGCCCCACCAGCCGTAGGAGCTGTACTGCGCCATCGTGTCGACGAACCCATGGCCCGCGGAGAGCAGGCGCGGCGGGCAGGTCGGCATCAGGGAGAAGCCGATCAGACCGAAGAACGTGGACGTCAGCAGCCAGGTGCGGGCCGCCCGGTAGTGCTCCGCACGGCGCCTGAAGATCCACACCAGGATCACGGGGGTGACCAGGTAGTGCAGCGACGCGTACCAGAAGTCCGCGGGCACGCCGAGCCATGCCTCGCGGGTGAAGAGACGGTTCAGCGGATGCTCGGCGTTGATGTGGAGCAGCTTCTCCAGACGCAGTATCGCCAGACCGTGGTCGACGGCGCCCCCGACATCGCCCCGCGCGAGCAGTCGGCCCGCGGAGTAGGAGGCGTACACCACCAGGATCAGGGGCAGTTCGGTCCACCAGCGCAGCCGGGTCAGCGGGCCCACCCCGATGCCTGGTGTCTCGGCCTGCGGCATCCGATTCGCCCTCCCCCTTCTGCTCCTGGTCGCGGCTCCCGGCGGTCCGGTCGTGCCACCTTACGGTGCGGGCGTCCGCCTTCGTGGGGCGCCCCGGACCTCAAAGACGCAGAGATCGCCCGCCGGGTTGCCCCGGGACGGGGTGGGCGATGATGGAGTGACGTCGTCGCTCATTTCTCCCGGAAAGGTCTCTCATGGCACCGCGCATCCTGCTGGCCCGGCACGGACAGACGGAATGGTCGCTGTCCGGCAAGCACACCGGCAGGACCGATGTGCCGCTGCTGGAGGAGGGTCGGCGGGGCGCCAAGCTGCTCGGGGAGCGGCTGCACCGGGCGCCGTTCGGCGGGCTGCCCGGGGCCGAGGTGCGCACCAGTCCGCTGGCACGCGCGCGTGAGACCTGCGAACTCGCCGGCTTCGGCGAGCGGGCGAGCGTCTGGGACACGCTCATGGAGTGGGACTACGGGGCGTACGAGGGGATGACGCCGGCCGAGATCCAGCAGATCCGGCCGGGCTGGTTCATCTGGCGCGACGGCGTGCCCGGCGGGGAGGCCCTGGCGGAGGTCTCCGCGCGCGCGGACGAGGTCGTGGCCTGGGCACGGTCGGAGGACCGGGACGTGCTGGTGTTCGCACACGGGCACATCCTGCGGTCCATCGGGGCACGGTGGCTGGGCTTGCCGCTGGAGTTCGCGGCGCGGATACGGCTGAACCCGACGTCGCTTTCGGTGCTGGGGTGGGCTTACGGGGAGCCGGCGATCGAGTCGTGGAACGACTTGGGGCACTTGGCGTAGCTGCGGGCAGTCGTGCCTCCCCCAGAGCCTTGACGGCCCGGGGGGACCCAGGGCGGCACGGGTGGACGTTGGGGGTCCCCCTGCTCGAAGAACTTGGGGGGGCGTGCCCGTAGCGCCGGGTTGCGCGACCCCCCCCGGGCGCCCGTGGCCACGGCCGCTCACGCACTGCGCGGCAGCGAAGCGTGCCGCTCCAGGAACGCCGACACCCCCGACGCCCGCCGGTGCGGCAGCAATACCCTCGCCGTGCCCGCCAGCATCGTCAGGACGCGCGAGGACTGGACCTGGTCCAGGAGGTCCAGTACGCGGTGACCGGCCTGCGCCGCCTCGTCGGGACGGCCGCCGCGGGCCAGGTCGTCGGCCAGTTCGGCCGTGTACAGGGCGATGTTCCGGGTGAAGTGCGGATCCTGGAGCTGCGCCGCGCGGTGTGCGTGCCGGGCCGCCCGCGCCCAGTCGCCCAGCGTCGACCAGCACTGTGCCTCCAGGCCCTCCAGTTCGGCCTCGCCGTAGAAGGTCATCCACTCGGGGTCCGAGTCCGACGGCCCCCGTTCGAAGAGCGCCTGCGCCCGTGCGAGCGCCTGTTCGCAGCCGGCCCGGTCCGCGAGTCCCGCCCAGCCGCCCGCCTCCCTGAGGGCGAGCAGCGACATCAGCCGGTGGGAGCCGAGCGGGCGCGCGACGCGCTGGGCCGCCTGCGCCGCCCGTACGGCCTCCCGCGGCCGGCCCGCGTCGCGCGCGAGGAACGCCGTGTTGCAGAACGCGTGTGCCTCCAGGCCCGGGTCCCCGGACATCCGGGCCGTCGCCAGCGCCTCCGCGTAGTGCGAGCGGGCGTCGTCGTAACGCCCGGAGTCGTGCGCCAACCATCCCACCGAGATGGCCAGTTCACCCGCGCCCGAGTACAGCCGGTCGGCGACCGTCTGCCGGGTCGTACCCGCGTCGAGCAGCGCGTACGCGGCGCGCAGCGGGGCCGCCGCGCGCCGGTACAGGCCGTCCGCGCCGTGCCGGTCGTCGAGCAGGCGGATCTTGCGTACGGCCTCCTCGAGCGCGCTCGCCTCGGACGAGCCCGCACGGTGGACGGGGCGTTCGGCGGCCGCTGCGGGGCCGCCGAGGGTGAGCCCGATGGGGCCCAGGGAGGCGGCGGCCACCGTCACGGTGCCGCCGGTCATGAATGCGCGACGCTGCACGTCGCTCTCCTCGTGGTTCTGTGCGTCGTACGCGTGTGTGCCGTACGACTCGTGCGACTCGTAGGTGTCTGATCGGTCATACGTCTCGTACGCCTTCCGGTGCTCATCGGAGGCATACGGACGGCGGTTGGTGTGTGCGGGGGGCGCCTCGCCGACGGTGCGCGCCCCTCGGCCGCGCACCGCCGAGCGGGGCGCGAACCCCAGGTCCGCGAGCGTGCGCCCGGGGAACATGTGCAGGAACACTCGTTCGTAGGCGTAGTTGGGACAACGGATCTCGCCCGCCTCGACGCGTCCGATGTACCGCGCGTCACAGCTGACCCGCTCGCCGATCTCGCGTGCGGCACGCCGTACCGCCGCGGCGAACTCACCCGGCGAGCGTGATCCGCGCAACTGCCGGAAGGCGAGATTCGGCCGTGGTGGCCGGGGGGTCTGGGACGAGGTCATGGCCGGGCCCTCTCGTGCGAACCGTCGAACCATGCCGGATTGGGGTGGCTTGTCCGCGTGGTGCCAGTTGGTTCCCTGCGTCCGGCGGTGCAAGAACGTACCTTCCTCGCAGGTGTGGTCATGCGAGGTTTAGCTACAAACCGGATATCTCATGCGAGATCTGCCATGAACTGCCATCCTTGGCGGCAGTGTTGCGCCGTTGCCGTTGACGCTCCCGAGCGTTGAACCCTGTGGACCGGGAGCCGCCCGAACTCCCGACCCAACTCACCGTCGAGGAGGGTTCCGTTGTGGATGCCGGGACGCAGACCCCGCACAACACCGAGTTCCGTACACGGCCGCAGGCCGCCCAGACCCTGCCGGCCCCCGAGTGCGCCGCACCGCCGCACCGGGCCCCCGACCTCGTGACCGTGCCCACGCGGCAGGGGCTGGAGGCGGTCGACATCCTCCGCCGCGGCGTCGGCGACTGCGTCGGGCCCGTCCTGCACGACGACGACTGCGACACCCTCGGCTTCCTGGTACCGCCCGGCACGGCGGACGGGTGGGACGTCCCCGGCAGCACGTGCACGAAGACCGACGGGCGCGGCATGAGCCTGGTCGCCCCGCTGCCCCCGGTGGAGGGCACGGGCTGGCTCCTGCCGCCCGGCGAGGCGGAGCCGGCCACGGACCCGGCGGTCCTGCGTGCGGCCCTCGGGGAGGCGGCCCGCATGATCGAGGCCGCCGACAACTGTCGATGACCGCCCGCCTGGCCGGACCGCCCCGGCAACCGTCGGTGAGCCTTCGTCCACACCTCGAGTCGAACCCCGTCCGATCGGGCGAGGGGCGTGCCCGGGTTGCCGAGCAGGGCCCCGCCCTCGGTGAGCCGCCCTCCGCGCCGCCCCCGATAATGGCGGGATGGGCAGGTCACGGAACGCGCGGCGCGGGCAGGGAGCCGAGGCCGTCGTCGAGACGGTCGACGGCGGACTCGCCCAGCTGATACCCGACCCGGACCGGGCGCGCGCCTGGACCCTTCTCATCGACGGCGCCCCGCAGTCGCATGTCGACCTCGACGACCCGCGGCACCTGTCCTTCGAGTACCAGCGCCGGCTCGGCCACGTCATCGACCTGGCCGCCCCGCCCGGCCGTCCCGCGCACGCCGTGCACCTCGGCGGCGGCGCGTTCACCCTCGCCCGCTACACCGCCGCCACCCGCCCCCGCTCCACCCAGCAGATCGTGGAGCGTGACGCGGCGCTCGTCCAACTCGTGCGCCGGGCCCTGCCGTTGGACCCGAACGCCCGGATCCGGGTGCGCTCCACGGACGCCCGGGAAGGGCTCGCCAAGGTGCCGGACGGCTGGGCGGACCTGATCATCGTGGACGTGTTCAGCGGGGCGCGCACCCCGGCGCACCTGACGTCGGTCGAGTTCCTCACCGAGGTCCGCCGGGCGCTGAAGGACGGCGGTGTGTACGCGGCCAATCTCGCCGACGGACCTCCGCTCGCCCATCTGCGCGGCCAGATCTCGACGGCGGCGGCCGTCTTCCCCGAGCTCGCACTGATCGCGGATCCGGCCGTCCTGCGCGGCAAGCGCTTCGGCAACGCGGTCCTGGCTGCCTGTGCCCACCCGCTCCCGGTCGCCGAACTGACCCGGCGCGCCGCCTCGGACCCGCATCCCGCGCGCGTGGAGCACGGCAAGGCGCTGACCGACTTCACGGGCGGTGCGGCGGCGGTCACGGACGCGGCGGCCGTGGCGTCCCCGGCGCCCCCGCCGTCGGTCTTCCGCTGAAACCGACCGAGCTCCTCCACTGAGACACACCGAGCCCGCCGCCCGGCGAAAGACCGGCCCTAGTAGTTCCCGATCTCCACATGGGGCGGACCGTCGTGCCAGGTGCAGAACACCGACACCCGGTCGGCACCGGACGCGAACTCCACGCGGATCCAGGTCTCCGTCTTCCAGACCTGCATCGACCAGCCGGTGCCGGGGGTGGCCGACACGAGCGTCGCCGAGGTGGTGCCGAGGTCGAAGACCGCCCGACCGCCGGCGGTGTCGTAGCTCTTGACCTGACCTGAGGTGGTGGTGGACGGGCCGGGCTTCGTGGCCCGGGACTTGGAGGGCGTCGGTCGCGGGCCCGTCGTGCTCGGCGTCGGCGCCGGGCTCTTCGACGGGGCCGGCCGCCGCGTCGAGGGAGCCGGCGGCCTCGACTCCTGCGTGGTCGCGCCGCCCGCGGTGACGGGCAGGGCGCGCGGCGGGTCGTACGCGGTGCCCGCCAGCACCGTGTGGACACCCCACCACGACAACGTGGCCGCCGCTCCGGTGGCCAGAGTCCACGCCAGTACGTGCAGGAGACCTCTCAACATCCCGGCCATACTGCCTCACCAGCCCCACGGGTGTCTCACGGGTCGCACACAGTTCCGTTTCTTCCCTTGCGGCGTGGGGAGTTGTCCACAGCCCCCGAACGGCCCGGCCCGCATGGCGTACGGTGCCGCCCATGGCAAGTGTGCTCGTGGTCGAGGACGACCAGTTCGTACGCTCGGCGCTCATCAGGCATCTGACGGAGGCCGGACACACCGTGCGCAGCGTCGGCACCGCGCTGGAGGCGCTGCGCGAGGTCGCGCACGTCCCCTTCGACGTCGTCATCCTCGACCTCGGGCTGCCCGACCTGGACGGCTCCGAGGCGCTGAAGATGCTGCGCGGCATCACGGACGTCCCGGTCATCATCGCCACGGCACGCGACGACGAGACGGAGATCGTCCGCCTGCTCAACGCGGGCGCGGACGACTATCTGACCAAGCCGTTCTCGGTCGAGCACCTCTCGGCCCGGATCGCGGCGGTGCTGCGCCGAGTCCGCACGGCCGCCACCGACGCCGGGTCCCCGACCGTCATCCGGGTCGGTGGCCTCGCCATCGACCCGTTGCGCCGCCACGTCGAACTGGACGGCGTGCCACTGGACCTGACCCGCCGTGAGTTCGACCTGCTCGCCTTCCTTGCCGGCCGGCCCGGCGTCGTCGTACCGCGCAGGGAACTGCTCGCCGAGGTCTGGCGGCAGTCGTACGGTGACGACCAGACCATTGACGTCCATCTCTCCTGGCTCAGGCGGAAGTTGGGTGAGACTGCGGCCAGGCCGCGCTATCTGCACACCCTGCGCGGAGTCGGCGTGAAGCTGGAGCCGCCTCGGACGGAGCCGCTGCCATGAGGTGGGCACTGGTCAAGGTGTGTCTGGCGGTGACCACGATGGTGGTGGTCGCCTTCGCGGTCCCGCTCGGGCTGGTCGTCAAGGAGATGGCACGCGACCGAGCCTTCTCCAGCGCCGAGCGGCAGGCCGCCGCGATCGCGCCCGCGCTGTCCATCACCACCGACCGGGACCAGCTGGAGCGGGTCGTCGCCTCGGCGGGCTCGGACGACGGGATGGCGGTGCACATCCCCGCGGGGGAGGGCACGAAGGCGGTCGACATCGGCCGCCGGCGCGCCGCCGCCAAGGACATCGCGGCCACCCGCCGGCTCGGACGTGCCTCCACCGCCGAGGTCCCGGGCGGCTCCACGCTGCTCCAGCCCACCGCGCTCAGCTCCGGGGCGATCGCCGTCATCGAGGTCTACGTGCCCGAGTCCGAGGTGACGCACGGCGTCGGCACGGCCTGGGCGGTACTCGCGGCGGTCGGCGTCGCGCTGATCATCGGCTCGGTGGCGGTCGCCGACCGGCTCGGCGTGCGGATGGTGCGGCCCGCGCGGCGCCTGGCCGAGGGCGCGCACGATCTGGGGGAGGGGAAGCTCGGGGCGCGTGTCCCCGAGGACGGGCCGGCCGAACTGCGCGCGGCGGCGGTTGCGTTCAACTCGATGGCCGACCAGGTCGTACAACTCCTCACGAACGAGCGGGAGCTGGCGGCCGACCTGTCCCACCGCCTGCGGACACCGCTGACCGTGCTGCGGCTGAACGCGGCCTCGCTCGGTGACGGGCCGGCCGCCGAGCAGACCCGTCAGGCGGTGGCGCAGCTGGAGCGCGAGGTGGACGCGATCATCCGTACGGCCCGCGAGGCCAAGCCGCAGACCGCGGCGGCCGGACCGGGCGCCGGGTGCGACGCGGCGGAGGTGGTGCGCGAGCGCATGGAGTTCTGGTCGGCGCTCGCCGAGGACGAGGGCCGCAAGTGGCGGGTGGCCGGGGCCGACCGTCCGGTCCGCGTACCCGTCGCCCGCTCCGACCTCGCCGCCGCGCTGGACGCCCTGCTCGGCAACGTCTTCCGGCACACCCCGGAGGGCACGGCGTTCGCGGTCGACGTGCACAACGCCGAGGGCGCGGTGATCGTGCTGGTGTCCGACGCCGGGCCCGGCATACCGGACCCGCAGGCGGCGATGGCCCGCGGCCGCGGCTCGGGCAGCGACGGCTCGACGGGCCTCGGCCTGGACATCGTGCGCCGGCTCGCCGAGTCGACCGGCGGCGACGTACGGATCGGCTCCTCGGTGCTGGGCGGCACGGAGGTGCGGATCTGGTTCCAGCTGGACGGACTCGCCCCGATCCGGCGGGGGCACCGCGTACGCCGTGGACGCCGCCGCATATTGGTCTCTACCTTTAACCGCCCCCGATCCCTTCCTTAAGCGCACCCTAAGATCCTCAACGCCCGCCCGGATCAGGCGTTTTGCCCCCTGCCGGCTCGCTAGCGTGCTGCCGCATCCACCCCCCGTACCAGCGAAGGCAGGCACGCGATGAGCAAGGCGCACCGGCGCGGGATCAGCGGCAGAAGCAAGGCGATCGGCGGCACGGTCGCCGCCGTCGTGGTCGGCGGTGGCGCCCTGGTGGTCACCGGCACGGCGCACGCCGCCGGTGTCGGCGCGGCGTACACGAAGACCAGCACCTGGTCGTCGGGCTACACCGCGCAGTACGTGATCACGAACGACAGCGGTCAGGCCAAGGCCGACTGGACGCTGCAGTTCGACCTGCCCTCGGGTGCGCAGCTCAGCTCGCTGTGGGACGGCACGCCGACGGTGAGCGGACGGCACGTCACCGTCAAGCCGCCGTCCTGGGACAAGGACGGCCTCGCGGCGGGCGAGTCGGTGACCGTCGGCTTCGTCGTGAGCGGCTCCGGCGACCCGACGGGCTGTCTCGTCGACGGCGCGAAGTGTTCCGCCGACGACGGCGCGACCCCGCAGCCGAGCGGCCGTCCGACCCAGTCCCCCACCCCGGTGCCGACCCCGCCTTCGACCGCCGCTCCGTCGCCCACCGCCACGCAGCCCACCGGAGGCGGCACCGGCACCGGATCCACCACGAGCGCCGGCTTCTCCCCGTACGTCGACACGTCCCTCTACCCGGCCTTCGACCTGGTCGCCGCGGCCGACGCGACCGGGGTGAAGAACTACAACCTGGCGTTCGTGACCGACGGCGGCGGCTGCACCCCCAAGTGGGGCGGCGTCTCCGACCTCGGCAACGACGCGGTGGCCGCGCAGATCGGCGCCCTGCGCGCCAAGGGCGGCGACGTCCGGGTCTCCTTCGGCGGCGCCTCCGGCTCGGAGCTGGCCACGACCTGCTCCTCGGCCAACGCGCTGGCGGCGGCGTACGGGAAGGCCGTGGACGCGTACAGACTCACCAAAGTCGACTTCGACGTCGAGGGTGGCGCGCTGCCGAACACGGCCGCGAACACCCGCCGCGCCCAGGCGATCGCCAAGCTGCAGCAGCAACACCCGGGCCTCGATGTCTCGTTCACGCTTCCGGTCATGCCGGAGGGCCTGACCCAGGACGGAGTGAACCTCCTCGCCGACGCCAAGTCCAACGGCGTGAAGATCTCCACCGTCAACATCATGGCGATGGACTACGGCCCCGCGTACAGCGGTGACATGGGCACCTACGCCGAGCAGGCGGCGACCGCGACGCAGGCGCAGATCAAGAGCGTGCTGGGCCTGACCGACAGCGCGGCCTGGAAGACGGTCGCCCTCACCCCGATGATCGGCGTCAACGACGTCTCCTCCGAGGTCTTCAAGGTCGACGACGCCGCCCAGCTGGTGGCCTTCGCCAAGTCCAAGGGACTCGGCTGGCTGTCCATGTGGTCGGCCGCACGCGACAAGCAGTGCGACGGCGGCCCCAAGCCGACGGCGGACCCGACGTGCAGCTCGATCACCCAGGACAGGTTCGCGTTCTCGAAGGCGTTCGGCGCCTACAAGTAGTGCCTGTTCTCCAGGGTGCTACCGCCTGATCCTCAACTCGGGTTGGTGGCGGCGCATGGCCGCCACCACCTCGTCGAGGTCCACCGGGAGCGTGGTCGCCGAAATGGTCGCCGGGCTGTAGCCGAGGCGCAGGTTGGCCTTACCGGCGATTCGTGCCGTGCGCGGTGCTCGCGCCAGGTAGGCGTCCGGGTCATTGAGCACCAGTTCGATCACGCGCTGCGTGGCGGAGCGGACCCTGATCTCGCGGACGGTGACCTCCGCGATCTCCGTCCAGCGGATCGAGCCCAGCATCACATGTGTCAGGCCCTCGCCGGTCAGCACCAGTTCGGGCCGCCGTCGCAGCAGGCGGCCGATCGCCAGGCAGGCGCACAGGCCGAAGAACGGCACGGCGGCCGCGCCCGCGAGGACGCCTTTGAGCGTGGCGTGGTCGATCAGCAGCCAGACGCCCAGAGCCACGAACGCCAGTGAGCCGAGGGCCACGAGTGAGGTCCGACGCAGCGAGGACGGGTAGGCGGTTGCCGCTCTGTCCGCGGCTTCGGTGGTCACGCGACCACACCCTAGGCGAGTGGGCCACGCGACGAAGCCCCTTTGCGACAGGCTTCGGGCGGCACGGCGAACCACCGGGGCGCGGCACCTCCCTCCTGTGCCGCGCCCCGAACCTCCGGCCCCCCGCCGGTCAGTCCTCCAGCGGCGGCAGCTCCCCGGTCCGCGCCGCCCGGCCGTACCAGTGCGCGCTCGACTTCGGTGTCCGCTCCAGCGTCGTGTAGTCCACGTACACCGCCCCGAAGCGCTTCCCGTAGCCGTACGCCCACTCGAAGTTGTCCATCAGGGACCACAGGAAGTAGCCCCGCACGTCCGCGCCGTCCGTGATGGCCCGGCGCACCGCCGACAGGTGCCCGTGCAGGTAGGCGATCCGCTCCGGGTCGTGGACGCGGCCGTCCGGGTCCGGCTTGTCGTCGTAGGCCGCGCCGTTCTCCGTCACGTACAGCGGCAGGCCCGGCGCTTCCCGCGTGTAGCGCATGATCAGCTCGTGCAGCCCGGTCGGGTCGATCGTCCAGCCCATCTCGGTCCGCTCGCCCGGGGTCTGGTGGAAGGCCACGTCGTCCGCGCCCGGCCAGGGCGAGTGGGCGCTGGCGCCGTGACCGTCCGGACGGGGGCCGCTCGCCTGCTCCTCGGCCGCCGAGACGAGCGTCGGCGTGTAGTAGTTCAGACCCAGGGCGTCCAGCGGCTGGTGGATCGTCTCCAGGTCGCCGTCGCGGAGGTAGGACCAGTCCGTGACCGACGACGTGGCCGCCAGCAGGGTTTCCGGGTACGCGCCGTGCAGCATCGGACCGTGGAAGACGCCGTTCGCCAGGTCGTCGATCTTCTGGCCGGCCGCCAGGTCCGCCGGGTCCTGCGAGACCGTACGCACGACGGAGGAGTTGAGGCTGACCGCCACCGCGTTGCGGGCCGGCATCACGGACCGCAGGGCGGAGGCGCCGAGGCCGTGGGCCAGGTTGAGGTGGTGGGCCGCGCGCAGCGACGCCGCCGCGTCCGTACGGCCCGGGGCGTGCACCCCGGAGCCGTAGCCCAGGAAAGCGCTGCACCAGGGCTCGTTCAGGGTGATCCACTGCTCCACGCGGTCGCCGAGGGCCTCGCCCACGATCCGCGCGTACTCGGCGAACCGGTACGCCGTGTCCCGCTCCGGCCAGCCGCCCGCGTCCTCCAGCTCCTGGGGGAGGTCCCAGTGGTAGAGGGTGATCGCCGGCCGGATGCCGTGCGCGAGGAGTTCGTCCACCAGGCGGCGGTAGAAGTCCAGGCCCCGCTGGACCGCCGGGCCCCGGCCGGTGGGCTGCACGCGCGACCAGGAGATCGAGAAGCGGTACGCGTTCAGGCCCAGCTCTGCCATCAGCGCCACGTCCTCGCGGTAGCGGTGGTAGTGGTCGACAGCGATGTCACCGGTCTCGCCGTCGGCCGTCCTGCCCGGCGTATGGCTGAAGGTGTCCCAGATGGAGGGGGTGCGGCCGTCCTCCCGCACCGCCCCCTCGATCTGGTACGCGGAGGTCGCGGCGCCCCAGACGAAGGCGGGAGGAAAGGTCACCGGGGGTGCCGACTGTGCGGACTCAGACATGGAAGCGCTCCCATACGAGGTCGTGAAGACCGATGAGTTGGGGGAAGGGGAGAAAGGAGGAGGGGGGAGGGAAGGGGCCGGAGCGGCGGTGATCCGGCCCCCGTACGGCGATCGGCGTCCACGGCGGCCGGGCGACCACGGCGGCCGGGCGTCAGCCCTTGACCGCGCCCTGCATGATGCCGCCCACGATCTGCTTGCCGAAGATCGCGAAGACCAGCAGCAGCGGCAGCGTACCGAGCAGCGCGCCTCCCATGATCAGCGACTGGTCGACCGTGTAGCCGCGGCCCAGGCCCGCCAGGGCGACCTGCACGGTCGGGTTGCCGGTCTGGGTCAGGACCAAAAACGGCCACAGGAAGTCGTTCCAGGCCTGTACGAACGTCAGCATGCCGAGCACGGCCATCGCGGGCCGCGCCGCGGGGAACACCACGTTCCACACCACGCGCCAGCTGCTCGCACCGTCCACCCGGGCCGCCTCGATCAGCTCGTCAGGCAGCGCCTGGAGCAGGTACTGCCGCATGAAGAACACGCCGAACGCGCTCACCAGCGACGGGAAGATGACCGCCTGCAACTGGTCCGTCCAGTCCAGCTTCGCGACCATCATGTACAGGGGGATGATGCTCAACTGCGGCGGCACCATCATCGTGCCGATCACGATCAGCATCAGGATGTTGCGGCCCCTGAAGCGCAGCTTGGCGAAGGCGAACCCGGCGATCGTCGACAGGAACACGATGGTCGCCGCCGACGTCCCCGCCACGATGGTGGTGTTGACGAAGGCCTTGCCGAGGTTGGCCTGGGTCCAGGCGACGTCGAGGTTGTGGAAGAGGTTCCCGCCGAACCAGAACGGCGGAGGGCTCTGCGCCAGCCGGTTGTTGGTGCGGGAGGCGGCGATCGCCGTCCACACCAGCGGGAACAGCGAACCGATGGAGAACAGCACGAGGATCGTGTACGCGATCGGACCCGCGTGCATCTGCCCGCCCGCACGGGCCGACTTCGGGCGCCGTACGCGCTTCGGCTCCTTCGCCGCCGCGTCGGCGGGAGGGTTCAGGGTTGTCGTCACGCCGGGTCTCCTAACTACTGGCGCGCAGCCGGCGCGAGATGACGTAGTTGACGACGCCGATCACGATCAGGATCAGGAACATCGTCCAGGCGATCGCGGAGGCGCGGCCCAGGTGCTGGTTCACCCAGCCCTGCTCGTACAGGTACAGGCCGAGCGTCTGGAACTGGTGCTCCGCACCGCCCGACGCGCCCTTGTTGGCGTCGAAGATCAGCGGCTCGCCGAACACCTGGCTCGCACCGATCGTCGACACGACGCAGGTGAACAGGATCGTCGGGCGCAGCTGCGGCAGCGTCACATGGAAGAACTGCTGCCAGCGCGAGGCGCCGTCGAGCGCGGCCGACTCGTACAGGTCCTGCGGGATCGCCTGCATGGCCGCGAGGTAGATCAGCGCGTTGTAGCCGGTCCAGCGCCAGATGACGATCGACGACACGGCGATCTGGGACGGCCACTTGTCGTTCTGCCAGTCGACCTTGTCGATGCCGAAGAAGTGCAGCGCCCAGTTGATCATGCCGTAGTCGCGGCCGAACAGCAGGACGAAGACGAGGGAGGCCGCGGCGATCGAGGTCGCGTACGGCGCGAGCATCACGACCCGGTAGAAGGTCGAGGCGCGCAGTTTGTAGTTGAGGATGTGCGCGAGGCCCATGGCCATCAGCAGCTGCGGGACCGTGGAGATGATGCCGATGGTCAGAGTGTTCTTCGCCGCGTTCCAGAAGAAGTCGTCGTCGAAGATCCGCGTGTAGTTGTGCAGGCCCACCCACTGCATGTCGGTGGGCGCGGTCAGCTCAACCGTGTGCAGCGAGGCCCAGCCCGTGTAGATCAGCGGGAAGAGCCCGAAGGCCACGAAGAGGAGGAAGAAGGGGGAGACGAAGGCGTACGGGCTCCACTTGATGTCCCGCTGCCAGCGCCGGGACAGGCGGGCGCGGCGCCGCCGCTCCGCCTCCGTGGGGGCGGCGGGTGGGCGGGCCGGGGCCGCGCCCCCCTCCTTCGCGGGGGGCGCGGCGATGTCGTGCCGGGTGGCCATGCCGGTCACTTCTCCAGGTTGTTGTCGATGGTCTTGGTGGCCGTCGCCCAGGCCTCCGCGGGCGTCTTGCCCTTGGTGACGAGGATGACGCCGTTGTCCGTCAGGCCCTGCTGGATGATCTGGTCCTTCGGGCCGATGACCTGGACGGGGATGTTCTTGGCGGCCTCCGCGAAGACCGTGCCGATCGGGGCGTCACCGGTCATGTCGTTCTTGGCGCCGGTCACCGCGGGCATCGTGTACGCGCCGGGTGCGCTCGGGAAGGAGCCCTGGGTGGCGAACAGCTTGGCCTGCTGCTCGGGCGCGGTCAGCCAGGCGACCAGCTTCTCGGCCTCGGTGACGTTCTTGCCGCTCTTCGGCACCGTCAGGAACGAGCCGCCCCAGTTGCCGGCCTTCGGCGCCTGGGCCACGTCCCACTTGCCCTTCGTGTCCGGCTTCGACTGGCCCTTGATGTAGCCGAGCATCCAGGGCGGGCAGGACATGGCGGCGAACTTGCTGTTGGCGATCGTCGTGTTCCACGCGGGCTGGAACTGGGTCTGCGCTCCGACCAGACCCTCCTGCGCGGCCTTCGCGGTGGTGTCGAAGGCGGTCTTCACGGCCGGGTTCGACTTGTAGATGACCTTGCCGGAGGAGTCGTAGAAGCGGGTGCTCTCGCCGGCGAGGATCGCCTGGAGCAGACCGCCGGGGGAGTCCATGAAGGTCGTGCCGCTCGGCGCCTTCTTCTTGTACTGCTCGCCGGCCTTGACGAACTTGTCCCAGCTGCCCGCCCACAGCTTGCCCACGGCGTCCCGGTCGGTGGGCAGGCCGGCCGCCTGGAACAGGTCCTTGCGGTAGCAGATCGCCAGCGGGCCGATGTCGGTGCCGAGGCCGATGGTCTGGCCGTCCTTGGCGGTGGCCTGCTGCCACTTCCAGTCCAGCCAGTTGCTCTTCTGCACGCCGGAGACCTTGGACAGGTCCGCCAGCTTGCTCGCGAAGGTGCTGGTGACCTCGGCGATGTTGCCGACCTCGACGGCCTGGACGTCCATCAGACCGCTGTTGGTGGTCAGGTGGTTCACGAGAGCGGGGTAGTAGTTCTCGTTCCGCTCGATCGCGTTCTCCTGGATCTTGATGTTCGGGTGGAGCTTCTCGTACTCGGCGTAGAGACCGGCCTCCTTGAAGCCCATCGTGCCGAACAGACCCAGCGTGATCGTGGTCTTGCCCTTGCTGTCGCCACCGGAACCGCTGTCGCTGCTCCCGCCGCTGTCGTTGGCACAGCCGGCCAGCAGCCCGGCGCCCAGCACGGCGACGGCCGTGAGGGCTATCGCCTTGTGGCTGGATCGGGTACGTGCTCGCATGTCGTCCTCCAGTTGCCCTGACGTGCCGACCCCCCGGCCAACTTCTGTGCTGGGCCCGTGTCTTGTCGCTGCGGCTCGGGCGGGGAACGTGCGGGATGTGTATGGGGCAGGTACTGTGGGAGCGCTCCCACAAGTGATGTGTTGAAGAGTCGTGGGTCGGCGCGGGGGTGTCAAGGGAGCGGACGGTGTCAGACGCGTTCAGTTATCGGGACGTTAACTGGCCGCCGTGCGGAGCCCCCCCCCCGGGGGGCGCGGGGGCGCGGGCGGTCGGCCCCAACGGCGGTCGCGGAGCCGCACGGGACTGTTACATTCCAGGCCAGGCGCGCGACGCGCGGTGCGACGGGAGGCGACCATGACAGGCCACGGAACGCGGGGCCGGAGTGGCCGGCGGCCGACTCTTGAGGAGGTCGCCGCACGGGCCGGCGTGGGCCGCGGCACGGTCTCCCGGGTGATCAACGGATCACCCCGGGTGAGCGACGCGACGCGCGCGGCCGTCGAGGCGGCGGTCGCGGAGCTGGGGTACGTGCCGAACACCGCGGCCCGGGCGCTGGCCGCGAACCGTACGGACGCGATCGCGCTCGTCGTCCCCGAGCCGGAGACGCGGTTCTTCGCGGAGCCGTACTTCTCGGACATGGTGACGGGTGTCGGGTCCGCGCTGTCGGACACCGAGATGCAGTTGCTGCTGATCTTCGCGGGCAGCGACCGGGAGCGGCGCAGGCTGGCGCAGTACCTGGCGGCGCACCGGGTGGACGGCGTCCTGCTGGTCTCCGTCCACGCGGACGACCCGCTGCCCGACCTGCTCGCCCAGTTGGAGATCCCGGCGGTGATCAGCGGCCCCCGCTCGGCCTCGGAGACCCTGCCGTCGGTGGACTCGGACAACTACGGCGGCGGCCGCTCGGCGGTCGAGCACCTGATCGCCCGTGGCCGCGCCCACATCGCCACGATCACCGGCCGCCTCGACGTGTACGGCGCGCAGCGGCGCATCGACGGCTACCGGGACGCGCTGCGGGACGCCGGCCGTGCGGTGGACGAGGCCCTGATCCTGCCCGGCGACTTCACCGAGGAGGGCGGCCGGCGCGCCATGACGGAACTGCTGGCGCGCCACCCGGGCCTGGACGCGGTGTTCGCGGAGTCGGACGTGATGGCGGCGGGCGCGCGCCAGGTGCTGCGGGAGGCGGGGCGCCGTATCCCGGACGACGTGGCGCTCGTGGGGTACGACGACTCGGCGATCGCCCGCCACATGGACCCGCCGCTGACGAGCGTGCGCCAGCCGATCGAGGAGATGGGCCGGGCGATGATCGACCTGCTCCTGGACGAGATAGCGGACCACCGCCCGGTGGCCTCCCGGGCGCTGGACCGGCGCCAGGTGGTGCTGCCGACGGAGCTGGTGGCGCGGGACTCGTCCTGACGCACCCGAAGTCGGCGCCCCTGCCCGCGTGCAGGGGCGGTGCGCAAGGGCCGCGCACAGCCGTGCGGAGCTGACTACGAGCAGGGGACGTATACGAAAGGGCGGTGCGATACGGGCTCGTGGCGGCGGCGTGCGTGAGCCTGCCGGAGTTCCGGCGCCGATAACCGGTGGCCCGGCGGGAAACAGGCCCGGCACAGTGAGGTCATGGCGACTTCCGAAGCCCGTTTCATGCCCGGCCTGAGGCTGTCCGCGATCCTGTACGAGGAGGCCGTGGCGCCGGTCCTCCGCGAGGCCTTCCCGGGACTGCGGTACGCGGCGGCGCGGATCGGCAGCGGGTCCGAGGTACTGGGCTTCGACACGCCCCGCTCGGCGGATCACGAGTGGGGACCCCGGCTGGAGCTCTTCCTCACGGCCGAGGACCGCGCCCGGCACGGCGACGACATCCGCCGCCTGCTGGCCGAACGGCTGCCGAAGCAGCTGCGTGGCTGGCCCACCCACTTCCAGGAGAGCGACGACCCGCTGGACCCGGTCGGACGCATGCGGCTGACCGACGGGCCGGTCAACCACCGTGTCGACGTGCACGACGTCGAGGGGTGGCTGGCAGAGCGGCTCGGGCTGCGCTCGGGCGACGCGGAACCGAGCGTGCGCGCATGGCTGGCGATGCCCCAGCAACGGCTCGCCGAGACCACAGGCGGCGCGGTGTTCCACGACGGGCCCGGCACCCTCACCGCCGCGCGGCGCCGGCTGGCCTGGTACCCGGAGCAGGTGTGGCGGTACCTGCTGGCATGCCAGTGGCAGCGCATCTCGCAGGAAGAGGCGTTCGTGGGACGCTGCGCGGAGGTCGGCGACGACCTGGGCTCCGCCGTCGTGGCCGCCCGCCTCGTACGGGACCTGATGCGGCTGTGCCTGCTGCTGGAGCGCCGGTACGCCCCCTACGGCAAATGGCTCGGCAGCGCGTTCGGCCGGCTGCCGGTGGCGGCGTCGCTCACTCCGTCACTGCGCGGTGCGCTCGCGGCGACGGACCACCCGGCCCGGGAAGGGCACCTGTGCGACGCGTACGAAGCGGTCGCTTCCCTGCAGAACGCCTCCGGACTGACCACTTGGGTGGACCCGAGGCCCCGCCCCTACCACGCACGCCCGTTCCTCGTCCTGCACGCCGAGCGCTTCGCCCAGGCCCTGGCCCGCACGGTCACGGACCCCGGTCTTCGCGGCCTGCCGCTGGTCGGAGGCGTGGACCAGTGGTCGGACAGCACCGACCTGCTCGGCCGGCACCGTGCCCTTCGGGCGGTGACGGACGCCCTCGAAGAAGGGCCGCATTGAACGGGATCTCGGGGACTCCCGCGTGGCCCCAAAAAGCAGTACAGCCGGTGACCTGCTCCCACAGGTCACCGGCTGACTACCGAGGGTGAGTGACGGGACTCGAACCCGCGACATCCTGGACCACAACCAGGTGCTCTACCAGCTGAGCTACACCCACCATGACCGGTGTT
The DNA here is from genome assembly GCF_055639175.1 of Streptomyces sp. NPDC107546. Classification (NCBI taxonomy): domain Bacteria; kingdom Bacillati; phylum Actinomycetota; class Actinomycetes; order Kitasatosporales; family Streptomycetaceae; genus Streptomyces; species Streptomyces sp. NPDC107546. The sequence continues at coordinate 166,759 of NZ_JBVKBA010000005.1, read as the reverse complement.
TTCGCAGTGGTTTCCCCTACCGGCCGAGAAAAAGTGTACAGGGTCCGAAGGGGTGCTCGCGCCAGCGTTTCCCCGGGCGTCCGGCGTGGCGCCCCGTCGGCCCCGTCGGGACGCTACCGCGCGGGCAGCACGTGCTTGGCCGCGATCGCGCGCGCCGTGTCGGAGTCGGGACCCGGCTGCGGCACGAAGATCGCCTCCCGGTAGTAGCGCAGCTCGGCGATCGATTCGCGGATGTCGGCCAGCGCCCGGTGGTTGCCGTTCTTCTCCGGACTGTTGAAGTACGCCCGCGGGTACCAGCGCCGGGCCAGCTCCTTGATCGAGCTGACGTCCACGATCCGGTAGTGCAGGTAGTCCTCCAGCGTCGGCATGTCGCGGGACAGGAAGCCGCGGTCCGTGCCGACGGAGTTGCCGCACAGGGGCGCCTTGCCCGGTTCCTTGACCCACTCCCGTACGTAGGTCAGGACCTGCTCCTCGGCGTCGGCGAGCGTCGTGCCGGCGGCCAGCTCGTCGAGCAGTCCCGAGGCGGTGTGCATCTGACGCACCACCTCCGGCATCGTCTCCAGTGCCGCGTCCGGCGGCCGGATCACGATGTCCACCCCCTCGCCGAGTACGTTCAGCTCGGAGTCGGTGACCAGCGCGGCCACCTCGATGAGCGCGTCGTCGGACAGCGAGAGGCCGGTCATCTCGCAGTCGATCCACACCATGCGATCGTTCATGTGTCCCACCTTATGGCCCGGGCGTGGCGTGCGGACCGCCCGTGCATGTGACCTGTGCACGGACGGATACGGCGACGGGCGGGACGGGGGCGTTACGCCCCCGTCCCGCCCGTCCTCGCCGGTGGCCCGGAGCTCCCGGTGCGCCGGCACGGCGGTGGCGCTACGGCGCGCTGCGCTGCCCGGGCACGCTCGGGCGGCCCGCCGCGTACAGCTCGGGAACCTGCTTGCCCGGGTGGTCCGTGGACAGGGGCGCCGAGGGACCGATCCCGTTCGTGGCAGCGGTCCGGCGGGTCTGCATCGGGACCTGGGCGGACTCCTGCGCGGCCTGCGGCGCCGGCGGGCCGCCGGCACTCTCGGCGTCCGCCTGCCGTTCGCTCTGCGGGCGCCGTGCCCGGTACGCGGCCCGGTAAGCCGCGGGTGACGAGCCGAGCTGGCGCCGGAAGTGGCCGCGCAGCGCGACCGGCGAGCGGAAGCCGCAGCGCCCGGCGACCTCGTCGACCGAGTAGTCGGAGGTCTCCAGCAGTCGCTGCGCCTGCAGCACCCGCTGGGTGATCAGCCACTGCAGCGGCGCGCTGCCGGTCAGCGAGCGGAAGCGCCGGTCGAACGTCCGCCGGCTCATGTACGCGCGCGCCGCCAGCGTCTCCACGTCGAACTGTTCGTGGAGGTGCTCCAGCGCCCACGCGACGACCTCCGCGAGGGGGTCGGCGCCGATCTCCTCGGGTAAAGACCGGTCGAGATAGCGCTCCTGGCCTCCGCTGCGGCGCGGCGGGACCACCAGACGCCGGGCGAGCGCGCCCGCCGCCTCGTTGCCGTGGTCCGTGCGCACGATGTGGAGGCACAGGTCGATGCCGGCCGCCGTACCGGCCGACGTCAGGACGTCCCCGTCGTCCACGAACAGCTCGCGCGGGTCGACGTGCACCGACGGATAGCGCTTGGCCAGCGTCGGTGCGTACATCCAGTGCGTGGTGGCCGGCCGCCCGTCCAGCAGCCCGGCGGCGGCCAGCACGAAGGCGCCGGTGCACAGCCCCACGATGCGGGCGCCCTCCTCGTGCGCCCGGCGCAGCGCGTCGAGCGCCTCCTCCGGAGGCGGAGAGGTGATCGACCGCCAGGCCGGCACCACGACGGTGCCCGCCCGCGAGATCGCCTCCAGCCCGTACGGCGCGGTCAGTTCCAGGCCCCCTGTGGTCCGCAGTGGGCCTTCCTCACCGGCCGCCACCAGCAGGCGGTAGCGCGGCACTCCGGCGTCCTGGCGGTCAATCCCGAACACCGAAAGTGGAATGGAACTCTCGAAGATGGGGCCGCCGCTGAACAGCAGCACCGCGACGATCTCCTTGCGGCGTCGCCCGGACAGCTTCCGGGCCGCGGCGTCCGGCGCGGCAGTTGAGTCATGGCTCATCCTGCTAAGCCCCCCTCGGTGGTCGCGGCTCCTCGGTTGTGTCGCTCCTGCACGTTTCCCCTCGGTCCTGCACGAGTCCCCCGCCGTAGACAGTCATGATCGAATCTACTGTGTCGCGCGGTGCCGGCGTGACCAGTTCACCATCCGGCACATTGTCGACATGGCAACTTGGCGTGAAGCATTCGATCACGAAGGGTTGCACTCGTGGAGCGTGCAGGGAAGTGCGCCTCGTCCCGGTGGCCAATCCCCGTAGGGTGCGTGCGCCGTCCGGGACCCTTTCAGCGCAGGTCGAACGGGGGGTGGGGGGCCATTCGACGGTGTGATGCACGAGATTGAGAAGTTGGCTGAAAAGATACGGGCGCGTGCGCGGAAACCGGTCAGTCGACCGGAGTGTCCCCATCACTGTGACGTCTGCCTCTGTGCGCCCCCGTTCCCCTCCGGCTGTGGCGTCCGCGGTGCGGGGCGATCTCCTCGGCCCGCAGGCGCGCGGCGCCGCGCTCCGACTGCCGCAGGAGGGTGCGGCAGGCCGCGGTGACGGCGGCGAGGCCGAGAGCCGTGCTGATGGCGGCGGCGAGGGAGATGCCGTAGCAGACGAGGACGGTGGGGACGAGCACGCAGCAGAAGGCGGCCCAGCGGATCACGTCGCTCGCGGTGTCCGGCGCGGGGCGGTTCTGGGGGGCGGTGCGGGGTGCGGGCACGGGGCGCTCCCTGGGGCGGGGGTTCGCCCGGTTCAACGCGGGTCCGTCCCGTCGGTCACTGCGGCGCCCCGGCGGCAGCGGCCACGTGCGCACGTACCGCCCCTGAGGAAACGCCGTGCAAAGCGCCTGTACGGGGCAGCAACCATTGCGTTACGGGCGTTCCCTCGTGCATGCTCCCTGGAACCCCGTGCAGCCTGTGCGGGATCTGGGCTAAGGAGGCGTGCCGCCGTACCCTTGGGGGTATGGGGACGGGAAGACGATTCCCGGACACAGCTCCGCCGCACACCGTCGTCCCCGACAAAGGATCACATCGCCGAGACAGCCATGGCCGGTCACGAATTCTCCGAACCCGCGGACCGCAAGCGACCGGTCGCCGACCCGACGGCGACCGATCCCCTGGCGGCGGAAGAGCCACGCCCTTCGTGCGATCCCGCGTTCAAGCACGGCGTTGTCGTCGGCTTCGACGGCTCCACCTCCAGTGAGCGCGCCCTCGCGTACGCGATCGGCATGGCGTACCGCTCGGGGTCGGGCCTGATCATCGTCCATGTCGCCAACCGGCTGCCCACCACGGTGTGGGCGGGCTGCGAGCCGCCGGTCTTCGTCGACGTGCCGGACCACCGTACGGAGGTCCTGGGTCTGGAGCTGGCCTGCGCGGATCATCTCGCCGACGTGCCCTGGATCCTGGTCGAGCGCGGCGGCGACATCTGCCACGAACTCGAAGAGGTGGGCCGGGAGTACGAGGCGGACGCGATCGTCGTCGGCTCCACGCACGGCATCGTCGGCCGTATCTTCGGCTCGGTCGCCGGCCGCCTCGCCAAGCGCGCGCAGCGCCCGGTGATCGTCATTCCCTGAGTTGTCGCTCCGCGTGTGCTCACTGGTCCCGCTACCGGCGAGCCCCGGCGGGTTGTGCACCGCCCGCGGGGTGTTGCGTGGTTGCTCACGCCGTTCCGTGCGCCCCTTGCGGGGCGCGATGTACAGCCACCGCCCGCCCCAAGGCTCGCACCTCCGCCGTTGTCATTCCGCAACTTCCCTTTGGCCCAGGTGAGATGCGCCGTGGGTACCGCCGACTCCTTTTCCGCGCCTGCTGAATTCCTTTGCGTCCGGAGGTGTTTGTGCCCTTGTGAAGGGCATATATCGGTCACCGCGCACCGTACACGCAGGACAAGAAGGGAGCCCGCCGTGGACAACGACGTCTCTGCGGGAGGCACCACCACCACCATCGTCGGCCGGCTGGCGCTCGGCGTCACGCTGCTGGCCTTCGGGCTCGGATCCACCAAGGTCATCGACGGCGTGACGACGGCCGACGCCGTGTCACTGGCCCACTATGTCGGCGGCGTGGCCCTGTTCCTCGCCGGGCTGCTCGCCCTCCGCGACCGTGACACCGCCACGGGCACCGCCTTCTCGGCGCTCGGCGCCCTGTGGTTCACCTGGGCCGTCACGGCCGGCAACCAGATGTCCGACCACGCCGCCGGACTCTTCCTCCTGCTGTTCGCCCTGGTCACCCTGAGCCTGGCGCTCGGAGCGTCGGGCGGCCTGCTCGACCAGGGCACCTACGGGCTGTTCTTCGTCTCGCTGCTGCTGCTCGCCATCGGCCGCCTCGCCGGCAACGACGCGCTCGGCAAGGCCGGCGGCTGGTTCGCCGTGGCGGCGGGAGCGGTGGCCTGGTACGCGGCGACCGCGGCCCTCGCCCACTGGCCCACCACCCTTCCGCGACGCGCTGCCGGCCGGGGGGTGACGGCCGCCGGCTGAGGCAGCGACCGGGCCGGGGTTTGGGCGGCCCCGGCCCCTCCGAAAGAGCAACCCCCTGTGGTGGTGGCACACAGGGGGTTGCTGATGTTCGAACCAGCGAGATCGCGGCGCAGTCGGTCGGCGCGGACTACTCCACCGTCACGGACTTCGCCAGGTTCCGCGGCTTGTCGATGTCCCGACCCAGCGCCAACGCCGTGTGATAGGCGAGGAGTTGCAGCGGAATGCCCATCAGGATCGGGTCCAGCTCGTCCTCGTTCTTCGGCACCACGATCGTGTGGTCGGCCTTCTCCTGCTCCTGGTGCGCCACCGCGAGGATCTTGCCGCTGCGGGCCTTGATCTCCTCCATGGCCGCGCGGTTCTTCTCCAGCAGGTCGTCGTCCGGCACGATCGCGACCGTCGGCAGGGCCGGCTCGATCAGTGCCAGCGGACCGTGCTTGAGCTCGGAGGCCGGGTAGGCCTCGGCGTGGATGTAGGAGACCTCCTTCAGCTTCAGCGAGGCCTCACGGGCCACCGGGTAGCCGCGCACACGACCGATGAACAGCATCGAGCGGGCGTCCGCGAACTGCTCCGCCAGCTTCTTGATCTCCTCCTCCTGCTTCAGGATCTCGGAGATCTGCTCCGGCAGCTTCCGCAGGCCCTCGATGATCCGCTTCCCGTCACGGACGGACAGGTCGCGGGTGCGGCCCAGGTGCAGTGCCAGGAGCGCGAACGCCACCGTCGTGTTCGTGAAGCACTTGGTGGACACCACGCACACCTCGGGCCCCGCGTGGACGTACATGCCGCCGTCCGCCTCACGCGCGATCGCCGAGCCGACCACGTTGACGATGCCCAGCACCCGTGCGCCCTTGCGCTTGAGCTCCTGCACGGCCGCCAGCACGTCGTAGGTCTCACCGGACTGCGACACCGCCACGTACAGCGTGTCGGGGTCCACGACGGCGTTGCGGTAGCGGAACTCCGACGCCGGCTCGGCGTCGGCCGGGATACGGGCCAGCTCCTCGATCATCTGGGCGCCGATCATGCCCGCGTGGTACGAGGTGCCGCAGCCGAGGATCTTCACGCGGCGGATCTGCCGCGCCTCGCGGGCGTCCAGGTTCAGGCCGCCCAGGTGCACGGTGGAGAACCGGTCGTCGATGCGGCCGCGCAGCACCCGGTCCACGGCGTCGGCCTGCTCGTGGATCTCCTTGTGCATGTAGGTGTCGTGGCCGCCCATGTCGTACGACTCGGCCTCCCACTCCACGGTGGTCGGCTCGGCCGTCGTACGGGTGCCCTCAGTGGTGTACGTGCGGAAGTCGTCGGCCTTCAGCGTCGCCATCTCGCCGTCGTCCAGCGTCACTATCTGGCGGGTGTGGGCGACGAGGGCGGCGACGTCGGAGGCGACGAACATCTCCTTCTCGCCGATGCCGAGCACGACGGGGGAGCCGTTGCGCGCCACCACGATCCGGTCCGGGAAGTCGGCGTGCATCACGGCGATGCCGTACGTGCCCTCCACCAGCCGCAGTGCCTGGCGGACCTTCTCCTCCAGCTTCTCGGCCTGGGAGCGGGCGATGAGGTGGGTGAGGACCTCGGTGTCGGTCTCGGAGAGGAACTCGACGCCGTCCGCCTCCAGCTTCTTCCTCAGCTCGGCGGCGTTGTCGATGATGCCGTTGTGGACGACGGCGACCTTGTTGTCGGCCGACATGTGCGGGTGCGCGTTGACGTCGGAGGGGGCGCCGTGGGTGGCCCAGCGGGTGTGGGCGATGCCCGTGGTGCCCTTGAAGCGCGCGGGGACCTTGGCCTCCAGGTCGCGGACCCGGCCCTTGGCCTTGACCATCCTCAAGCCCGCCGTCTTCGGCGAGGTGATGACGATGCCCGCCGAGTCGTAGCCGCGGTACTCCAGCCGCTGCAGACCCTCCAGCAGGAGCGGGGCCACATCGCGCTTACCGATGTATCCGACGATTCCGCACATATGTTTCCTTAAGTCCCTTTTTGCCCCGTCTGGATGGGGCGGTCGTCCGGTGGCTCGGTCGTCGACTCGGCCGTAACTCAGCCGTAGACGATGCGCCGCAGTTGCCGGAGCGTGAGCTCGGGCGGTGCCACCGCGCGATACTTCAGGTCCGCCTCGATCCGTTCGAAGATCGACGCGTTCACCAGTCCGTGGGCCTGCAGTTCGCGGTGGCGGCGACGGACGAACTCCTCGGTCGTCTCGTCGAAGTAGGCGAGCACGTCCTGGACCACGCGCAGCGCCTCGCCCCGGTTCAAGGGCGTGGTCCGCGTCAGATGATCGACAAGTTCGTCGTGCACCCGGTAGATCCTGAGGTAAGAGCGCCGGAATCGCAAGAATCGTGCCCGATTTCGGGCAGATGCCTGTTGAAGTTCTTATGGGATCCCGTTCGACGGCTGTCCATCCTGTGTCCTGCGCCACGTTGATTATGTGGAGGAAGTTCTGGCCACATGGACATACCTCGTATGGGAGTACCGGAGAAGCTCGCGGCCCGCATGAGCATGGCGGAGCAGCACGAGTACCTGCGCGAGAGATTCTCCCGGCGCACGATGATCAGAGGCGGAGCCGTCACCCTGGGCGCCGTCGCGGGTGGCGCATTCGTGCCGGGTGCGACCGCCCAGGCCGCCGTCCCGACCCAGAGCACCGCCCCGGCCGTCGAGAGCGTCGACGGCGCCCTGGTCGCCCCCTTCGGCCGCCACCTCGCCTTCGGCAACGACCCGCGCACCGAGATCACCGTCTCCTGGCAGGTCCCGGTGGCCGTGAAGAACCCGTTCATCCGGATCGGCGCCCACCCCTGGGACCTCTCCCGCAAGATCCCCGCCGAGGTCCGCACCCTCTACACCCCGGCTGGCGTCGGCGCGAGCGGCAACCACACCCAGTACTACCTGCACGCCAAGCTCACCCACCTGCGCCCCGGCAGGACGTACTACTACGGGGTCGGCCACGAGGGCTTCGACCCGGCCGAGCGCCACCTGCTGGGCACCCTCGGCACCTTCACCACCGCCCCGGCGCACAAGGTGCCGTTCACCTTCACGGCCTTCGGCGACCAGGGCGTCAGCTACCACGCGCTGGCCAACGACAGCCTGATCCTCGGCCAGGACCCGGTCTTCCACCTGCACGCGGGCGACATCGCCTACGGCGACCCCGCCGGACAGGGCAAGACCTCCGACACCGGTTTCGACTCGCGCACGTGGGACCAGTTCCTCGCCCAGACCGAGTCGGTCGCCAAGTCCGTGCCGTGGATGGTCTCCTACGGCAACCACGACATGGAGGCCTGGTACTCGCCCAACGGCTACGGCGGCGAGGAGGCCCGCTTCACGCTCCCCGACAACGGGCCGGACGAGAAGAACCTGCCGGGCGTCTACTCCTTCGTCTACGGCAACACGGCGATCATCTCGCTGGACCCGAACGACGTCTCCTTCGAGATCCCGGCCAACCTCGGCATCTCCGGCGGCACCCAGACCACATGGTTCGAGGCGCAGCTGAAGAAGTACCGCGCTTCGAAGGACGTCGACTTCATCATCGTGTTCTTCCACCACTGCGCGTACTGCACCTCCACGGCGCACGCCTCGGAGGGGGGCGTGCGCCAGGAGTGGGTGCCGCTGTTCGAGAAGTACACGGTGGACCTGGTCATCAACGGCCACAACCACCAGTACGAGCGCACCGACGTCATCAAGGGCGACAAGGTCGCCAAGAAGCTGCCGATCGGCGAGACGGCCTACCCCGAGACCGAGGGCGTCGTCTACGTGACGGCGGGCGCGGCCGGCCGCAGCCTGTACGCGTTCAGCGCGCCGGACTCCTACGAGGGGCACCTGAACGAGGTCGACTCCGTCGCCTCCTTCATCAACACCAAGGACGGCAAGGTCAACGAGACCGTCGCCTGGTCCCGGGTGCGCTACCTCAACTACTCGTTCCTGCGCGTGGACGTCGAGCCGGCGCCGAGCGGCCACTACGCCAAGCTGAAGGTCTCGGGCATCGCCGAGACCGGTGACCGCATCGACCACTTCACGGTGGCGCGCCGGGCCAAGTAGCGAAACCTCGACGAGCAGGCGGGCCTCACATCCTCCTGAGGACCGCCTGTTTGGCCATCGCGAACTCCTCGTCGGTGAGCACCCCTCCGCGGTGCAGCTCGCCCAGCTCCCGCAGCCGCCGCAGCAGGGCGTCGTGCTCGTTCTCCACGGCGTCCCGCGCGGGCGCGGACAGCTCCTTCAGCAGTGGTACGGAGTCCACGGGCGCCGCCGGGTGCGGCAGCCGGGCCTGGACGGCCGCCGCGACGAGCGCCATCAGCGCGTCCTTCTTGAAGCCCCACAGCTCCACCGAGTTGGGGTCGTACTTCGGCGGAGCCTTGGTCTCGGCCCCGCGCACGGTGAAGCGGAGGCAGCCGTTCTCCAGACCGACCGCCGGCTGCCACTCCACGCCGGTGATGTCGGCGACCGGCAGTGTGCGCATGCCCGAGGCCTGCTTCGCGTCCTCCGTCTTCCAGTTCCACTCCAGGCGTACCTGCTCGCCGTCGAAGCTCGCCGTGCCGTCCCCGGCCGACACGGACAGCGGGACGGAGGGGCCGGGCAGCAGATAGCGGTCGACCGGCTCGGTGGGCACCTGTGCCGGCATGAGCGCGTCCCGCACCTCGTCCGCCACATACTCGGCGACGCCGTAGCGGTCGGACTCGACGGTCAGCCGGTACGGGTCGTCGGACTCCTTCAGTCTGCCGCCGGTCGCCTGCAGCAGGGGGCAGGCGCCGTCGCGCAGCCGCAGCCTGAGCCGTCCGGCCTTCTTCCCCTGCTCGAACGAGATGCCCGCCATCGCCTCGAGTGGAACGGTCAGTTCACCCAACGTCCGACGGAACAGCCCGGCGTTCTTGTCACGACCCGGGGTCAGCCGTAAGGCGTCACCGTCGAAACTCCACGTACCGTCCTTCTGGATGATTTCCGCCATGCCGGGGATTGTTCCACTCCGTTCGCGAGGGAGTGGTCCACGCCCATCGGGGCCGGTGACGGGCACCCCGGAGGGCCTGCACCGGGGTGCCCGCCCGTCCGCGAAGGGCCTACAGGCCTGCGATCGGGTTCTTCAGGGTCCCGGCCAGCTGTAGCGCCCCCGACGGGTCGGCCAGGTCCACCATCTGCCTGTTGTTCCGCAGCTGCAGCCGGTTGAGGCAGGACAGGGCGAACTCCGGGGCGAACAGGTCGTACCGGCGGAACCTGTGGGCGAGCTGCGGGTTCGCGTCCCGGTACTCGTGGACGACCTCCGCGACCGTCCGCCAGAAGTCCTCCTCCTCCAGGATCCCCTCGGTGGCGAGGTGCGCCGCGACGAAGCGGAAGAAGCAGTCGAAGACGTCCGTGAAGAGCGACAGCAGCTTCTTGTCCTCCGGGACCTCCACGCGGATGCGCGCCACCTCCGGCGGCAGCACCGCCTCGGGGTCCATGACGGCGATCTCCTCCGCTATGTCCTTGAAGATCGCGCGCTGTACGACGCCGTCCTTCAGGACGAGGATGACGTTCTCGCCGTGCGGCATGAACACCAGGTCGTATGCGTAGAAACTGTGCAGCAGCGGAACGAGGTACGCCCGCAGGTACCCTCGCAGCCACTCCGTCGGTGGGAGTCCCGAGCGTTCGATCAGCGCCCCCGCGAAGGACGCGCCCGCGTGGTCGACATGGGCGAGGGACGCCATGGTCGCCAGGGTCTCGCCGTCCTGGAGCGAGGGCACCGGGCTCTCCCGCCACAGGGCCGCGAGCATCTTCCGGTAGGGGGAGTGGCGGTCGGTGGCTGCCTCGTACTCCAGGTGCCGGTAGCCGACGGCCGCGCGCTCCCGGATGATCGTCAGGCCCGTCGACTTGAGCACCGGGTCGTTCTCGACCAGCCGGGCCAGCCAGTCGTTGATCGCCGGAGTGGCCTCCATGTAGGCGGCGGACAGGCCCCGCATGAAGCCCATGTTGAGCACGGACAGGGCCGTCTTGACGTAGTGCTTCTCGGGGTGCGAGGTGTTGAAGAACGTGCGTATGGACTGCTGCGCCAGGTACTCGTCGTCGCCCTCGCCGAGGCACACCAGGTTGCGGTGGGCGACCTCGGCGGCGAAGGTGACGGTGAGCTTGTTCCACCACTGCCAGGGGTGGACGGGGATGAGCAGGTAGTCGGCCGGGTCCAGGCCCTGGTCCGAGAGTGCGTCGCGGAAACGCTTCAGCGTTGCGCTTCCCAGCTCCTCCCGCAGGAACGACTCGTACTCGATCCCCACGCCCGCCGTGAACGCCGCCCGCGAGCGGTGCGCCGCGACCCACACCAGCCGGACCGGGCTCGCGGTCTCGGGTGCGTACGACAGGTACTCGTGGATGCCGAAGCCGAGCCGCCCGTTGTTGGCGACGAAGCAGGGATGGCCCTCCGTCATCCCGGTCTCGATCGCCTGGAAACCGGATTGGGCCAGCTCCGCCGACGTGACCTGCGGCTTGGCGAGCTTGTAGCAGATGCCCGAGACGGTGGAGGAGATCTCCTCCAGGTAGACGGGCAGGACGTCGTCGCTCAGGCCGAGCGACCGCTTCAGTTCGATGAAGAAGTCCAGGGCGGCGAGCGGCAGTTCGGTGCCGTCACGGTGACGGGTGATCGAGTCCGCGTCGACCTGCCAGTGGTCGAGGGCGCGCAGGGTGGCCGTGAAGCGGTAGCGGGTGAGCCCGTCGTCGCTGCGGACGGCGTACCGGCCGTCCTCCTCCCGCTCGGGGGTGATCAGCCGCTCATGGGCGAACTCGGCCAGGGCCTTGCGTACGAGGAGGCGGTTGGCCTTCTCCCAGCGTTCGGGGGACAGATGGGCCACGGCGTCGGCGAGGGTCATGCCGCCACCGCCTTCTCGAACCGCTCACGGGTGCAGAAACTCAACAGGGCCTTCTTCTCCGGCTTCTCGATCTCACGTTCGGGCACGAATCCGACCGCCGCGTTCAGGGCGTGCACGGCCGTGTTGCGCACATCGGGCTCGACGACGACCCGCCGTGTGGCGGGGTCCTCGAACAGGTGTCGCATCACGGCGGTGATGACGGCCCGGGTGAACCCGTGCACGGGCGTGCCGGTCGGCGCCACCAGGAAGTGCATGCCCACGTCGCCCGGCTCCGGCTCGTACAGCCCGGCCAGCTCCCGGTGGGCCGGGTCGTACTTCTCCATCAGGAAGGCGGGTTCGCCGTCGTGCAGTCCGAGGAGCGCGTGGTGGTGCTCGTCGGCGTCGATCTCCGTGTAGGCGTGCTCGACGTCCGCGACCGTGGCGTCCTGCATCATCCAGAAGACCGCCTTGGGGTGCGTGACCCAGGCGTGCAGCAGTTCGGCGTCCCCGGTGGGGTCGAGGGGGCGAAAGGTGAAGGTGCCGGTGTCGACGGTCGTCATGCGGCGAACTCCTGGAAGGCGATCGTCTTCTCGACGGGGTAGTACTCGGTGCCGAGCAGTTCCCGGATGATGTACGCGTTCCGGTAGGCGCCCATGCCCAGGTCGGGTGAGGTGATCGAGTGGGTGTGGACGCCGGCGTTCTGCAGGAACACGCCCCGGCCGGTGACGTCGATCGCGTAGTTGCGGGCCACGTCGAGGTTGCCGTGCTGGTCGTAGCGCAGACGGTCGCGGACGGGCCTGAGGAACTCGGGTTCGAGGTACTTGTATCCGGTGGCGAGGATCAGGGCCTGGGAGCGCAGCTCGAAGTCCTTCTCCTGTTCCTCCTGGCGGAAGGTGAGGGTGTAGGTGCCGTCCTCGTACGTGGCCCTCGTCAGGGCGGAGTTGGTGAGCAGGCGGGTCGGGACCGGGCCGTCGAGGTTCTTCTGGTACAGCAGGTCGAAGATCTCGTTGATCAGATCGCTGTCGATGCCCTTGAACAGGCCCTTCTGCTGTTCCGTGAGGCGGTAGCGGGTCCGCTCGGGCAGCGCGTGGAAGTAGTCGATGTACTCCGGGGAGGTCATCTCCAGCGTGAGCTTGGTGTACTCGAGGGGGAAGAAGCGCGGGGAGCGGGTCACCCAGTTCAGCCGGTAGCCGTGGACGTCGATCTCCCCGAGCAGGTCGCGGTAGATCTCGGCGGCGGACTGGCCGCTGCCGACCAGGGTGATCGACTCCTTGGCCTGGAACCGGTGCTTGTGGTCCAGGTAGCGGGAGTTGTGGATGACGTCACCGCCGAGACCGCGGCAGGGCTCCGGGATGTGGGGCGGGGTGCCGGTGCCGAGGACCAGACGGCTTGCGCGGTAGGTGCCGCCGTCCTGCGTCCGTACGACATACACCTCGTCCTGGTCCGCGTACGTCACCTCGGTGACCGTCGTGCCGAAGCGGACGCCGGCGAGCTTCTCGGCGGCCCAGCGGCAGTAGTCGTCGTACTCGACGCGCAGGGGGTAGAAGTTCTCGCGGATGTAGAACGAGTACAGCCTGCCCCGCTCCTTCAGGTAGTTGAGGAAGGAGTACGGGGAGGTGGGGTCGGCCAGGGTGACCAGGTCCGACAGGAACGGGGTCTGGAGGTGGGCGCCCTCCAGGAACATCCCCGAGTGCCACTCGAAGGTGGGCTTCGACTCCAGGAAGACGCCGTCGAGGCCTTCGATCGGCTCGGTGAGGCAGGCGAGGCCGAGGTTGAAGGGGCCGAGCCCGATCCCGACGAAGTCGTACGTCTTCCCGGTGGCTTCAGGACGCGCGGTCAAGGGACTCTCCCAGGTACTGCTCGGCGTGGCCGGCGATCAGGTCGAGGACGGTGGCGATGTCGTCCACCGTGGTCTCGGGGTTGAGCAGGGTGAACTTCAGGTAGTGGCGGCCGGCGACCCTGGTGCCCGCGACGACCGCGTCGCCGGAGGCGAACAGGGCCTTGCGGGCGTGCAGGTTGGCGCCGTCGACGGCGGTCGGGTCGGTGACGGCGGAGGGGATGTAGCGGAAGACGAGCGTGGACAGCTGTGGCTCGACGACGACGTCGTAGCGCGGGTCGGCGGCGAGCAGCTTCCAGCCCTCGGCCGCCAGGTCGCAGACCTCGTCGAAGAGCTGTCCGATGCCGTCGGCGCCCATCACGCGCAGCGTCATCCACAGCTTGAGGGCGTCGAAGCGGCGGGTGGTCTGCAGCGACTTGTCGACCTGGTTGGGGATGCGCTCCCGCACCGCGCGGAGCGGGTTGAGGTACTCCGCGTGGTAGGTGGCGTGCCGCAGCGTGGTGGCGTCGCGGACCAGGACGGCCGACGAACTCACCGGCTGGAAGAAGGACTTGTGGTAGTCGACGGTGACCGAGTCGGCGCGGTCGATGCCGTCGAGGAGGCCACGGCGGCGGGGCGAGACCAGCAGTCCGCAGCCGTATGCCGCGTCCACGTGCATCCAGGTGCCGTACTGGGCGCACAGCTCGGCGATCTCGGGCAGTGGGTCGATGGAGCCGAAGTCGGTGGTGCCGGCGGTGGCGACGACGGCCATCGGGATCAGGCCGTCCCGGGTGCAGCGCTCCAGCTCGTGAGCGAGGGCGACGGTCTGCATGCGCTTGTCGTGGCCGACGGGGACGGCGACGACGGACTCGGGGCCCAGGCCGAGGAGCTTCGCGGACTTCCTGACGCTGAAGTGGCTGACCTCGGAGGTGAGGACGCGCAGCCTGGCGAGCGTGTCCGGTACTTCCCACCCTGCCCGCCCCGGCTTGGCCTCCTCGCGTGCCAGCAGCAGGGCCTGGAGGTTGGACTGGGTGCCGCCGGAGGTGAAGACGCCGTCGGCGGCCGGGCCGAGGCCGATCCGCTCGGCGGTCCAGTCGATGAGCCTGCGCTCGATCAGGGTGCCGCCCGCCGACTGGTCCCAGGTGTCGAGGGAGGAGTTGACGGCGGACAGGACGGCCTCGCCGAGCACGGCCGGGATGACGACCGGGCAGTTGAGGTGGGCGAGGTAGCGGGGGTGGTGGAAGTAGACCGCGTCGCGGAGGTAGAGCTCCTCCAGCTCGTCCAGGGCCGCGGTGGTGTCGTGCAGCGGGCGGTCCAGGTCGATCCCGTCGATGCGGGGGGCGAGGGCGTCGACCGTGACGCCGGTGAACGGACGGTCGGTGGTGGCGAGTCGGTCGGCCACCCGCTCCACTCCTTCGGTCACGGAGCGGCGGTAGTGCTCCGCGGTGAGGTCATTGAGCAGGTGCGAGCGCATGTGGGTCCTCCGGTGGGGGAGTCCGGGCGGGACAGCAGAGGGGCGAAGTCGTCTCTGTCGTAACTTAGGCTAGCCTAACCTAAGTTTGATCTAGGGAAATTCCACCCCGTCGTGACCGCCGTCACTGCTGCTCGCGCACCTGCTCCTCGCTCAGCCCGTGCCGCCAGTAGCCGACGAAGGTGACACGCCGCCGGTCGACACCGCGCTCGCCGACGAAGTGCCGGCGCAGCTCCTTGACCCGGCCGGCCTCGCCCGCGATCCACACGTACGGGGCCTTGGCGGGCGGGAGTTGGGCGTCCCGCAGCGCGGCGAGAGTCATGGGGGACCTCTCGCCGTCGCGTACGAGCCAGGTGATCTCGGCGTCCGCGCGAGTCACCAGGTCCTGGATGTCGCCGGCCTGCCCGACCTCCAGCCAGACCTGGGCGCGCGAGCCCGGGGGCAGCGACTCGAGGATCGCGGAGGCGGCGGGTACGGCGGTCTCGTCGGCCCAGATCACCACCAGGTCGGTGTCCTCGGGCGGACGGAAACGGATCGCGCGGTTGTCCTCGACGGCCGGACCGAGGAGGACGACCCGGTCGCCGGGGGTGGCCCGGGAGGCCCAGCGGGAGGCGGGACCGGCGGGTGCCGTGGCGGCCGGCTCGATGCCGTGGAGCACGAAGTCGATGTCGATCTCGTCGGGGTCACGGCGCAGGGCGCGCAGCGTGTACGAGCGCATCACCGCGCGTACGTCGTCGGGGAGTTCACGCCAGCCGTGCCACCAGCCTCCCCCACTCTCGGCTTCGCTCGAGCGGGGGGACCCCCAGCCGAGGTGAAGGGGGATGACGGGCTTCGGCTGCCCGGGGTGCGGCAGGAACAGGGACAGGCTCTGGTCGCGTCCGGCGGAGCGGAAGGCGTTCAGGTCGTCTCCGGCGAAGGTGACCCGGACGAGAGACGGGCCGAGCCGCCTCGTCCGTACGACCTGGAGGGAGAAGAAACGGAACGGGGCGGCTACGGCCGTCGTCATGAGCGCTCCTGAGCCATCGTCAGGTGAGGGGCGGGGGAGGGGTTGTTCAGCCGACCTTCTTGGCCGTCTCGATCGCCTTGGCGAGGTCCTCGAGCAGCGGGGCGCACTTGTCGTACGACAGGATGGGCTCGGGGTTGCGGGCGATGACCTGACCCGCCTTGACCGCGGGGAGCTTCTTCCAGGTCGCCTCGGTGATGTCGGCGGGCTGGATGGCCGAGGTGCGGTTGTCCATCATGATGACGTCGGCCTTGTACTTGTCGACGTTCTCCCAGCTGAGGTTCTCGAACCAGCCTCCGCTCGCCTTCAGCGCGGAGGCGGGCGGCTCGACGAAGTTCACGCCGAGGGCCTTGAAGTACTCGAGGTCGATCGAGAGGTTGGTTCCGGAGACGTAGAAGACGTCCTGGCTCGCGGAGCCCGCCAGCACCTTGATGTCCGGCTTGGCCTTGGCGGCGGCGCGCAGCCGGGCGGCGGCGTCCTCGAACCGCTTCTTCGCCTGGGCGGTCTTGGCGGACGCGGTGTCCGCGCCGAGCGACGCCGCGAGTTCCAGCATGCGCTGCAGGGGTTCGGGCATCTGGCGGTCGCAGACGGAGATCCCGACGCTCGGGGCGCCCACGGCGAGGATCTTCTTCTTGGACTCCTCGGGCACGTACCAGAGCGTCCCGGCGCCGTCGAACATGGTGGTGACGAGGAGGTCGGGGGCGAGGGCCGCGTACTTCTCGATGTTGAACTGGCCCCATTGGTTGCCGAGAACGGTGACCTTGTCGACGTCGAGGTCGCCGGCCTGGACGTCGGCCTTGCCGTCCTTGGTCTTCGTCGGGCCGAAGACGCCCTTCACGTCGACGCCGTAGTCGTGCAGCGCGGCGGCGACACCGACGAACGCGACGATGTTCGACGGCACTTTGGCGGCCTTGGTGGTCTGTCCGCGGTCGTCCTTGAAGGACCAGGGGCCCGACTTGCCGGCCGTGGTGCCGCTGCCCGAGCCGCCGCTTTTCGTCTTCTCGTCCCCGCAGGCCGCGAGCACGGCACCGAGACCGAGGGCGCCGCCGGCGGTGAGGATGCCGCGGCGGGTGAGACGGGTGGCGGGGGCTTTGGACATGGCTGTGGTCTGCTTTCGTGCGGTCGAGCCAGGGCAAGGCGATCTTAGGTTAGCCTAACCTCACATGATGTCCAGGGAGTGAGGGGCAGGGGCGGTTTCCCCCAGGCGACCCGAACTGGGGCCTGACCGGGACCTCCTCCTCTTTCGGGGCGACCGGCACCGTGGTGGCCGGGGCGACGGAACCAGCCACGGCCTGCTCGAAGTTGGCTGTGAAGCATCTGTGAAAGTCGTAGACTTACAAGGGCGCCTTCCAGGAGTACTTCCCCGGCACCATCGACGACGTCTTCGTCTCCGACGACACCTCGGTCGCCGACTGCTCCCGTACCGACGGCCTCGGGCACCGCGGCGCGCCGCAGATCGCACCCGAGAACACGATCGCCTCCATGGACGCGGCAGCCGACCGAGGCGCGGACTGGGTCGAGACCGACGTGCAGTTCACCAAGGACGGCCAGCCGGTCATCATGCACGACGACACCGTGGACAGGACGACCGACGGGACCGGGCGCGTCGACGAGCTCACCGCCGAGGAGATCTCCAAGCTGACGGTGAAGGGCGGAGGGCACGTTCCGACGCTGGAGGAACTGCTGTCCTCGGTGAAGGCAAGGTCCACTCGACTTCTGCTGGAACTGAAGGGGCCACAGACACCGGCCGCCGTCGACCACGCCCTCAGGCTCGTGTCCGAAGCGGGAATGACCGAGCGCACCGTTGTGCAGTCCTTCGACGAGAACATCGTGCGCGAGGTGAAGGCCTCCCCGTACGGGATCAAGGCCGCGCTGCTCCGGGACGCACTCGACGCGGACCCGGTGGCCACGGCCCGCTCGTTCTCACTCGACACGTATGCGGTGAACTTCAACGGTCTCGCGGCCAGGCCCACCGCATTGGCGCAGCTCCACGCGGCAGGCGTCAAGGTGTTCGTCTGGACGGTCGACACCGACACCAAGTGGAAGACCGCCACGTCCTGGGGCGTCGACGGCGTCATCACCAATCGTGTGGGCGACTTCGTCCAGTGGCGGAAGGCCAACTGCCTCAACAGGTGACGACCGGGGCGCCGTATCGCCGGATACGGCGCCCTCAGTGTGTGTGCCGCACGGCAAGGCGGCTTGTCAGGTGGTCGGCGCCCCGCCGTCAGCCGTGCTCAGCCCGCCAGCCCCAGCTCCCGGGCGATCAGCATCCGCTGCACCTCGCTCGTGCCCTCCCCGATCTCCAGGATCTTGGAGTCGCGCCACATACGGGCCACCGGGTACTCGTTCATGAAGCCGTAGCCGCCGTGGATCTGGGTGGCGTCGCGGGCGTTGTCCACCGCGACCGTGGAGGAGTGGAGCTTGGCCAGGGCCGCCTCCTTCTTGAAGGGTTCGCCGGAGACCAGACGGGAGGCGGCGTCGCGCCAGGCCAGGCGGGCCGTGTGGGCCTTCATCTCCATGTCGGCGATCTTGAACTGGACGGCCTGGTTGGCGCCGATCGGGCGGCCGAAGGCGTGACGTTCCTTCGCGTACTTCACCGACTCGTCCACACAGCCCTGCGCCAGACCCGTCGCCAGGGCCGCGATCGCGATACGGCCCTCGTCCAGGATGCGCAGGAACTGGGCGTAGCCCCGGCCTTCCTCGCCCAGGAGGTTCTCAGCGGGGACACGGACGTCCGCGAAGGACAGCTCCCGGGTGTCGGAGGCGTTCCAACCGACCTTCGAGTAGGGGGCCGCGACCGTGAACCCGGGCGTGCCGGACGGGACGATGATCGAGGAGATCTTCGGGCGGCCGTGCTCCGTGCGGTCGGTGACCGCCGTGACGGTGACCAGGCCCGTGATGTCCGTACCCGAGTTGGTGATGAAGCACTTGGTGCCGTTGATCACCCACTCGTTCGTCGACGCGTCCAGGCGGGCCGTCGTACGGGTCCCGCCCGCGTCCGAGCCGGCCTCCGGCTCCGTCAGTCCGAACGCGCCCAGGATCTCGCCCGAACACAGGCGCGGGAGCCACTCCTGCTTCTGGGCCTCCGTGCCGAAGCGGTAGATCGGCATCGCGCCGAGGGAGACCCCTGCTTCGAGGGTGATGGCGACCGAGGAGTCCACTCGGGCCAGTTCCTCCAGCGCGATGCCCAGCGCCAGGTAGTCGCCGCCCATACCGCCGTACTCCTCGGGGAACGGCAGCCCGAACAGGCCCATCCGGCCCATCTCGCGGACGATCTCGTACGGGAACTCGTGCCGCTCGTAGAAGTCGCCGATCTTGGGCGCCACGACGTCGTGCGCGAACTCCTCGACCGTGCGCCGGAGTTCCTCCAGCTCGGGGGAGAGGTGGTGGTCCATGGGGTCACTCCTTGTGGGAGAGGGCTCGGACGGTGCGGGAGGGGCTCGGCCGGTCCAGGTGCGCGGCCATCCACACGCTTGTGGCGGTGAGCCGGCCGAGGTCGACCCCGGTATCGACGCCGAGGCCCTGGAGCATCCAGACGAGGTCTTCGGTGGCGAGGTTGCCGGTCGCCGACTTGGCGTAGGGACAGCCGCCGAGGCCGCCCGCGGAGGCGTCGACGGTCGTCACGCCGTGCTGGAGCGCTGCCAGGGTGTTGGCGAGCGCCTGGCCGTAGGTGTCGTGGAAGTGCACGCCGATCGCGCTGGTCGGCACGCCCTCCTCGTTCAGCTGGGACAGGAGGGCCTGTACGTGGCCCGGGGTCGCAACCCCGATCGTGTCGCCCAGGCTGAGCTCGTCGCAGCCCATGTCCATGAGGGCCTTGCAGACGCGGACCACCTGATGGATGGGGACCGCACCTTCCCAGGGGTCCCCGAAGCACATCGACAGATAGCCGCGGACGTGCACCTTCTGCGCTTTCGCGCGCGCGACCACCGGTTCGAACATCGCCAGCGCCTCATCCACGGTGCGGTTGAGGTTGGCCTTCGCGAAGGACTCGGTGGCGCTGGCGAAGACGGCGATCCGGCGGGCGCCCAGCGCGAGGGCGCGGTCCAGGCCGCGTTCGTTCGGGACCAGGACCGGGAGTTCCACGGGCAGTTCGCCGACCAGCGGGAACAGTTCCTCCGCGTCGGCGAGCTGCGGCACCCACTTGGGGTGGACGAAGCTCGTCGCCTCGATCGTCGTCAGGCCCGCGTCCGCGAGACGGCGGATGAAGTCCGCCTTCACCTCCGTCGGTACCGTGCGCTTCTCGTTCTGCAGGCCGTCGCGCGGGCCGACCTCGTGGATCCTCACCCGGGCGGGGAGGCCCTGCGCCGGCTGGACCATGGGCAGTTCACCAGCGGTCATCGCTCCGCCTCCGTGTCGTCCTCGGGGCCTTCCCCGTGCGCCGCGATCACGGCCAGCACCTGGTCCATGGCGACCGTGGTGCCGGGGGAGACGTCCAGTTCGGTGACGGTCCCGGCGTGCGGGGCGGAGATGACGTGCTCCATCTTCATCGCCTCCACCACCAGCAGGCTCTGCCCGGCCGTCACCTCGTCGCCGACGGCCACCTTCACCACCGTCACCGTGCCGGGCATGGGCGCGGTCAGCGAGTCGGTGCCGGAGCGGGCGGCCCCGGTGAGGGATGCGGCGACCGGGTCGTGGTCGCGCACGTGCCAGGCGTCGCCGTCGCGGCCCAGCCAGTCGTGGGCGCGGTGGAAGGTGTGGCGTACGCCGTCCACGACGACGGACACGTGCCCCTCGGTGACCGTGTGGGTGCCGCGGGGTGTGTACTGCACCGGCTCGTGCACCCGAAGCGGGAAGGCGACCGGCTTGGGTTCGCCCCCGAGCCGCCAGCCGCTCGGCACGGAGAACGGGTCGATCCAGCCCTCCCCGCGCGGTGTCAGCGCGTCCAGGCGTACGGCGGCGGCGGCCTCGTAGACCTCGTCCGGCACCTTGGTCGGGATCAGCGAGTCGACCTCGCGCTCCACCAGTCCCGTGTCCAGCTCGCCCGCCACGACCGCCGGATGGGCCAGCAGTCGGCGCAGGAAACCGGCGTTGGTCTGCACGCCCAGGGTGACCGTCTGCGCGAGGGCCGCGCGGAGCTTGCGCAGCGCGGTCGCACGGTCCGGGCCGTAGGCGATGACCTTCGACAGCATGGGGTCGTAGAGGCTGCCGACCTCCGTGCCCTCGGACAGGCCCGAGTCGGTGCGGATGCCGTCGCCCTGCGGCTCGTGCAGACTCAGCACCGTGCCGCCCGACGGGAGGAAGCCCCGTGCAGGGTCCTCGGCGCAGATACGGGCCTCGATCGCGTGGCCCGTGAGGGTGATGTCGTCCTGCTTGAAGGACAGCCGCTGGCCCGCCGCCACCCGCAGCTGGCACTCGACCAGGTCCAGGCCGGTGATCAGCTCGGTGACCGGGTGCTCCACCTGGAGGCGGGTGTTCATCTCCATGAAGAAGTACGAGGAGGGGTCGCCGCCCGGCACGATGAACTCGACCGTGCCCGCGCCCTCGTAGCCGCAGGAGCGGGCCGCCTGGACCGCCGCCTCGCCCATCGCCGCGCGTGTGGCCTCGTCGAGGAGCACGCTCGGCGCCTCCTCGATGATCTTCTGGTGGCGGCGCTGGAGGGAGCACTCGCGCTCGCCCAGGTGCACCACGTTCCCGTGGGCGTCCGCCAGGACCTGGATCTCGATGTGGCGGGGGCGGTCGATCCACCGTTCGACGAGCAGCGTGTCGTCGCCGAAGGCGGCGCGGGCCTCGCGGCGGGCGGCGGCGATCTCGTCGGCCAGCGCCGACGCGTCCCGCACCAGCCGCATGCCCTTGCCGCCGCCGCCCGCGCTGGGCTTGAGCAACACCGGCATGCCGATCTCGCGGGCGGCCTCGGCCAGCTCCGCGTCCGTCAGCCCGCTGCCGTTCGACCCCGGTACGACCGGCACTCCGGCCGCCCGTACCGTCTCCTTGGCCCGGATCTTGTCGCCCATGAGCGCGATCGCGTCCGCAGGCGGGCCGATGAACACCAGCCCCGCCTCGGCGCACGCACGCGCGAACGTCGCGTTCTCCGCGAGGAAGCCGTACCCGGGGTGCACCGCCTGCGCTCCGGTCCGGGCGGCGGCCTCCAGCAGGCGCTCCACGGACAGATAGCTCTCGGCCGCCGGCGCCGGTCCGATCCGTACCGCCGTGTCGGCCTCGCGCACGTGCCGGGCGTCGGCGTCGGCGTCGGAGAAGACGGCCACCGAGCGCACGCCCATCGACCGCAGCGTGCGGATGACGCGGACGGCGATCTCGCCCCGGTTGGCCACAAGCACTGTCTCGAACATGGTCGTCAAGCCCCCCTCACATCCGGAAGACGCCGAACTGGGGTTCACCCAGGGGCGCGTTGGCGCACGCGGTCAGGGCCAGGCCCAGTACCCGACGGGTCTCAAGCGGGTCGATCACGCCGTCGTCCCAGAGGCGGGCCGTGGCGTAGTAGGCGTTGCCCTGGCGCTCGTACTGCTCGCGGATCGGGGCCTTGAACGCCTCCTCTTCCTCCGCCGCCCAGGACTCCCCGCGTGCCTCCAGCTGGTCGCGCTTGACGGTCGCGAGGACCGAGGCGGCCTGCTCGCCGCCCATCACCGAGATCTTGGCGTTCGGCCACATCCACAGGAAGCGCGGTGAATAGGCCCGGCCGCACATCGAGTAGTTGCCCGCGCCGAAGGAGCCGCCGATCACCACCGTGAGCTTCGGTACGCGCGTGCAGGCGACCGCCGTCACCATCTTGGCGCCGTGCTTGGCGATACCGCCGGCCTCGTAGTCGCGGCCCACCATGAAGCCGGAGATGTTCTGCAGGAACACCAGCGGGATGCCGCGCTGGTCGCACAGCTCGATGAAGTGGGCGCCCTTCTGGGCGGACTCGGAGAACAGGATGCCGTTGTTGGCGACGATCCCCACCGGGTGGCCGTGGATCCGGGCGAAGCCGGTGACCAGGGTCTGCCCGAACTCCGCCTTGAACTCCGCGAAGCGCGAGCCGTCCACCACGCGCGCGATGACCTCGCGGACGTCGTAGGGGGTGCGGGAGTCGGCCGGCACCGCCCCGTACAGCCCGTACGGATCCACCTTCGGCTCGACCGACGGGACGACCTCCCAGGGCAGCGCCCCGCGCGCGGGGAGCGTGGCGACGATGTTCCGCACGATCCGCAGCGCGTGCGCGTCGTCCTGCGCCAGGTGGTCCGTCACGCCGGACACACGCGCGTGGACCTCGCCGCCGCCGAGCTCCTCCGCGGTGACGACCTCACCGGTGGCCGCCTTCACCAGGGGCGGCCCACCCAGGAAGATCGTGCCCTGGTTGCGCACGATCACGGCCTCGTCGCTCATCGCCGGGACGTACGCCCCGCCCGCAGTGCAGGAGCCGAGGACGGCCGCGATCTGCGGGATGCCGGCGCCGGACATCCGCGCCTGGTTGTAGAAGATGCGCCCGAAGTGCTCACGGTCGGGGAAGACCTCGTCCTGCATGGGCAGGAAGGCGCCCCCGGAGTCGACGAGATAGACGCACGGCAGGCGGTTGTCGAGGGCCACCTCCTGCGCCCGCAGGTGCTTCTTCACCGTCATCGGGTAGTACGTGCCGCCCTTGACGGTGGCGTCGTTGGCGACGATCACGCACTCGCGGCCGCTGACCCGCCCGATCCCGGCGATCACCCCGGCGGCCGGCGCCTGACCGTCGTACATCCCCTCGGCGGCCAGCGGGGCCAGCTCCAGGAACGGCGAGCCCGGATCCAGCAAGGTGTCCACGCGGTCGCGCGGCAGCAGCTTGCCGCGCGCGGTGTGGCGCGCGCGGGCCTTCTCGCCGCCGCCCAGCCGGGCCGCGGCCAGCTTGGCGTGCAACTCCTCCACCAGCGCGCGGTGTGCCGCCTCGTTGGCCCGCCAGGCCTCCGACGCGGGGTCTGCCGCGCTCGTCAGCTCCGGTGCCTCGTGCATCCTGCGGTCCCCTCACCTTGTTAATGAGCGTTAACGCATTTCCTTCAGGTTAACGACCGCTAACCTCCCTGTCTAGAATTGTTTTCATGGCCACGAGAACCGACGCCCCCACCCGTCGCGAGCAGATCCTCAAGGAGGCCGCGCGGCTGTTCGCCGAACGCGGCTTCCACGGCGTCGGGGTCGACGAGATAGGGGCCGCGGTCGGCATCAGCGGACCCGGTCTGTACCGGCACTTCGCGGGCAAGGACGCGATGCTCGCCGAGCTGCTCGTGGGGATCAGCGGGCAGCTGCTGACCGGGGCCAGGCGGCGGGTCGCCGAGGCCGACGGAGGTCCCGGCGGGCGGAACCCGGAGGCGGTCCTCGACTCGCTGATCGAGGGGCACATCGACTTCGCGCTCGACGACCGTCCCCTGATCACCCTGCACGACCGCGAGCTGGACCGCCTCCGGGACAGCGACCGCAAGCTGGTGCGCCAGCTGCAGCGGCAGTACGTGGAGCTGTGGGTGGAAGTGCTGCGGGAGGTGTACCCGGGGCTGGCGGAGCCCGCCGCCCGCTCGGCGGTGCACTCGGTCTTCGGGCTGCTCAACTCCACGCCGCACCTGGGGCGGCCGGGTTCCCTGCCGGGGCGTGGGACGACGGCGCAGCTGCTGCACCGGATGGCGCGGGGGGCGTTCGCGGCGGCGGGCGGGGAATGAGCCGGGGTCCTGCTCCGCAGGCGTGACGAGCGTTACGGCACGGTGGCTCTGGACGACTGTCGCTACCGGCCGGTACCGTGTTCTCTGAGCAAGCGCTTAGCCAGGTGGGGCCCCAGCCATCGATTGAGGAACCCCGACGGCGAGCAACCAGGTACGCGAGAGCGGCGCCGGTTTAGGCGCAGAGGAGGGCGGCAGCGGTGCGCCGTACTGTGTTCAACGAGGACCACGAGGCGTTCCGGGAGACCCTGCGCGCCTTCATCGAGGCCGAGGTCGTACCGGTGTACGACGAGTGGTTCGCGGCCGGTCAGGCGCCGCGCGACTTCTATTACAAGCTCGGCGAGCTGGGCATCTTCGGCATCAGCGTGCCCGAGGAGTTCGGCGGCGCGGGCCTGGACACCCACAAGTTCGAGGCCGTCCTCTACGAGGAGACCGCGCGCGCGGGCGTGCAGTTCGGCGGCTCCGGCGTGCACGTCCTGCTCGCCCTGCCGTACATCAAGATGCTCGCCTCGGACGAGCAGAAGAAGCGCTACCTGCCGAAGTTCGTCACCGGCGAGGAGATGTGGGCCATCGCGATGACCGAGCCGGGCACCGGCTCCGACCTCGCGGGGATGAAGACCACCGCCAAGCTCTCCGAGGACGGCACGCACTACGTCCTCAACGGCGCCAAGACGTTCATCACCGGCGGCGTCCACGCCGACCGCGTCATCGTCTGCGCCCGCACCGCCGCCCCGCGCGAGGACGACCGCCGCTTCGGCATATCCCTGTTCGCCGTGGACACCAAGTCCGAGGGCTACTCCATCGGTCGCAAGCTGGACAAGCTGGGCCTGCGCACCTCGGACACCGCCGAGCTGGCCTTCGTCGACGTCAAGGTGCCGACCGAGGACCTGCTCGGCGAGGAGAACAAGGGCTTCTACTACCTCGGGCACAACCTGGCCTCCGAGCGCTGGGGCATCGCCTTCGGCGCCTACGCGCAGGCCAAGGCCGCCGTCCGGTTCGCCAAGCAGTACGTGCAGGAGCGCACCGTCTTCGGCAAGCCGGTCGCCCACTTCCAGAACACGAAGTTCGAGCTGGCCGCCTGCCAGGCCGAGGTGGACGCGGCGGAGGCCGTCGCCGACCGCGCGCTGGAAGCCCTCGACGCCGGCGAGCTGACCCCCGCCGAGGCCGCCTCCGCCAAGCTGTTCTGCACGGAGGTCGCCCACCGCGTGATCGACCGCTGCCTCCAGCTGCACGGCGGCTACGGCTACATGAACGAGTACCCGATCGCCCGTCTGTACGCCGACAACCGTGTCAACCGCATCTACGGCGGCACCAGCGAGATCATGAAGACGATCATCGCCAAGGACATGGGTCTGTAAGGTCCCCGAAAAAAGTGCCGGATACAACTGACGCCATGAGTCAGGCACTGCAGTCCCTGCTCGATCTGCTCGACCTGGAGCGGATCGAGCGGGACATCTTCCGCGGCCAGTCCCGGTCCGCCGTTGTTCCGCGCGTCTTCGGCGGGCAGGTCGCGGCCCAGGCGCTGGTCGCCGCGGGGCGCACCGTTCCCGAGGAACGGCACGCGCACTCGCTGCACGCGTACTTCCTGCGCCCCGGCGACCCCGGCGCGCCCATCGTCTACAGCGTCGACCGCATCCGCGACGGCCGCTCCTTCACCACCCGTCGGGTGGTCGCAGTCCAGCACGGGCAGCCCATCTTCCACCTCTCCGCGTCGTTCCAGACGTATGAGGAGGGCCTGGAGCACCAGGCGCCGATGCCGCCCGCGCCCGACCCGGCCACGCTGCCCAGCTCGCAGGAGCGGCTGCGCGGCTACGGCCACCTCGCCCCCGAGGTCGTGGAACGGTTCCTGGAGGCTCGCGAGGCCGTCGACCTGCGATACGTCGACGAGCCGCCCTACGGCCGGTTCGGGGAGCCGCGCGAGCCGCACTCCCAGGTGTGGTTCCGTACCAACGGCAAGCTCGACGACGACCCCCTGTTGCACGTCGTCCTCGCCACCTACGTCTCCGACATGACGCTCCTGGACTCCGTGCTGCTCGCGCACGGGCGCGGCGGCTGGGCCGTCGGGGACGTGGTCGGGGCCTCGCTGGACCACGCCATGTGGTTCCACCGGCCGTTCCGGGCCGACGAATGGCTGCTGTACGACCAGGAGTCGCCGTCCGCTTCCGGGGGACGCGGGCTGGGCCAGGCCCGCATCTACACCCAGGACGGGCGGCTGGCGATCACGGTGATCCAGGAGGGCGTGGTCCGCGTCCCCCGCTGAGGGGGCTCGGCTTGGGGGCCGGCTGAGGGGGCTCAGTCGTCGTCGGTCAGGCCCGCCGCGTGCAGCAGGTACGCCGTCAGCGGGTCGTAGTGGCGAGGGCTCGTGACGTGGTCGTCGAGGGGGACCGTCACCTGGACGGTGCCCTCGGCCTCGGCGATGAAGAGGGCCGGGTCGTTGCAGTCGGCGTATCCGACGGAGTCGATGCCGAGCTGTCCCGCGCAGCCCGCCCAGCCGTGGTCGGCGACGACCAGGTCCGGCAGGGGGCCTCCCTCGGCCTCCAGGCCCTTCAGGATCGCCCTCATCGGCTCGCCGGAGTGCGTGTGCCACAGGGTGGCGCCGTGCTCCAGGACGGCCACGTCCGCGAACTGCATGACGTACCCCTCGTCCGTCCGCAGCCCGTCCGGGATCACGACGATCTCGCAGCCTGCGGCGCGCAGGGCGGCGGCGGTGGCACGGTGCACGTCGAGGAGGCCGCCGGGGTGGCCGGTGGCGAACAGCACGCGTTGCCCGCCGTCGGCGGCCTTGCGCAGGCGGGCCGCGAGCCGTTCCACTGCGTCGACCGTCAGTTCCGGGTCGATGGTGTCCTGGCCGTAGCGGTACTCGGGGTCGTCGTTGACGCCGCAGCGCTCGGCCATGACCGCCAGGACGTCCTGTTCGTCCCTCCAGCGGTCGCCGAGCTCCAGGCCGAGCCAGAAGTTCCGGTCGCCGTTCGCGAGCTTGCGGTAGTGGGAGAGGTTGTTCTCGCGGGGCGTGGCGACCTCGCCCGCGATACGGGTCCGGACGAGGTGGACGAGGAGCTCGGAGCGGCTGGGGATCCCGGGTATCGGCATGTGCCCCATTCTGCCGGGGCGCTCCGCCGGGGCCGCCGGTGTTTCGTTCCCTGGGATGTGCGTCACTCCCGGCCGGGGACGCCCTCGGGGTGTTGCGCGCGGGTACTGTCCGGTTTCACTCGGCCCCCGTCTGCTTCAGCGCGAACCACAGCTCCATCCGCACGTCCGGATCGTCCAGGTCCACCCCCAGCAGTGCCGTGCACCGCGCGATCCGTTGCCGGACCGTGTTGCGGTGGACCGAGAGGGCGACCGCCGTGCGGTCCCAACTGCCGTGCAGGGACAGCCATGTGCGCAGTGTCTCGGTGAGGGCGGTGCCCTGGGCCAGGGGTGCCAGCAGGGTGCGGGCGTGCAGCTCGGCCTCCGCGGGCGGGACCAGGTCCGCCAGGCCCGTGCGCTCGCCGTGCCGGACCAGCGCGGTGCGGGTCGCGCGGGCGCGGGCCAGGGCGCGGGAGGCCTGGGTGTCGGCGGCGGCCCAGTCGCGCGGGGCGGCAGGGGCGCTGAGGCCCAGGGTCCAGCCGGGCTGCGGGGCCGGTTCGCGGTCGGCCGGGACCAGTACCCGTACGAACCCGTCCCCGAGATCGACCAGCGGGGACCCGAACGCGGCCCCGAGTGCGGACGCGGCCACGGCGTCCGGTGCCGGTCCGTCCCGGGTGGGCCGGGCGTGTACCACCACCCAGCGGTCCCCGCCGAGCAGGGGCGCGACCGCCTCCGGTGGGGCGCCGAGCAACAGCCGTACGAGCGCCGAGGAGCGGGCCGCACCGGTACCGCTCTGGTGCTCCCCGGTGAGGAGCGTCAGGAGCACCGCCGCGACGGAGGCGATGGTGTGGTCGCCGGGGTCCCGCCGCGGCGCCGCCACCCCGAGCACGAAGCCCTGCCCGGCGCCGAGGGCGTACGCGGCGAGATGGGTCTCGGCGACGGTGTCGGTTGCGGAGGCGGGGGTGGGGCCCGCGGGGCCGGCCGGGCGGACCACTCCCGCCAGCTCGCTCAGTGCCCGGGCCGCCTCCTCGGGTGCTCGGCCCGCGCCCGCCAGTTCCGCGCCGTCCGGTCCGTACAGCACCGCCCGGCCGCCCACCCGCTGCGCCAGCTGCCGCAGCACCGACGGCACCGGGTCCGGGCGGGACGCCGCCGCGGCCAGGCTCTGCTGGGCCTCCGTGACGCGGCGCAGTTCCGCCAGCCGCGCCTGGGCCATCAGCTGCCACACCGCGCGGGCCACGCCGGAGAACGTCGTCTGCGGCGGGACCTCGAGCAGCGGCAGCCCGTAGTGGTCGCAGGCCGCCACCAGCGCCCGCGGCACCGTGTCGTGCACCGGCGCCAGGCCGAAACCGAGCGCCGCGCCACCCGCCGCCACGATCCGGGACACGTAGTCGTCGAAGTATTCCCCCAAGCTCTCGACTCCGCTCGAGCAGGAGGCACCCCCCTCCGAACCCGCCGCCTCCGGGATGTGCACGCCCGCCGTCAGCAGCAGCTCGCCGCCCAGCAGGTACGGGTAGGGGTCCGCCATCTCCGAGGTGTGCGCCCAGTGGATCGCTATGTCGGCGTCCCCGGGCCCGGCGATCTGCCGCAGGGCCAGGTCCTCGCGGGCCAGCAGGGCGCAGAGCGGTACCGGTGGGGTCGGCGGTACCGCCGGCGCCGACGGGGTGTCCGGCATGGTGGACGGTTCCTCCATCCCGTTCGGTTCAGATGGATGAAACGTACACTTCGCAGTCGCTTTCCGGCCACCTAATGTCAGTCCAGACCGGCAGCCGCGGGTACGGGCGGATGTCCCCGCGAGCCCCTGCCGTCCCCGGTCGAGCCGAGCGGCCGACCGCGTCCCCGAGATCCATCTGCACGACACGCCACCGGGAAGTGCGCGAAGGAGGGCCCCACACATGGCCGTCGACTACACAGTGATCGTCGTCTATCTGGCCGGCATGCTGGCCATGGGCTGGTGGGGCATGCGCCGCGCCCGCTCCAAGAGCGAGTTCCTGGTGGCAGGGCGCCGCCTCGGGCCCGCCATGTACTCCGGCACCATGGCTGCGATCGTCCTCGGCGGCGCGTCCACCATCGGCGGCGTCGGCCTCGGCTACAAGTACGGGCTCTCCGGCGCCTGGATGGTGTTCACCATCGGCCTCGGCCTGCTCGCCCTCTCGGTCTTCTTCTCCGCCCGCATCGCCCGACTGAAGGTCTACACCGTCTCCGAGATGCTCGACCTCAGATACGGCGGCCGGGCCGGCGTGATCTCGGGCGTGGTCATGTGGGCGTACACCCTGATGCTCGCGGTCACCTCGACCATCGCCTACGCCACCATCTTCGACGTCCTGTTCGACATGAACCGGACGCTCGCGATCATCCTCGGCGGCTCCATCGTCGTCGCATACTCCACGCTCGGCGGCATGTGGTCCATCACGCTGACGGACATGGTGCAGTTCGTCGTCAAGACGATCGGCGTGCTGCTGCTCCTGCTGCCCATCGCGGTCGTCAAGGCGGGCGGCTTCAGCGAAATGAAGGCCAAGCTGCCGACCTCGTACTTCGACCCGCTGGGCATCGGCGGCGAGACGATCTTCACCTACGTCCTGATCTACACGTTCGGCATGCTGATCGGGCAGGACATCTGGCAGCGCGTGTTCACCGCGCGCAGCGACACCACGGCCAAGTGGGGCGGCACGGTCGCCGGCACCTACTGCCTGGCCTACGCGCTCGCCGGCGCGGTCATCGGCACCGCCGCCAAGGTGCTGTTCCCCGATCTGGGCAGCCCGGACGACGCGTTCGCGACCATCGTCAAGCAGGAACTCCCCGTCGGCATAAGGGGGTTGGTGCTCGCCGCCGCCCTCGCCGCGGTGATGTCGACCTCTTCCGGGGCGCTCATCGCATGTGCGACCGTCGCCAACAACGACATCTGGTCGCGGCTGCGCGGTGTCGTGCGCCGCGACGAGGGGGCGCACGACGAGGTGAAGGGCAACCGCGTCTTCATCCTGATCATGGGGGTGGCGGTGATCGGCACGGCCATCGCGCTGAACAACGTGGTCGAGGCGCTGACCGTCGCGTACAACCTGCTCGTCGGCGGTCTGCTCGTCCCGATCCTGGGCGGCCTGCTGTGGAAGCGCGGCACCGTCCAGGGCGCGCTCGCCTCGGTGGTGGTCGGCGGTCTCGCCGTCATCGGCCTGATGGCGTCCTACGGCATCCTCGCCAACGAGCCCGTCTACTACGGGCTGCTCGCCTCGCTCGCCGCCTACCTCGCCGTGTCGCTGGTGACCAGGCCGACCGACGAGGCCGTCCTGGCCGCCTGGCGGGAGCGGCTCGCCGGACGCGGAGCGGCGACCGCGGAGGAGCCGGCGGCGGTGGGCGCCTGACCCTGTTGCTTCGGCCAGGCCGCCAGGGGGCGGCCGGGCCGTGCGGGGCCTGTCGCAGGGCTCCGCGACACTGGAAGAAACACGCATTTCCTGGAGGAGTCCGACGATGAGCAGCACCGAGAACCCCGCAGCAGGCGGCAGCCGGCCCCGCGGCCCCGTCGACTCGTCCCGCATCCCGCGGTACGCGGGCCCCGCGACCTTCGCCCGGCTGCCCCGCCTCGACGAGGTCGGCACCGCGGACGTCGCCGTGGTCGGCGTGCCGTTCGACTCGGGCGTCTCCTACCGCCCGGGAGCCCGCTTCGGCGGCAACGCGATCCGTGAGGCGTCCCGCCTGCTGCGCCCGTACAACCCGGCGCAGGACGCCTCCCCCTTCGCGCTCGCCCAGGTCGCGGACGGCGGCGACATCGCCGTGAACCCGTTCAACATCCACGAGGCGGTGGAGACCATCGAGGCCGCCGCCGACGAACTCCTCGGCACCGGCGCCCGCCTGATGACCCTCGGCGGCGACCACACCATCGCACTCCCGCTGCTCCGCTCGGTGGCGAGGAAGCACGGCCCGGTCGCGTTGCTCCACTTCGACGCCCACCTCGACACCTGGGACACCTACTTCGGCGCGGAGTACACGCACGGCACCCCGTTCCGCCGCGCCGTCGAGGAGGGCATCCTCGACACCTCCGCGCTCTCCCACGTCGGCACCCGCGGCCCGCTCTACGGCAAGCAGGACCTGACCGACGACGAGAAGATGGGCTTCGGCATCGTCACCTCCGCCGACATCTACCGTCGCGGCGCCGACGAGGTAGCCGACCAGCTGCGCCGGCGCATCGGCGACCGCCCGCTGTACATCTCCATCGACATCGACTGCCTCGACCCGGCGCACGCCCCCGGCACCGGCACCCCGGAGGCGGGCGGCATGACCTCCCGAGAACTCCTCGAGATCCTCCGGGGCCTCGCGTCCTGCAACCTGGTCTCGGCGGACGTCGTCGAGGTGGCGCCCGCCTACGACCACGCGGAGATCACGTCGGTGGCCGCGTCCCACACGGCGTACGAACTGACGACGATCATGACCCGCCAGATCGCGGCGGCCCGCACCGGTGAGGAGACCGAGAGCAAGTGACGCACGACCACGACCTGGTACTCCGTCCCACCACCGCCCAGACGGAGGCCGCGCTCAGCACTCCCCCCGGCCGCACCGGCGGAGACCTGGTCGTGGAGACCCTGGCCGGGCTGGGCGCGACGACGGTCTTCGGCCTGCCCGGCCAGCACGCCCTCGGCATGTTCGACGCACTGCGCCGCTCCGCCCTCAGGTACGTCGGGCTGCGGGTGGAGAACAACGCCGGGTTCGCGGCGGACGCGTACGGCCGGATCACGGGCGAGGCGGCACCCCTGCTGCTCTCCACCGGCCCGGGCGCGCTGATGTCCCTGGCGGCGCTCCAGGAGGCCGCGGCGGCGTCGGCACCCGTGCTGGCCATCAGCAGCCAGGTCCCGACCACCGGCCTGGGCGGCGGCCGTCACGGCTATCTGCACGAACTCCCCGACCAGGCGGCCTCGTTCCGGGGCGTGGTCAAGTCGGTCCACACGGTCCGTACGCAGTCACAGATCCCGTCGGCGATCGCTCAGGCCTGGAAGTCGGCGCTGACGGTGCCGCACGGCCCGGTGTGGGTGGAGATCCCGCAGGACGTGCTGCTCGCCGAGACGCGGCTGCCGGTGGTGACGGCGGTGGACGCGACCCCGGACGAACTGCCGCCGCGCCCCGAACTCACCGCGGTGGCCGCGCACCTGCTGTCGCGCGCCGACCGCCCGGCGATCATCGCGGGCGGGGGTGTGGTCAGGTCGGACGCGTCCGGAAAGCTGCTGGCGCTCGCCGAGAAGCTGAACGCCCCCGTCGTCACCACCTTCGGCGGCAAGGGCGCCTTCCCCTGGGAACACCCGCTCTCCCTCCAGTCCTGGCTGGAGGACCGTCACACCACGGACTTCCTCGAGGACGCGGACGTCCTGCTCGTGGTCGGCTCGGGCCTCGGCGAACTCTCCTCGAACTACCACACGTTCAAGCCGCGCGGCCGGGTCGTCCAGATCGAGGCGGACCTCGGCAAACTGGAGTCCAACCATCCGGCCCTCGGCATCCACGCGGACGCCCGCCTGGCGCTGCAGGCGCTGCTGGAGACGGTGGAGGCCCGGGAGGACGAGGGGGCTCCGCAGCGCGTACGGGCGCTGCTCGCGAAGGTGGCGGAGCGGATCGCGTCCCAGGACCTGACCCTGGAGCAGGAGGTGCTGGCGTCGGTGCGCCGGGCCCTGCCCGCCGACTCCCCGTCCTTCTGGGACATGACGATCCTGGCCTACTGGGCCTGGTCGGCCTTCGACGCGAAGGCTCCGAACGCCATGCACTCCGCGCAGGGAGCGGGCGGTCTCGGCTACGGCTTCCCGGCGGCCCTCGGCGCGGCGGCGGCGGACCCCACGCGCCCCGTGCTCGCGGTGTCGGGTGACGGCGGCGCCCTGTACTCCATCGCGGAACTGGCTACGGCGCGGCAGTACGGCCTCGACGTCACCTGGCTGATCGTCGACGACGGCGGCTACGGCATCCTGCGCGAGTACATGACGGACGCCTTCGGTCAGGCCACGGCGACGGAACTGACCCGCCCCGACTACGTGGCCCTGGCGGAGTCCTTCGGCGTCCCGGGCGTGCGTACGACGCCCGAGACCCTGGAGGCCGACCTGGCGAAGGCCCTGGCGGAACCAGGGCCTTCGGTGGTCGTCCTGCCGGCGCTCCTGCGGATGTTCGCGCCGACGCACCTCAGCTGACGTCGGACGCGTCCAGGCGGTAGAGCGTCGACATTCCCCAGCCGGGGGTGTACGAGCCGGTGAAGACGCCTTGGGTACGGACTGTGGTCGGCCTGGGCGTGGGCTGTGGATGGTGAGGTCCCGGTAAGCGGACGGCAAGTGAGAGGTTCCTCACGGGGGCGCCGCGATTGCGGGCGCGAACCGGCCTGCGAACGACTGTGTGACCGAACTCGCTTACAACTTTCGGACATTCCCGTGAGTCAATAGGGCACGAGCGCGCCCGGGGGCGCGCTCTTGTCCATGTAAGAGGATGGTCAACCTCTATGACTCACCGGATATCCAGCAATTTCCCGACATTCCCGAGAGCTCGGGTCCTCGCGGCCGCGCTCGGCGTCGGCATGCTCGTACCGTTCGTGGCTGCCGCCGCACCCGCTGCCGCCGCCACGCCCACCGTCAGCTGCACCTCGGGCAAGGCGGGCCTGGCCGCCAAGCTGCAGAAGGACATCACCTCGGCCCTCGCCGGCCGCAACGGCACCGTCGCGGTCGGCCTGTACGACCGCTCCACCAACACCACCTGCTCGCTGCGCGGCACGTCCGCCTACGACTCGGCCAGCGTGGTGAAGGTCACCGTGCTCGCCACCCTGCTGTGGGACGCGAAGAAGCACAACCGCTACCTGACGAGCCGTGAGAACAGCCTGGCCACGGCCATGATCACCAAGTCGGACAACAACGCCACCAGCACGCTGTGGAAGCAGCTGGGCCTGACGAAGATCAGGGGCTTCCTCGCCGCCGCCGGCATGACCCAGACCAAGCCGGGCGCGAACGGTTACTGGGGCCTGACCCAGATCACCGCGCAGGACGAGCAGAAGCTGCTCAAGCTCCTCACCGCGAAGAACTCCGTGCTGAGCGACAACTCCCGCGCGTACGAGCTGAAGCTGATGGCGAACGTCATCTCCTCGCAGCGCTGGGGCACTCCGGCCGGCGCGCCCTCCGGCGTTGCCGTGCACGTCAAGAACGGCTGGCTGCAGCGCTCCACGCACGGCTGGCGGGTGCACAGCGTCGGCACGTTCAACGGCCGCGGCCACGACTACATGATCACCGTGCTGACCTGGGACAACAGCACGATGAACTATGGCGTCACCACCATCCAGAACGTGGCGAGGGTCATCCACAAGGACCTGGTGCCGACCACGTCCACCACCAGCACGTTCGTGCCCACGAGCACGCCGCAGGAGGCGTACCCGGCGGCCCCCGCGAGCTGACACGGCCGAACTCCCGATGATCATCACGAATCCGGTCCGGACCACGCGGCTCTCCTACCCGCCGGTACGAGTCCGAATGTTGCGCGGGGATGAAATCCGCTGCTGACGGCGTTGGTGTCTTCCGGTAGACCAGGTCTGAAGGAGGGCACCGGCGTGGCAGAGCACGAGGGGGAGCATCGCGGCTGGGCGCGGCGACTCGCGGGGTACGCCTGGCGGTACCCCAAGGACGTCGTCCTCGCCCTGGGCTCCTCCCTCGCCGGCATGGCGCTCACGGCCCTGGTGCCCCTGATCACCAAGGTGATCATCGACGACGTCATCGGAAACCACAGCAGGCCCATGGCCCCCTGGGCGGGCGCCCTGATCGGCACGGCCGTCCTCGTCTACGTCCTCACCTACGTCCGCCGCTACTACGGCGGGCGGCTGGCCCTGGACGTCCAGCACGACCTGCGGACGGACATGTACGGGACGATCACCCGGCTGGACGGGCGGCGTCAGGACGAGCTGTCCACCGGCCAGGTGGTCGGCCGCGCCACCAGCGACCTCCAGCTGATCCAGGGCCTGCTCTTCATGCTCCCGATGACCATCGGGAACGTCCTGCTCTTCCTGGTCTCCCTGATGGTCATGGCCTGGCTGTCGCTGCCGCTGACCCTGGTCGCCCTGGCCGTCGCGCCCGCCCTGGGGTTCATCGCGGGGCGCAGCCGGTCCCGGCTGCACCCGGCGACCTGGTACGCCCAGGCCCAGGCCGCCGCCGTGGCGACCGTGGTCGACGGCGCCGTCAGCGGTGTTCGTGTGGTGAAGGGCTTCGGGCAGGAGGAGCAGGAGACCGGCAAGCTCCGCGAGGTCGGGCGCCGGCTCTTCGCGGGGCGCCTGCGGACCATCCGGCTGAACGCCAGGTACACCCCGGCCCTCCAGGCCGTACCGGCTCTCGGCCAGGTCGCCATGCTCGCGCTCGGCGGCTGGCTCGCGGTGCGCGGGCACATCACGCTCGGCACGTTCGTCGCGTTCTCCTCCTACCTCGCGCAGCTCGTCGGCCCGGTCCGCATGCTCGCCGTGGTCCTCACCGTCGGCCAGCAGGCCCGCGCGGGCGCCGAGCGCGTCCTGGAACTGATCGACACCGAGCCGTCGCTGAAGGACGGCACCAAGGAGCTGCCCGCCGACGCGCCCGCGACCGTCGAGTTCGACGACGTCTCCTTCGCGTACGAAGACGGGCGCCCGGTCCTGGACGGGCTCTCCTTCGAGATCCGCCCCGGCGAGACCCTCGCCGTCGTCGGCTCCTCCGGCTCCGGGAAGTCCACGGTCTCGCTGCTGCTGCCGCGCTTCTACGACGTCACGCACGGTGCCGTCCTCGTCGGCGGCCACGACGTGCGGGAGCTGACCTTGACGTCCCTGCGCGCCGCGATCGGGCTGGTCCCCGAGGACTCCTTCCTCTTCTCGGACACGGTCCGCGACAACATCGCCTACGGCCGCCCCGACGCGATGGACGAGGAGATCGAGCGGGCAGCGCGCGCCGCCCAGGCGGACCGTTTCATCGCCGAGCTGCCCGACGGCTACGGCACCAAGGTCGGTGAGCACGGCCTGACCCTCTCCGGCGGCCAGCGCCAGCGCATCGCGCTCGCCCGCGCCATCCTCGCCGACCCCCGGCTGCTGGTCCTCGACGACGCGACCTCGGCGGTGGACGCCCGTGTCGAGCACGAGATCCATGAAGCGCTGAAGCAGGTCATGGAGGGCCGCACGACCCTGCTCATCGCCCACCGCCGCTCCACCCTCAACCTCGCCGACCGCATCGCGGTCCTCGACGGCGGCCGTCTCGCCGACATCGGCACCCACGAGGAGCTGCAGGAGCGCTCCGCCCTCTACCGTCGCCTCCTCACCGACCCCGACGAGCTGGGCGGTGTCTCCCCCGGCCACGCCCAGCCGGCTGCGCCGGAGGAGGACACCAGCGTCCGGGACGAGCTGGACGCCGAGTTCGACGCCGAGCGCGGCGTCACCCCGCGGCTGTGGACCGGCGACCGCGAGCCCAAGGACCACGCCCTCGCCGGCACCCCGGCGACCCCCGAGCTGCTCGCACGGGTCGAGAAGCTGCCCCCGGCCACCGACACCCCGGGCGTCGACGAGGCACGTGCCGTCCGGCCGGAGGAGTCCTACGGCCTCACGCGGCTGCTGCGCGGCTTCGGGCTGCCCCTGCTCGTCAGCCTCGCGCTGGTCGCCGTGGACGCGGGCATGGGGCTGCTGCTGCCGATCCTGATCCGGCACGGCATCGACCAGGGCGTGTCCCGGATGGCAGTCGGCGCGGTCTGGTCCGCGTCCCTGCTGGCGCTGGTCACCGTCCTGATCCAGTGGGCGGCGCAGGTCGGCGAGACCCGGATGACCGGACGCACCGGTGAACGCGTCCTGTACTCCCTGCGGCTGAAGATCTTCGCCCAGCTGCAGCGGCTCGGGCTGGACTACTACGAGCGGGAGCTGACCGGCCGGATCATGACGCGGATGACGACCGACGTCGACGCGCTGTCGACGTTCCTGCAGACGGGGCTGGTGACGGCCTTCGTCTCCGTCGTCACCTTCTTCGGCATCATGGCCGCGCTGCTGGTGATCGACGTACAGCTCGCCCTCGTCGTGTTCGCCACGCTGCCGCCGCTGATCGTGGCGACCGTCTTCTTCCGCCGGGCCAGCGTGAAGGCGTACGAACTCGCCCGCGAGCGGGTCTCGGCGGTCAACGCGGACCTTCAGGAGTCGGTGTCCGGGCTGCGGATCCTGCAGGCGTTCCGGCGCGAGCGGGACGGCGGGCGGCGGTTCGCCGAGGGCAGTGACTCCTACCGCCGGGCGCGCATCCGCGGCCAGTGGCTGATCTCCGTCTACTTCCCCTTCGTGCAGCTGCTGTCGTCGGTGGCCGCGGCGTCCGTGCTGATCGTGGGCGCGCACCGGGTCGGGGCGGGGACGCTGACGACGGGCGCCCTGGTCGCGTACCTCCTCTACATCGACCTGTTCTTCGCGCCGGTGCAGCAGCTCTCCCAGGTGTTCGACGGATACCAGCAGGCCACGGTGTCGCTGGGCCGCATCCAGGAACTCCTCCAGGAGCCCACCACCACGAAGGCCGCCGACGAGCCGCTCGAAGTGCTGTCGCTGCGCGGCGACATCACCTTCGACGGCGTCCACTTCGCCTACGGGGACGACGCGGAGGCGCTTGCCGGCGTGGACCTGACGATCCCGGCCGGGCAGACCGTCGCTTTCGTCGGCGAGACCGGCGCGGGCAAGTCCACCCTGGTCAAGCTCGTCGCCCGGTTCTACGACCCCACGCGCGGCCGGGTGCTGGTCGACGGCACCGATCTGCGCTCGTTGGACCTGACCTCGTACCGGCACCGGCTCGGCGTGGTCCCGCAGGAGGCGTACCTGTTCCAGGGGACCGTCCGGGACGCCATCGCGTACGGGCGTCCGGGCGCGACCGACGCCGAGGTGGAGGCCGCGGCCCGGGCGGTCGGCGCGCACGACATGATCGCCCGCCTCGAGGGCGGCTATCTGCACGAGGTCGCCGAGCGCGGCCGCAACCTGTCCGCCGGACAGCGGCAGTTGATCGCCCTGGCCCGCGCCGAACTGGTGGACCCCGACGTCCTGCTGCTCGACGAGGCGACCGCCGCACTCGACCTGGCCACCGAGGCCCAGGTCAACCAGGCCACGGACCGCCTCGCCGGCCGCCGTACGACTCTGGTCGTGGCGCACCGCCTGACGACGGCGGCCCGCGCCGACCGGGTGGTGGTGATGGACCATGGCCGCATCGTGGAGGACGGCACCCACGAGGAGCTGCTGCGCCGCGGCGGGCGGTACGCCGAGCTGTGGCGGACGTTCGTGGGGGCGCCGGAACCGGGGCAGGAGGAGCCGGTCGGCTCCTCGGCCTGACGCTCCGTCGGATTCGGGAAATTCTGCGGAGGTTGCCCCAAACGTTCGAAAATGTGCGCCTGCGTGCTCCACCGCGATGCAACCATCTGTCGTACGCCATGCGTCCGTACAGCAGTACGCTCATCGTCGCGGGGAGGGACCACAAAGGTGGACAAGAGTGCGATACGCCGGCGCCTGGCGCTCGGCATGACCGTACTGACGGCGTCCGGGCTGCTCGCACTGGCGAGCCCGGGACACGCGGAGGCGGCCGGCTACTGCTCGGGACGCAACGTTCGTACGCTCTCGTTCTCCACCGGCTCCGTGCAGGTCTACAGGCGCGACGGTTATGTGTGCGCGGTGACCTTCGCCAAGCGGGCCTCCGGAAGGAAGACGACCATGTCGGTGAGCGTGCAGGCCCGCGGCAGCCGTCCCGCGGTCGACATCGGGCAGTACACGCACCACGCCGGGCCCGTCACCGTGCACGCCGGCCACCGGTGCGTGTGGATCCGCGGCTCCGTCGGGTCCGGATCGGTCAGTTCCGGGTGGACCCTCTGCTGAAGCGTCCCCGCGCTCACAGCCGCCGGGCGCACCCCACCGGTCTGCTGCCGCCCAGCTGGACGTAGAGCGCCGTCGACGGCGGGCACTGCGAGCGGCGCGCGACCGCCGACGTCACCCTGTACTCGGGCGTGCGCCCACCCCTGCCGTCGCAGGCCGTCTCCCGGACCTCGCCCTTGCCCGCGCCGTACACGCAGTCCCCGACGATCGTGCGCGGGCCGCCCCCGCCACCGGGGTCGCCCGGGTGCGGCGGCTCCAGGTTCCGCATGCACGCATAGCCGCGCCGCACCACCCCCGAGGGGCTGATGTGCAGCACGAAGTCCGTGGTCGCGGGGCACGCGGGACCCTGCGCCGGATCGCCGTCGTAGCGGGCGACCACCCGGGCGGCGGCCCGTTCGCTGGTGCACGGCACTTCCGTGAAGCTCGTCGTCCCGAAGGAACTGCACTCGTCCACGGCGAGGAACTCGGCGCCGAACCCGGACGGCGCCGCCGACGTGACACGCCCGCTCGGCCGGTCCCTCGCCGCCTCCGACACCGTCTGGCACCCGGAGAGCCCGCCCACCACCAGCGCAGCGGCCAGCAGCGCACCCAGCAACGCTCGCGTCCCTCGCATCGCCAACCCCCCGGTCCACCCCCGTCCAGCGTGACCCGCGGCCACGGCCCACGCCAGACGTCTCGGGTGCTTTGCGACATTTGGGGGCGGGGTGCCCGGTTCCCGGCGTACGGCTAGTACGACAGCCCGTACCCGATCGGGTACAGCACCTGCGCCGGGTCGTCCGCCCGTTGCACCGGCACCGGCAGCTTCCCGTGCGGCCTCACCCGGCCCGCGATCACCCGTGCCGCGGCGCGCAGTTCGACGTCCGTCCAGGAGTACGACGCCAGGAAGGCGCCCACGTGCGGGAGTTGGGCGACGTCGTAGGGATTCCGGACGGCGAGGGCGACCACCGGCTTCCCGGTGGCGGCCAACCGGTTCACCAGCGTCCGCTGGGAACTGGTCGCGCTCACGTTGTACGTGGCCACGACCACCGCGTCCGCGTCCCCCGCCGCCGTCACCGCCTTCGCGATCGCCGCCGCCGAGGGGGCGGTGCCGGTGGACAGCGCGGTCGCCGTGAAGCCCAGCTCGTTCAGGGCGTTCGCCAGGACGGTGGTGGGTGGCCCGTCGGTGCCGGTCGGGGACGCCGGGTCCGCGCCTGCCACCAGCAGCCGGGGGTGGGTTCGGCGCGAGAGCGGCAGCAGGCGCTCCGTGTTGACCAGCAGCGTGGTCGTACGGTCCGCGATGCGGTCGGCGGTGCGCAGATGCCCTGGGGTGCCGACGGTCCGCTCGACGCCGGCCCCGGTCACGTACGGCTGGTCCAGCAGCCCCAGCTTCGCCTTCAGGCGCAGGATGCGCAGCAGCGACTCGTCCAGCCGGGCCTCGGTCAGCTCGCCGCCCCGCACCGCGTCCAGCACCGCGTTCCACGCGAGGTCCAGGTTCGGCGGGTTGAGCAGCTGGTCGACCCCCGCCTTGAGGGCGAGCACGGGCACACGGTCGTCGCCGTACTTCTGCCGTACGCCCTCCATGCCGAGCGAGTCGGTCACCACGACCCCGTCGTAGCCGAGCTCCTCGCGCAGGATGCCGGTGACGATCGGACGGGAGAGGGTCGCGGGGTCGCCCGAGTCGTCGAGTGCGGGCACCATGATGTGCGCGGTCATGACGGCGTCGATCCCGGCCCGGACCGCCGCCCGGAACGGCACCGCGTCCAGCCTCTCCCACAGCTCGCGGCTGTGCGTGATGACCGGGAAGCCGTAGTGGCTGTCGACGGCGGTGTCGCCGTGGCCCGGGAAGTGCTTGGCGGTCGCCGCGACGCGGGAGGACTGATAGCCCCTCACCTCCGCGGCGACCAGGTCCGCCACCGCCTCCGGGTCGGCACCGAAGGACCGTACGCCGATGACCGGGTTGGCCGGGTTGACGTTCACGTCGGCGTCGGGGGAGTAGTCCTGGCGGATGCCGAGGGCGCGCAGTTCGGCACCGGCGATCCGGCCCAGGGTTTGCGCGTCTGCCCGGGAGCCACCGGCTCCGATCGCCATCGCGCCCGGGAACAGGGTCGCGGGCCTGCCCACGCGGGCGACGATCCCGTGCTCCTGGTCGGTGGCGATGAGCACGGGCAGCCCGCGGGGTTGGTCGAGCGAGGCCTTCTGGATGCCGTTGGACAGCTCGGCGATCTGCTGGGGATCGCGGGTGTTGTGCGCCCAGGTGAAGTAGATGATGCCGCCGACGCGGTACCTGGCGATCAGCTCGGCGGCCGTGCGGACGCCGATCTCCTTGAGGTTGGCGTCGATGTCGGCCTGGTCGGGGGCGGTCGCCGAATGGCCGTAGACCCGCATCACGAAGAGCTGGCCGGCCTTCTCCTCGAGCGACATGCGGGAGATCAGGCCCTTGAGCCGTTCGTCGTCGTACCCGGCGGCCCGAGCGGCACCCGGGGTGAGGGCGAGGGCTGCGGTCAGGCCCGCGGTGGCGGCGAGGACCGTGCGTCTGGAGGGCTGTGCGGTGCTTCCCGTGCCGGAGTCGTGCACGTGCGCTCCTTCCGGAGGAGAACGCTGAAGGAAACTTCCGAGGAGTCACCAATATCCTGGAAGTTTTCGCCGGTCAAGGCGCCGCACACGCGGTACCGCACGCAAGGGGCCGCCATCGGCGCTGTGGGGGGCGCGCCGATGGCGGCGTGCTGCCGGCCGCGTGCGGCGGAGAGGGTGGTCAGCGATCGCAGCCAGCAGCGAGGGCCGACACCGCAGCGCGGAGACTCATCCGGCAGCCTGCCCATGGGACGAAGGCGCACCGGGTCGGGTTCCCCGGAAACGGCCGGTCGCCGGAAGTCGGTACGAGGGTGGTCAACGGGGCGTGTGCGCCGAGACCGCGGGCCAGTGGTGCTGGAGGGTGCGCACGGTCTCGGCGATCGCCGGCCGACGGGCCGCTCCCCTGCGCCACAGCGCGTACAGATGCCGTACGGGCATGGGGTCCAGGGGCACCTCGACGACCCCCTCGGGCAGCGGGCCCCGGCCCAGCCGCGGGATCAGGGCGATACCGAGTCCGGCGGCGACCAGGGCGACCAGAGTGGGGTTCTCGTCGGCCTGGTGGACCACCTCGGGCTCGTGCCCGGCCGCGCGCAGCGTCCGCACCAGCCACTCGTGGCAGACCCGGCCCGGCGGCTGGCAGATCCAGCGTTCACCGCCCAGCTCCTCGCGGCGCACCGCCGTCCGCCCGGCGAAACGATGGCCTGCGGGCACCAGCAGATCGCACAGGTCGTCTCCGATCACCGCCTGCTCCACCCCCTCCGGGGCGGGCAGCGGCGCGATGTCCCAGTCGTGCGCCACGGCGACGTCGACCACGCCCTTGGCCACCAGGTCGACGGACAGATGCGGGTCCACCTCGGTCAGCCGGGTGTCCAGGGCGGGATGCCGGCGCGTCAGATCCGCGAGCACCCCCGGCATCAGCCCGCGCGCGGCCGAGGCGAACGCCGCCACCGTCAGCCGTCCGGCGGGCAGCCCCCGCCGCTCCTCCAGCTCGGTCTCGGCACGCTCCACGATCGCCAGCAACTCCTGAGCGGTTGCGGCCAGTTGCATCGCGTCGTCGGTGAGCCGCACGCCGCGCCCCTCCCGTTCGAGCAGCACGGTCCTGGTCTCCCGCTCCAGCTTGGCGATCTGCTGGGAGACGGCGGACGGGGTGTAGCCGAGCGCGGTGGCCGCGGCGCCGACCGTGCCGTGGACGGAGACGGCGTGCAGGGCGCGCAGGCGCTGAAGATCGAGCAAGACGACCCCCTCGAGGATTAGAGCTACTTCATCCAACCATGCAGCAATCATCGCTGGTGCTTCACGGTCGTGCACCGTGATCATCGACGTATGCGACCCGCACACCTCTCTCTCGCCGTCCTCGTCGCCGCCGTCTGGGGCGTCAACTTCACCGTCATCGAACTCGGCCTCGGCCACTTCCCGCCACTGCTGTTCTCGGCCCTGCGCTTCCTGGCCGCGGCCGTCCCCGCCGTCTTCCTCGTGGGCCGCCCCAAGGTGGCGTGGAAGTGGATCGTGGCGGTCGGCCTGGTGCTGGGCGTGGCGAAGTTCGGGCTGCTGTTCCTCGGCATGGCCGCCGGGATGCCCGCCGGCCTGTCCTCCCTGGTCCTCCAGATCCAGGCGGTGTTCACGGCGCTCATGGCCTTCGCGCTCCTCGGCGAACGCCCCACGCGCCTGAGGGCGCTGGGCATGGCGGTGGCCCTCGGCGGCGTCGCCCTCGCCGCCGTCGACGAGGGAACGGCGGGCCCGCTCGGCGCGTTCGCCCTGGTCATCGTGGCGGCGGCCTGCTGGGGCCTGTCCAACGTTCTCACCCGCAAGGCGTCCCCGCCGGACCCCCTGAACTTCATGGTGTGGGTGAGCACGGTGCCGGTCCTGCCCCTGCTCGGTCTGTCCCTCCTCACAGAGGGCCCGTCCCGCGACCTCTCCGCGCTGCGCACCCTCGACTGGCAGGGCGTCGGCATCGTCCTCTACGTCGCCTGGATCACCACGGTCTTCGGCTTCGGCGCCTGGGGGTGGCTGCTGCGCCGCCACCCGGCGTCCACGGTCGCCCCGTTCTCCCTGCTGGTCCCGGTCTTCGGCATGTCGTCCGCGGCCGTGTTCCTGGGCGAACCGATCAGCTCCCTGCGCTGGGGTGCGGCGGCGCTGCTGGTGGGCGGGGTGGCGCTGACCTCCCTGGCCCCGGCGAAGAGGGTCCGGTCGAAGGAGGTCCAGTCGGCGGACGTTCCAGCACGCGAGTCGGTCGGCGAGCCGGCATGAGGCCCTGCCCGAGCCGGCAGGTGGGCCGGCGTGCGGGCGAGGCGCGGTCGCGCCCCGCCCGCACGCCGGCTCCGGGACTCCGCGATCTACTCGATCACGGCACAGGAGTGGCCGCAGTGCCGCTCACTGCTGGAGGCGAGGGTGGCCAGGAAGTCGGCCCAGGCGGCGGGGGAGACGGTGAGGTAGGGGCGGTCCGGGGCCTTGGAGTCGTGGATGTGCTTGGCGGTGGTGAAGGCGACTTCCTCAGTCGCGTATCTCGACGCGGGCGAGGAGGTCGCCCCGGCCGCCGCCTCTCAGGTGGATGACGCCGAGGCCGGCCAGGCGCACGGTCTGGCCGTCACGGATGCCCGGAGGGATGCGGACGGTATGACGTCCGTCCAGCGTCTCCAGGGGAAGAGTGCCTCCCGTCGACGCCAGGGCGCGCGGGATGGTCAGGGTGCGGTGCAGGTCGTCGCCCTTCCGTTGGAAGACCGGGTGCGGACGTTCCACGATTTCGATG
This sequence comes from Streptomyces sp. NPDC107546, assembly GCF_055639175.1. Classification (NCBI taxonomy): domain Bacteria; kingdom Bacillati; phylum Actinomycetota; class Actinomycetes; order Kitasatosporales; family Streptomycetaceae; genus Streptomyces; species Streptomyces sp. NPDC107546. The sequence continues at coordinate 122,345 of NZ_JBVKBA010000005.1, read as the reverse complement.
TACAGGTCTGCCGGCCGGCCGCCGCCGGGGCCGACCTCGCCTTCGCCGGCCAGCTGGATTCTGGTGCCGTTCTCGACGCCCCCCGGAATCTTGATGGTGAGCGTACGGCGGGCGCGGATCCTGCCGTCGCCGGCGCATTCGGGGCACGGGTGGGGCAGGAGCGTGCCGTACCCGTCGCACTTCTCGCACGGATGCGACGGGGCGGGCTCGCCGAGATAGGCTCGCCGGAGTTCACCGAACAGGCCCCGTCGGGGGTCCGGCGTCTCGCCGCGCCCCCCGCAGGCGTCGCACTGCATGGGCCGGGTTCCCGGCTCCGTACCCGAACCTTTGCAGGTGCCGCACACGACGGCGGTCTCCACCTGGACGTCCTTCGTCGTGCCGAACGCTGCCTCTCCCAAGTCGAGTTCCACACGGATCATCGCGTCCTGGCCAGGGCGGGTACGTGACCGGGGGTACTGCTCCTTCGGCTGCCGGCCGACATCGGCACCTGCACGGTCCCAGGTCTCGGACGCCGCTTCCGGCTCGGCCACCGTCTGTCGCTCGTCCTCGCCGGTTCGCGGGTCCGCGCCGTGGGCGCCCGCCCTCGCGCCGACCGCACGCGCGATGGTCACCTGATATTCCAGGTCGGCCCACATCCGAGGCCGCTGTCTCACTCCGTCGCGGTGCAGGGACTCGTACACGTAGTCGTACAACTCGGTGACCGTGATCCGGCCGTCCCGGTTCAGGTCGGCCGCTCCGGTACGCAGGCCCTCGATCAGCGCGCCCGTGAACCGGGAGGGCTGCGGCACCTTGGACTCGACCCGCTCGCCCTCCCATGCGTACTCGGTCCGGCTGGTCGCGGTCAGGACGGCTCTGCCGTGACCGCTGAGTTCGTCGCGTACGTGGATCCGGTCGTCGCCCTTCGCACCGGGCAGGAAGGCTCCGCTGTAGCAGCAGTCGAGCAGGACGACGATGCTGCGGGCCCGGCAGCGTTCCATGCGGTCGCGCAGGAAGGCGGCCGGGATCGCGGTGGAGGCGGGAAGGTCGCGGTCCGTGTCGCGTGCGGCGAAGTGCAGGTGGCCGTCGTCGTCCTTGATGCCGTGGCAGGACACATGGAGAAGAAGCAGGTCGTCACGGCTGCGGTCCCTGAAGAAGCGCTCCAGCGCGCGCATGGCTTCGTGAGCCCGGGCATCCTTCACCTGCTCGGTGTGGAACCCGCCTATGAGGGGGTCGGAGAGTACGTCGGCGAGGCCTGCGCAGTCCTGGCCGGGGGAGCGCAGTGTGCTGAGTGTTCGGTCGTCGTACGTTCCGGTCGCGATGAGGAGAGCGTCCCTGCGGCCCGCGCCGAGGGGGAAGTCGGTCATGGGGCGGTCTGCTCCTGAACAGCGGGCGGCTCTCCGGTACCTCCCGTGACTTCGGCCGCTTCGCCGGGTGTGGTCGGGCTGTCGTCGGCCTGGTTACGCGTCCGGACCTCCTCCAGAAAGGCGTCCACCAGGCGCCGTTGCTCCCCGGCCGAGGCGTGACCGAGCTCGAGGGTGCGGCCGTCGATGTCGACCTTGACCGAGCGCACGGGGCGGTTCTGCATCCAGGTCTCCACCAGATGCAGCGCGGGTCGCAGGACGGCTGGTGCGAGGCTGACGGCGAGAGCGCCGACCGCTATGAGCTCACCCGGCTTGGCGCCCTCGGGTGCCGGTGCGCCGGATCGCACCATTCGTACGTCGTCCACGTCCAGTTCGAGCAGCCGCCGCCTCAACTGCAGGGTGAGCTCGTCGAGTTCCTCCGGGTCCACCTCGGCCCGACCGGACACGACCAGACGCACGGTGCCGGCTGCCGCCATGTCGTCCCCCTGTTCAACGGCGGCTTCCAGTGTATGGGGGAATGGGAAGGCCGTTGTGGGACTGGTGAGTTCGGACGGCCGGGGCGGGGCGGGGGAGTCGGTGCAACACAACCAGCCGATCTGTCGCACTTCAGCAGGCGGTAGGCCCGGGGTCGGGCCGGCGGTGTTCGCTGAGGAGGTGGAGAGGAGGGGGCTCTGATCGGCGGCGTTCGAGGGTATCCGCAGTTGTCCGACCCCGACGATCCGGAACTGGACGTGTGGCTCGGGGAGCTGGGCCGTCACCTCGACGGGTCTGCCGGGCGGCAGCGCGGAGCGGGTCGTCGTCGCCCACAGCCCGTCCGCCGTGCTGTGGTTGCACGCCGTGGCCCGTGGGTGAAGGGGCTGGAGGTGGACGGGGCACTGCTCGTGGCCCCGCCGTCGCCTCCGTTCTCGTCCGGCACCGGGAGGTGGCTGCCTTCACCCCACCGCCCCTCGACGACCTGACCCTGCCCGGCCCCGACCCGCACCGCCGCGGGCGACGCCGACCCGTACTGCCCCAAGGGGGCGAAGACGGCTTTCGGGGAACCGCTCGGCAGCGGGACCGAGATCATCCCCGGCACAGCCCGCCTGGACCTGGACGCAGGCTACGGCTCCCGGCCCGCGGTGCTGGAGTGGTGCCTGGACGGCTCCGCGAGGCTCACGGCGCGCTGACACCGGCCCTTTCCTACGCCGATTCGTTGAGCAGCCGCCCCAGGTGCTCCCGCCCCGCGCCCAGCAGCTCCGGCAGCGGTGTCGCCGACTCGTACCAGCGCTTCTCGTACTCCCAGCACAGCCAGCCGTCCCAGCCGTGACGGGAGAGGACCTCCACGCACTCGGCGAGCGGGAGGACGCCGGAGCCCAGCGGCAGCGGTGTCGTGTCGTCGGCGGACGCGATGTCCTTGACCTGGACGTAGCCGAGGTACGGGGACAGCGCCGCGTAGGTCTCCTGCGGCTGCTCGCCACCCAGCCAGGTGTGCATCACGTCCCACAGCGCGCCCGCGTTCCGGTGGCCGACCGTGCCGAGGACGCGCAGGGCGTCCGCGCCGGTGCGGTGCGAGTCGTGCGTCTCCAGCAGGATCCGTACACCGGCGTCGGCGGCGTACTCGGCGGCGGTGCCCAGGCGCCGGGCGGCCGTCGCGTCGGCCTCCTCAGGGCTCTGCTCGGTGCCGCCGCCGGGGAAGACGCGGACGAAGGGGGCGCCCACGTCGCGGGCCAGGTCGAGGAGGTCGCGGATCTCCGCCAGGACCGGCGCGTCGTCACCGGGCGCGGCCACGCGTGCGTACCCCGCGAGCCCCAGGATCTCGACACCGGCCGCCTTGAACGCGGCGGCCGCGTCGACCCGTTCGGCGGGGGCGATGCCCGGGTGCACGGGTTCGTCGGGATGCGCGCGCAGTTCGACACCGTGGTAGCCGTGGGTGGCCGCGAGGTGGACCACGTCGGGTATGGGCAGACCGGGGACGCCGAGGGTGGAGAACGCGAGCTTCATGCATACGGACCCTACTCGGCACCTGTGGGCAGTGCCCGTCGGCGACACCCGGGCGCGTCGGGCCGATGTCCCTGCCGAGCCGGAAGGAAGCCGGGGGCTGCTTCCACGGGTGGCGCGCCGGGACGGGACCGCCCGCCCCTCCCGACGCCGGCCGCGGCCCTATCCCCGCGGCGCCGCCGTCGAACCCCGCACCATCAATTCCCCCCGCACCGTCGCGATCCCGCCCGGCGGCGGTTCCTCGCGTCCCATCGCGATACGGCCCGCGCGGGCCCCCGCCTCCGAGAGCGGGAGGCGGACCGTCGTCAGGGCCGGTACCGCGTCGATCGCGAACGGGAGGTCGTCGAAGCCCGCCACCGACACGTCGTCGGGGATGCGCAGCCCGGAATCGCGCAAGGCCGCGCACGCGCCCAGCGCCACCGTGTCGTTCGCGGCCACGATCGCCGTGAGGGACGGGTCTCTGCGCAGGAGTTCGAGTGTCGCCTCGTAACCGGCCCGGCGGTCGTACCGGCCGTGCACCGTCAGCTTCGGGTCGTCCTCGATCCCGGCGGCGGCCAGCGCCTCCCGGTGACCCTCCAGGCGGTGCCGCGTCGTCGTGCGCTCCTCCGGGCCGGCGATATAGCCGAGCCGCCGGTGCCCGAGGCCGATCAGGTGCTCGGTGAGCTGCCGGCCGCCGCCGCGGTTGTCGAAGGTGAGGGCGATCGCCTCGGGCTCCGGCGGCCGGCCGCACAGCACCACCCGGGTGCCCGCCGCCGCGAGCTTGCGCAGCTTCGCGCCCACGGCCTCCACATGCGCGCTGACCTCCACCGCGCCACCGGTGAGCACCACCGCCGCCGCCCGCTGCCGCTGCAGCAGCGTCAGATACGTCAGCTCCCGCTCCGGCGAGCCGCCGGTGTTGCACACCACGGCGAGCCGTTCGCCGCCGGCCCGTCCGCCCGGGCCACCGATCTCCGACTGGATCGCGCTCGCCATGATCCCGAAGAAGGGGTCGGCGATGTCGTTGACCAGGATCCCGACCAGGTCGGAGGTGGCCGCCGCCAGCGAGCTCGCCGGGCCGTTGAGGACGTAGTCCAACTCGTCCACCGCGCGCAGCACCCGCTCCCGGGTCGACGCCGCCACGGGATAGTTCCCGTTCAGCACGCGCGACACGGTGGCGGGCGACACCTGTGCGCGCGCCGCCACGTCCGCCAGGGTCACCGTCATCGTCGTCCTCCGGTCGCGTGTCTCGTCGTACCCGTCGTGCTCGGCGGCGTCCGTCGTGTCCGTCCACCGACATCCACTGACATCCGCCGAGATCCATCTACAGCTCTACAGACACCCGTGTACAGGCCTGCGGTTCACCGTGTTCGACGGATCGACCAACTCCACGCTCCCGGACCGGCCGACTTCACGGCACCGTGTCCGTCGTGTCACCTCGTGTGACGCTGTATGCGGACACGTGCATCTCGTCGGCCCGGCGGTCTTGTCCGAGCCGCCGCACAGAGGCTAGCGTCTTCGTATATAGAAAGCGCTTGCTGTCACGCTCACCCCGGAGCGTACGAGGCGCCGGACGCGTACGAAGGGATTGACGTGACACGCAAGACGGTGCGAATCGCCATGAACGGCGTGACGGGGCGCATGGGCTACCGCCAGCACCTCGTCCGTTCCATCCTGGCCCTCCGCGAGCAGGGCGGCCTCGACCTGGGCGACGGCGTCGTGCTGTGGCCCGAGCCGGTGCTCGTCGGCCGTCGCGAGCACGCCCTGAGGGCGCTCGCCGAGCAGCACGGTCTGGAGCACTGGTCGACGGACGTGGACGCGGTCCTCGCCGACCCGACCGTCGAGATCTACTTCGACGCGCAGGTCACCTCCGCCCGCGAGGGGTCGATCAAGAAGGCGATCTCGGCGGGCAAGCACATCTACACCGAGAAGCCGACGGCCACCGGCCTGGAGGGCGCCCTGGAACTGGCCCGCCTCGCCCATGAGAAGGGCGTCAAGCACGGCGTCGTCCAGGACAAGCTCTTCCTGCCCGGCCTGCTGAAGCTGAAGCGGCTCATCGACGGCGGCTTCTTCGGCCGGATCCTTTCGGTGCGCGGTGAGTTCGGGTACTGGGTGTTCGAGGGCGACTGGCAGCCCGCCCAGCGTCCCTCCTGGAACTACCGTGCCGAGGACGGCGGTGGCATCGTTGTCGACATGTTCCCGCACTGGGAGTACGTGCTGCACGAGCTGTTCGGCCGCGTGAGGTCCGTACAGGCCCTGGCGACCACCCACATCCCGCAGCGCTGGGACGAGAACGGCAAGCCGTACGACGCGACGGCGGACGACGCCGCGTACGGCATCTTCGAACTCGAAGGCGGCGCGATCGCCCAGATCAACTCCTCCTGGTCGGTGCGCGTCAACCGCGACGAACTGGTGGAGTTCCAGGTGGACGGCACGGAGGGCTCGGCGGTCGCGGGACTGCGCAAGTGCCGCGTGCAGCACCGCTCGGCGACCCCGAAGCCCGTGTGGAACCCGGACATCCCCGCCACCGAGGTCTTCCGCGACCAGTGGCAGGAGGTCCCGGACAACGGCGAGTTCGACAACGGCTTCAAGGCCCAGTGGGAGCTGTTCCTCAAGCACGTCTACACCGACGCCCCCTACCACTGGGACCTGCTGGCCGGCGCCCGCGGCGTGCAGCTCGCCGAACTGGGCCTGAAGTCCTCGGCCGAGGGCCGCCGCCTCGACGTACCGGAGATCTCCCTGTGACCGTCCACCTCCCCGACGCGAGCGGGCGGCTCAGGGCCTACGAGCCGCGCCGCGAGCCCCTCGCCCTCACCTCCGGCACGCCGTTCACCTCCCGTACGGTCTTCTCCGCGGCGCACGTCGTCGCCGACCCGTACGCGGACGTGTCCCCCGACTCGCCCGCCGCGGTCGACTGGGATGCCACGCTCGCCTTCCGCCGCCATCTGTGGTCGCACGGGCTCGGCGTCGCGGAGGCCATGGACACCGCGCAGCGCGGGATGGGCCTGGACTGGGCGGGCGCGGCCGAGCTGATCCGTCGGTCCGCCGCGGAGGCCAAGGCGGTCGGCGGGCGGATCGCCTGCGGGGTCGGCACCGACCAGCTCGCCGCCGGCTCCCTGGAGGAGATCCGCAAGGCGTACGAGGAGCAGCTCGCCGTGGTGGAGGAGGCGGGCGCGCAGGCGATCCTCATGGCGTCCCGCGCCCTGGCCGCCACGGCGAAGGGTCCCGAGGACTACCTGGAGCTCTACGGCCACCTGCTGCGCCAGGCCGCCGAACCCGTCGTCCTGCACTGGCTCGGCCCGATGTTCGACCCGGCATTGGAGGGCTACTGGGGCTCCAGCGACCTGGACGCCGCCACGGACGTGTTCCTCGAGGTCGTCGCCGCCCACCCGGACAAGGTGGACGGCGTCAAGATCTCCCTGCTCGACGCCCGGCGCGAGGTCGACCTGCGCCGGCGCCTCCCGCAGGGCGTGCGCTGTTACACCGGTGACGATTTCAACTACCCGGAGCTGATCGCCGGCGACGAGCAGGGCTTCAGCCACGCCCTGCTCGGGATCTTCGACCCGCTCGGCCCGCTGGCCGCCGAGGCGGTACGGGTCCTGGACACCGGTGACGTGAAGGGTTTCCGGGAACTCCTCGACCCCACGGTGGAGCTGTCCCGCCACCTGTTCCAGGAGCCCACCCGCTTCTACAAGACGGGTGTGGTCTTCCTGGCCTGGCTCGCGGGCCACCAGGAGCACTTCACGATGGTCGGCGGCCTGCAGTCGGCGCGCTCGCTGCCGCACTTCGCGAAGGCGTACGAACTCGCCGACGGGCTGCGCCTGTTGCCGAACCCGGAGTTGGCCGAGACACGCATGAAGACGCTGTTGTCCCTGTACGGAGTGGCCCAGTGAGCACGGCACCGGAGCGGTTCTCCATCAACCAGATGACGGTGAAGCAGCTGTCCGTGCCCGAACTGGTCGATGCCTGCCAGGAGTCGGGTGTGCGGGGCGTGGGCCTGTGGCGGGAGCCCGTGCAGTCCCACGGCCTGGAGGCCACGGCGAAGCTGGTCCGTGACGCCGGGCTGACGGTGACGACCCTGTGCCGGGGCGGCTTCCTCACCGCGATCGACCCCGACGAGCGGGCGCGCGCCCTCGACGACAACCGCCGGGCGGTCGACGAGGCGGCCACGCTGGGCACGGACACCCTGGTCCTGGTCTCGGGCGGGCTGCCGGCCGGCTCCAAGGACCTGCGCGGGGCGCGCGAGCGGATCGCGGACGCGCTCGCGGAACTGGGCCCGTACGCGGCCGAGCGCGGTGTGCGACTGGCCATCGAGCCGCTCCACCCGATGTACGCCTCTGACCGCTGTGTGGTCTCGACCCTGGCCCAGGCCCTCGACCTGGCCGAGCGATTCCCGGCGGAACAGGTGGGCGTCACGGTGGACACGTACCACATCTGGTGGGACGACACGGCCCCCGAACAGATCGCCCGCGCGGGCGTCGGCGGCCGCATCCACACCTTCCAGCTCGCCGACTGGACCACCCCGTTGCCGGAGGGCGTCCTCAACGGCCGCGGGCAGATCGGCGACGGCGCGATCGACATGCGCGAGTGGAAGGGATACGTGGAAGCCGCGGGCTACACCGGTCCCATCGAGGTCGAGCTGTTCAACGACGGGCTGTGGGCGCGGGACGGCCGGGAGGTCCTCGCGGAGACGGTGGCGCGGTTCGTGGAGCACGTGATCCGGTGACGCCCCCGGGTGGGCCGGGCCCGCGCGGCCCGGTCCGCCCACAGGCTCTCACGGCGGAAGCAGCGTGCCCAGCGGACCCAGGTCGATGTTGAGGTCGGCCATGGTGAGGCCGTACTGGTCGCACAGGTCGGCCATCCGGTCGTGCAGGAGCATCAGGGTCAGTCCGAGCCGTTCCTCCTGCTCCTCGGTGAGGCCGCCCTCGTCGACGCGGTGCAGGGCCTGCCGCTCCATCAGCTGGCGCAGCAACTCGACGATGGTGAGGACCAGTTTGACAAGGTCCCGCTCTACCGTCTCCGGGTCGGCGTGCAGCCGGCGCGCGACGCCCCCGCCCCGGTCGGCGGACGGCGGGGGGACCTCGTCCGGGCGGGCGGGCAGCAGCGAGAACGCCCGGGTCGCGGCCTGGGCCACCTCCCGCAGCCGGTCCGTGCGCGGGCCGTCAGCCGGGCCCGTCACCGTGGCTCCCGTAGACCGGAAGTGCGGAGTGTCCCGGGGGCAGGAACGTCGCCCACTCCGCGTCCAGCTCCTCGCGGATCGCGACGATCACCGCGCGCAGCGAGATCCGCACCAGGTCCACGTCGGCGATGGACAGCACGAGATCGCCGGTGAGCACCACACCGCCGCTCAGCAGCCGGTCCAGCAGGTCGATCAACGCCACCTGCGGCTGGGCGACCGGGCGGTCGTCGTACGGGCCGTACTCGCTCACCGCTGCCCGGCCCCTTCCCGCGCGTCGGGCGCGAGCGGCGCGGTGAAGGAGTACGGCGCCCACGGCCCGGTGACGTCCACGCGGATCCCGGGCAGGCCGTCGGCGGCGTGCAGCATCCGGTCGCGGAACTCCTCGGACAGCCGGCGCGGGACCAGATAGGCGTCGTTGGCGATGTTCTCGCCCGGCACCCGCGCGAGGCCCCCCTGCTGCGGCCGGTGCCGGGTGCGCTCCACCGCCAGGCCCCTGGCCTCCTGCTCGGTCCGCCGCACGGCCTCCTCGGCGAGCCGCCAGGCGTCCTCGCGTGCCTGCCGATGGTGCCGACGGCTGCGCAGATACGCCTTCCCCGGGTTCTCCTCGGCCGCCGGGGCGCCGGTGGGCGCCTGGGCGGGCGAGGGCTCCGGCGGCGCCTCGACGTAGACCTTCACGCCCCACTCCACGTGCGCGGCGAGCCGGTCGAGGAGAGCGGCGAACTCCGCCTCCCGCCCGGCCAGCATCTCCCGTACCCGGCTCTCGTCCAGGTAGACGGTGGCCAGCCGCAGGGGAAGGACCGTGGTGTGCCCGGCGAGGGTCTCGATCACGAAGTGGTGCGCCCGGGCCGTCGCCTCCAGCCACCGCAGATCCTCCAGGCCGGCCTTCAGGGCCGCCTCCGAGAACTCGGCCGCGGGCACCGCGCTGACCGCGGCCGCCACCTGACCGTGGCGGACCAGGGTGACGGGGGCGTCCGCCACGCCCCGGACAGGCGCGAGCGCCGTCTCGTCCAGGGCCGACGCCCCCAGTACGGCATACGCGTAGCACAGCTGCTCGTCCACCGTCCTCAGCTCCGGTCCTCGTCCTCATCGGTCCTGCGCCTGGTGCGCCGGGGTTCGGTGCGCGGCTCTCGTTCGGTGTCGCGGTCCCGTCGCGGCTCCCGTTCGGTGTCGCGGTCCCGTCGCGGCTCCCGTTCGGTGTCGCGGTCCTCCCGCGGCCGGCGGCGGGCGGACCTGCCTTCGGACAGCTCGGGCGTCGGGGAGCTGGCGAGCTGTTTGCGCAGTTCCTCCACCTCGGACCGCAGCCGCTCGTTCTGCTCCTTCAGGCTGCGTCGGCCGTCCGCGCGGGAGGACAGCGCCGGGTCGTGCTCCCACCAGTCGATGCCGATCTCCCGGGCCTTGTCCACGGACGCGACCAGAAGCCGGAGTTTGATGGTGAGCAACTCGATGTCGAGGAGATTGATCTTGATGTCGCCGACGATCACGATGCCCTTGTCGAGCACGCGTTCAAGGATGTCGGCCAGGTTCGCGCCGGAGGACCCCTGGCTGTAGGGGGTCAGGGGCCGCGACGCGGGAACGGCGGGCTCGGACACGGCACACTCGACCTCGTTTCCTTGAGCACCCGACGGCGGCGACGCGAAGACCCGCGGGCTCGCGCACCCCGGCGCCCGCGACTATCCGCGGCGCCGGCGCCCTTCGGATGCCTCCCTCTCGTCGTAGCGGTCGTCGGGTTGTTCGTCCTCGTCCTCGTCCTCCTCCCGCTCGTCGTCCTCCTCGTAGCTGGAGTCGGGCTCCTCTTCTTCCTCGTCCTCTTCGTCCCCGTCGCGGCGTCCCCGACGTCCCTCTTCTCTGTCTTCCTCTTCTTCCTCGTCCTCTTCCTCGTCCGGGCGGCGCTCCTCGGGCTCCTCTTCCCGCTCCTCGGGCTCCTCTTCGCGCTCCCCGCGGCCCTCCTTCTCCGCCTCTTCCTCGCGCTCGACCTCCTCGGAGCTGCGGACCACCTCCCCGTCGCGGACCTCGCCGCGCCAAGCGCCGGTGGCCTCACCGCGGGACATGACGAACGAGCGGTAGAGCTTGAGATCGAGCCGCACCCGCCGCCCCTGTGCGCGCCACAGGCTGCCCGTCTTCTCGAACAGGCCCTTGGGGTAGTACTGCAGGACGAGCAGCACCTTGGTGAGGTTGTCGCCGAGCGGGTGGAAGGTGACGACGCCCTTGTTCGTGCCCTTGGGGCCCTCGGTGGTCCAGGCGATGCGCTCGTCGGGCACCTGCTCGGTCACGACGCCCCGCCACTGACGACGTGACTTGGCGATCTTCGCCTGCCAGTGGGTCGTTGTCTCGTCCTCCCGCCGGACGTCCTCGACACCCTTGGCGAACCGTTCGAAGTCCGGGAACTGCGTCCACTGGTTGTAGGCCTCGCGCACGGGCACGCCCACGTCGACGTCCTCGATGATGGTCAGCCCGCGCTGCGGGCCGCCGGGCTTGCCCTTGCCGCCTCCGCCCACCGCCTCCTTGGCCTTGCCGAGCAGCGTGTCCTTCGCCTGGGACAGCATCCCGCCCGCTCCCGCGCCGTCGCCTCCGCCTCCGCCTCCGCCTCCGAGGAGCCTCTTGCCGCCTTTGAGGGCGAGCTTGGACAACATGCCGGGACCGACGTGCGTCTCCGCCAGCCGGCGCGCCCCCTCACCCAGCCGCTCGCCCATGCCCTCGAGCATCACCTGGAGCCGGGCCTGCAGGTAGTTCTCCAGCTCTTCCTTCAGCCGGTCCGCGCCAGGGTTCCCCTGCACCTGATCGCGAACCTTGTTGAGGGTGCCCTCAACCATCGTCCGGCCTCCTTGATCGTGCGGACCCGCTCTTCGCCTGCTTCTCACGCCCCTTGCCCCGGCGACCCGGCTCCTCCCCTGCTCCGCTCCGACGCTCTCCCCGGCTTCCGTCGTCCCGGTCGCCCTCGTCCCGGTCCTCCTCGTCCGCGCCTTCCTGGTCGCGGGCTTCCTCGTCCCGGCTGCGCCCGCCCTCGCCGTGCGCCTTCTCCTTCAGCCCCACGGTGCGTTCGTGCAGGGCGTCGGCCAGGCTCTCGGCCTTCGCCGACAGCACGGTGGTGGCCGCGGCCTTTCCCGCGCTCGCCAGTTCACCGCGCACCTGCTTGCTGACGTTGCCGAGAACGGGGGAGTCCTGGAGCAGTTTGCCGACCTGCCCGGGCCTCATCCGCGACCCGGCCAGCGCCGCCCCCAGGCTCAGGGCGAGCTTGCCCTTCTTCGTCCGGCCCAGCAGGTAGCCGCCGACAACAGCCGCGCCGATCTTGGCGTTGTTCATGGTTCCGTCTTCTTTCTTTCGCCGACCGTCACGGCCCGCCCTGCGCACGCCGCAGGTGGTAGGCCCTGATCTCCTCCAGGCGGTGCAGCAGCGCCTCCTCGCGCTGCGCGAACTCCTCCTCGCCGATACGGCCCTCGGTCCGCGCCTGCTCCAGGTTGATCAGCTCCTCCTGGATGGGAGCCGGGTCGTAGTATTCCTGCTCCGCGTTCTGGACGACCTTGTCGAGCACCCAGCCGATGCCCTTGAACGGGGCGAGCGGCAGCCCCAGGATCCCCGTGACCAGTCCTCCCACAGCGCCTCCTCATGCCGTCCGGGCCGGTCGATCGCAACGCTCAGGCGAAGCTGTACGGCGGCAGCGGCCCCCGTACCCGCAGCTCGATGCCCTCTCCGAGGCGTTCGGCCAGTTCCTGCCCGGTTCGCGTGAACTCCTCCGTCCGCTCCCCCTCCACCAGGAAGGACGCGTTCACGAAGTACTGCTTGGAGGGCGGGGAGGTCTTCTCGGACACTGCGAGCGGACGCAGGGCGGCGACGACCTCCTCGGCCAGCGCGTCCTGACGGTTCTGTACCTCCTGGGCCACGAGCTGACCGAGCGCCAGCCGGTCGTCGTAGCTCCCGCCCTCGCGGGTCCGCTCGCTCAGCGCCCGGACCTGGTCGGACTCCTCGAGGATGGTGCGCAGCAGCGCGTCCTCCTGCCAGACGCCCTTGATGTTGATCTCCGCCCGCCCGGTGAGCTCGTCCAGACGCCGGGAGAACTCCTCCGCCCGCGCCTCCAGCACCGCGCGTACGGCGTCCTCGTTCTCCGCGACGTACCCGAAGCCGAGCGGCAGGATGCTGCCGCCGGCCCACAGACGTCCCTGGACCTCGTTGTGCGCCTCCAGGTCCCGGCGCGCGACCGACAGGTCCTCGGGGGCGTCACTGACGACGGCGCAGAGCGAACCGCTGTGGACGGCGTGCAGCTCGGCGGGGGCCTCACCCACGCCCTTGACCCCGTCCAGATCCAGCGGATGCGAGTCCTTGGTGATCGCGTACACGTACAGCGACATCGGCCCGCTCACTCCTCCCGGTCCTTCGAGGAACGGCGGCCCGAGTCGCGTTCGACGTGCTCGTGTTCCCTCTCGCGCTCCTTGCTCCCCTTCTGGAGCGATTCCGTGAACGCCTCCACCGCGCCGGTCAGCGCACCCTTGCTCTTGCCCCGGGCACCACCCTCGGTGACGCTCTGGGTGATGTCGGTCAACGTCGCGGGGGCCTTGCGGCCCGACTCCAGATCCAGTCGGTTGCAAGCCTCGGCGAAGCGCAGATAGGTGTCCACGCTCGCCACGACGACGCGTGCGTCGACCTTCAGGATCTCGATACCGATGAGGGACAACCGTACGAACGCGTCGATGACCAGGCCCCGGTCGAGGACCAGTTCCAGTACGTCGTAGAGGTTGCCCGAGCCTCCGCCGCCCCCGCCGGCCGGCAGACCACCGCCCTGCGGCACTACAGTCACAATCTTCCCCTTCAAGCGAAGGGCGTCGGCCGCTGTCAGCGGCCCTCTTTGTCGACCTGCGCGCGGGTGTAGCGGCGTACGCGTTCGTAGCCCATCAGATTGCCCGCGGGGTCCAGAACGACCCTGTAGCTGGCCATGACGCTGCTCGTGTCCGGAACGCGCTCCAGCTCGAGGACCTCGATGAGGGCCTCCCAGCCCTGATCCGTCGGCCTCAGCGCCGAAACGGACTGAGGAGCCCGCCCGAGCAGCTCGGTCAGCTGCGCAGCCGCGCTCCGCATGGCCTCGGGGGCCGACGTCCGCTCCGGAGCGGGCGCCTTCGGCGAGGGGGAGTCTGCCTTGTCCGGCTCACGGTCGTTCGTGATCCATCACCTTCTTCTCTTCATCCATCATCGCCCCCGTCCACAGCCCGTGCCAGTCAGGCTTGCGCCGCCCGCGCCGCCCGCACGGGGGTCGGCGGAAAATTTCTCGGCGAACGGTGCAACCCTTGCCGCTCTCTGCGTGTCGTAAGGGGAGTCAGGACTCCCCGGGGGGATCTGGGGGGATCACGGGGGTTCTGGCGGGGTGGGGGGAAGCCGAGGGGCCCGGGCAGTGACCGGGCCCCTCGAAGTATCTCGGGGTCTCTCGGGCGGAGCGGCCGGTTCAGAAGAAGACGCCGCAGCGCAGGAGTACGTTCGCGTACGGGCGGGCCTCGCCGGTGCGGACCACCAGGTGGGCGTCGGCCGTGAGCCGCTTCAGCTTCTCGTGCGGGACCAGCTCGAGGTCCGGGAAGCGGGCCTGAAGCAGCGCCGTGGCCTGCGGGTTGGCGTCCCGCACCTCGTGCGCGGCCGTGGCGCCCTCCACCACCAGCTCCTGAAGCAGACCGTCCAGGACCTCCGCGAAGGACGGCACCCCGGCGCGGAACGCCAGGTCCACGACCCGGGGGCCCGCCGGGATCGGCATGCCCGCGTCGCATATCAGGACCCCGTGCCCGTGCCCCAACTCGGCCAGTGCGCCCGCGAGATGACGGTTCAGAATTCCGGCCTTCTTCACAGGGACCCACCTCGCAGGGACGCTCCCGGCTCGCCGTCTCGCCCGCCGGCCTGGGGGGCGTCCCCCACGCCGGCACAGCACAGGGCGTCGACCTCCTCGGCGGTGGGGTAGGACTCCTGAGCCCCGGGGCGCGTGACCGCCGCCGCCCCCACCCGCGCCGCGTACGCCGCCGCCTCCGGCAGCGCCGTACCCGTGCCCAGCCGCCAGGCCAGCGCCGCCGTGAACGCGTCGCCCGCGCCCGTCGTGTCGACGGCGTCCACCTTCACGGAGGGGATGCGCGTCATGGCGTCGTCGGCCGCCACCAGCGCCCCCTCCGCGCCCAGCGTCACCACCACCGAGCGGGGGCCGAGCGCCAGCAGCGCCCGCGCCCAGTCCTCGGGCGCCCCGCCCAGTTCGTCGCCCGCGATGACCCGTGCCTCGTGCTCGTTCACGATCAGCGGGTCACAGGCCGCCAGCACCTCGGCGGGCAGTGGCCTCGGCGGCGACGGGTTCAGCACGAACCGGGTACCGGACGGCAGGTTCCGTACGACCTCCTCGACCGTCTCCAGCGGGATCTCCAGTTGCGCCGACACCACCCGGGAGGCGTGCAGCAGGCTCTGCGCGGCCCGTACGTCCTCGGGGGCGAGCCGCCCGTTGGCGCCCGGGGAGACCACGATGCTGTTGTCCCCCGACGGGTCCACCGTGATCAGCGCGACCCCCGTGGGCGCCCCGCCGACCAGGACCCCCACCGTGTCGACGCCCGCCGCGCGCTGCGCGTCCAGCAGCAGCCGTCCGTGCGCGTCGTCACCGACCCGGGCCAGCAGCGCCGTACGGGCACCGAGGCGGGCGGCGGCCACCGCCTGGTTCGCGCCCTTGCCGCCCGGGTGGACGGCCAGGTCGGAGCCGAGCACGGTCTCCCCGGCCGCGGGCCGCCGCTCGACCCCGATCACCAGGTCGGCGTTGGCCGAACCCACGACCAGGAGGTCGTAGTCGTACATGAACTGTCTCCCAACGGATCCCGACGGATCCCAACGGATCCCCGTGGATACGACAAAGCGGTGAATCCGGTGCCACGGCCGCGGGCCGCGCGTGCTGCGCGGCCCGCCGCCGTGGCGACCGGACGGTGCGGATCAGCCGGTGAACCCGGCCACGTTCTCCTTGGTCACCACCTTCACCGGCACCATGACCGTTTCCTCGACCTTCTTGCCCTCAGCGGCCCGCAGCGCGTTGTCGATCGCGATCCGGCCCAGCTGCGAGGGCTGCTGCGCCACCGACGCATACAGCGTGCCCGCCTTGACCGCGGCGAGTCCGTCCGGCTCACCGTCGAAGCCGACGACCTGGACGGACTTCCCGGCCTTCGACCCCAGCGCCTTGATCGCGCCGAGCGCCATCTCGTCGTTCTCGGCGAAGACGCCCTGGATGTCCGGGTGGGCCTGGAGCAGGTTCGTCATCACGTCGAGGCCCTTGGTGCGGTCGAAGTCGGCGGGCTGCTCGGCGACGACCTGGATGCCCGGGTAGGCCTTCAGGCCCTCCGCGAAGCCCGCGCCGCGCTCACGGCTCGCGGACGTCCCGGCCAGACCCTGCAGGATGACGATCTTGCCCTTGCCGCCGAGCTTCTCGGCCAGCGCCTTGGCGCCCAGCTTGCCGCCCTCGACGTTGTCGGAGGCGACCAGCGCGGCCGTCTTCGCCTTGTTGACGCCGCGGTCGACGCCCACGACGGGGACGCCCGCCTTGTTCGCGGCCCGCACCGCCGGGGCCGCGGCGTCCGAGTCCACCGGGTTGACGACGATGGCGCCGAGGCCCGAGCTGGTGAAGTTCTGCAGCTGGTTGGCCTGCTGCGAGGCGTCGTTCTGCGCGTCCGTGACGGTCAGGTCGACGCCCAGCTTCTTCGCCTCCGCCTGCGCGCCCTGCTTGATCTGCACGAAGAAGGGGTTGTTGAGGGTGGACAGCGACAGGCCCACCTTCGGCGTCGTGGAGGACGAGCCGCCGTGCAGGAAGGACATCCCGCCCACCACGGCCACCGCGACCACGGCCGCGAGCGCGTACGTCAGAGTCTGCCGGGCCCGGCCGCCCGGCGAGGTGCCGGCGGCCACCGGGGTGGTCCCGGCCTTGCGGCGCACGGTGTCGAGGAGCACCGCCAGGGCGATCACGACACCGATGACGACCTGCTGCCAGAAGGCGGACACCGACAGGAGGTTGAGGCCGTTGCGCAGCACCGCCAGGATCAGCGCGCCGATCAGCGTGCCCGACGCCTTGCCGGTGCCGCCCGCGAGGGAGGCGCCGCCGATGACGACCGCGGCGATCGCGTCCAGCTCGTAGCCGTTGGCGGCCTGCGGCTGCGCGGAGGACAGGCGCGCGGCGAGCACGATGCCCGCGGCCGCGGCGAACAGACCCGACAGCGCGTAGATCGCGATCTTCTGCTTCTTCACCCGCAGACCCGACAGACGGGCCGCTTCCTCGTTGCCGCCGATCGCGTACATGGAGCGGCCGATGTACGTACGACCGAGGACGAACGCGGTGATCAGGCCCATGACGACCATGACGAGGACCGGCACGGGCAGCCAGCCGCCCAGCGTGTCACCGAGGTGCGACACCGAGTTCGGGAACGCGATCGGGGAGCCCTGCGAGATGACCAGCGACAGACCGCGGCCCACCGACAGCATGGCGAGCGTCGCGATGAACGGCGGGAGCTTCCCGTACGAGATCAGGACGCCGTTGACGAGTCCGGCGGCGAGTCCGGTCGCGATCGCCAGGATCACCGCTATCGCGACGGGGACGCCCGCCGACGTGGCGCTCCAGGCCAGGACGGTGGCCGACAGCGCGGCGACCGAACCCACCGACAGGTCGATGCCCGCCGAGACGATCACGAAGGTGACGCCGAAGGCGAGGATGGCCGTGACGGCCGCCTGGACGCCGATGTTCAGGAGGTTGTCGGTCGTCAGGAAGTCGCCGGACAGCGCCGACATCGCGACGACGAGGACGATCAGCGCGGTGAGCGCGCCGTTGTCGAGCAGGAGTCTGCGGACCCCCGCGGCGCCACCGGCGCCCGCTGTGCTCTTGAGCGTGTCAGTGGCCACGGGTGGCCTCCATTTCGTTCACAGACGTGGTGGGTGTGCTGACGGCGAGCGCCATGACGGAGTCCTGCGTCGCCTCGTCGGCGGTCAGTTCGCCCGCGATCCGGCCCTGGGCCATGACCAGCACCCGGTCGCTCATGCCGAGCACCTCGGGCAGATCGCTGGAGATCATCAGGACGGCGGCGCCCGCGGCCGTGAGTTCGTTGATCAGCTGGTAGATCTCGACCTTGGCGCCGACGTCGATACCGCGCGTCGGCTCGTCGAGGATGAGCACCTTGGTGTTCGCCAGGAGCCACTTGCCGATGACGACCTTCTGCTGGTTGCCACCGGAGAGCGTGCGCACGTGCTGGCCGAGACCGGCCATCCGCACGCGGAGCTGCTCGGCGACCTCGGCCGCGGCGGCGTGCTGCCCCTTGCGGTCGACGAGCCCGCCGCGGGTCGCGGCCCGCATGGTCACGAGCCCGAGGTTCTCCTCGATGGACGCGTCCAGCACGAGGCCCTGACCCTTGCGGTCCTCGGGCACGAGCCCGATCCCGGCCGCCATCGCGGCGTTCACGTCGTACCGGCGCACCTGAGTGCCGGCGACGCGCACGGCTCCCCGGTCATAGGGATCGGCGCCGAACACGGCCCGTACGACCTCCGTACGGCCGGCCCCCACCAGCCCCGCGATGCCGACGACCTCACCGGCCCGCACCTCGAACGACACGTCGTGGAAGACCCCGTCCCGGGTGAGCCCCTCGACGGTGAGCAACGCCGTGCCGGTGTCCGGCCGTTCGCGTGGGTACTGCTGCTCGATCGACCGTCCCACCATGAGGCGCACGAGCTCGTCCTCGGGCGTGGAGGCGGGCACCTGCCCGACGCTCCTGCCGTCGCGGATCACGGTCACCCGGTCCCCGAGAGCGGCGATCTCCTCCAGATGGTGGGTGATGAAGACGATGCCGACGCCGTCCTCGCGCAGTGAGCGCACGATGGCGAACAGCTTCTCGACCTCTTCGGAGGTGAGCACGGCCGTCGGCTCGTCCATGATGAGCACGCGCGCGTTCAGGCTGAGCGCCTTCGCGATCTCGACCATCTGGAGCCGGGCGATGCCCAGTTCACGCACCCGCGCGCGGGGCGACACGTGCACGCCGACGCGTTCGAGGAGTTCGGCGGCGTCCGCCTCCATCTTCTTGCGGTCGATCATGCCGAAGCGGCGCGGCTGGCGGCCCAGGAAGATGTTCTCGGCGACGGTCAGGTCGGGAACGAGGTTGAACTCCTGGTAGATGGTGGCGATCCCGAGGCGCTCGGAGTCCTGCGCACCGTGGATGCGCACCTCCTCGCCGCCGACCAGGATCCGGCCGGCGTCGGGGCGGTAGGCGCCGGAGAGCATCTTGATGAGGGTGCTCTTGCCCGCGCCGTTCTCACCGAGCAGCACGTGCACCTCGCCGCGGCGCAGATCGAAGTCGACGCCGTCCAGCGCGACCACGCCGGGGAAGGTCTTGCGTATGCCTTCGATGCGCAGCAACTCGTCCGGGTTGCTCACGACTGGCTCCTTTGTACGGGGAACTGCACAGCGGGGGCCTGTGCAGGCGGCTCGCCGCACGAGCGGCGTACGACGAGACGGGCGGGGAGGGTGACGGACTCGGGGTGCCGCCCCTCGATGCGGTCGACCAGCGCGCGCACGGCGGCGCGTCCCAGCCGGCCCGTGGGCTGGGCGATCGCGGTGATCGGCGGATCGGTGTGCACGAACCACGGGATGTCGTCGAACGCGGCGAGCGCGATGTCGTCCGGCACCCGCAGCCCGCGCGCCCGGATGGCGTCCAGGGCGCCGAGCGCCATCAGGTTGTCTGCGGCGAAGACGACCTCGGGCGGCTCGGGCAGGTCGAGGAACGCCTCGGTGGCGCGCCGTCCGCTCTCCGCCTGGAAGTCGCCCTGGCCGATGTAGGCGTCCGGGAGGGGAAGCCCGTACTCGGCCAGGGCCTCGCGGAAGGCCTCGACACGCTCACGGCCGGTCGTGGTCGCCGCCGGACCGGCGATGATCGCGAGCCGCCGGTGGCCCAGCCCGTGCAGATGACGGACCAGATCGTGGACGGCGGCGCAGCCGTCGGAGCGTACGACGGGTACGTCGACGCCCGCGATCCACCGGTCGACGAAGACCATCGGGGTGCCGGCCCGTGCGGCGTCCAGCATGAGCGGCGACCCGCCGTCCGTCGGGGAGACGAGCAGTCCGTCGATCCGCCGGTCCAGCAGGTTGCGCACATGGTGGTCCTGGAGGTCGGGCCGCTCGTCGGCGTTGCCGATGATCACGCTGTAGCCGAGGGCGCGGGCCTCCTCCTCGACGGAGCGGGCCAGATGGGTGAAGTACGGGTTGAGTACGTCGCTGATGACCAGGCCGAGGGTGTGGGTCTGGTCGGTGCGCAGGGACCGGGCGACGGCGTTCGGGCGGTAGCCCAGCGCCTCGACGGCGGCCAGCACACGGGTGCGTGCCTCGGCGCTGACCGACGGGTGGTCGTTCAGGACGCGCGACACCGTGGCGACGGAGACCCCCGCCTCGGCGGCGACGTCCTTGATGCTCGCCATCGCCGGACCACCTCCTTGTGAGTCCGTGGAATCGTTTTCACGACTGACAAAGAGGATTGGAATCGATTACATTCCCCCCTTCAAGAGGCGGAGTGAGGGCGAGACCGGATTGTGACCTGTGTGACGGGGGTCACTTGGGGCGAGCGGGCTCGTGGGGTGACGCGGTCGGCAGCGGCGCGGCCGGTGCGGCGGTCGGCAACCTCCTTCGACGCCCCGGTGGTTGAGGGGAGCCACCGCGTGACGTCACGTCAGGGGAGCGTGCGCGGCCGGGAGCTGAACTGCCCTGGCTCACCGTGGTCCCGTCCGCCCGTCCCCGTCTGTCACACCCCGGCGGTAGCGTCGGATCATGACCAAGGAGGCGAGTCGTGCGGGGCGGGCGGAAGCGGCCGGGGGCGGAGAGCGGCGGCTCGCCGTGCTGGAAGGTGTGCTCGAGCGGATCACGTACGCCAACGAGGAGAACGGATACACCGTCGCCCGCGTCGACACCGGCCGCGGCGGAGGTGATCTGCTCACCGTCGTCGGCGCGCTCCTCGGCGCCCAGGTGGGGGAGTCGCTGAGGATGGAGGGGCGCTGGGGGTCGCACCCCCAGTACGGCCGGCAGTTCACCGTGGAGAACTACACGACCGTCCTCCCGGCCACCGTCCAGGGCATCCGCCGTTACCTCGGGTCCGGACTCGTCAAGGGCATCGGGCCCGTCTTCGCCGACCGGATCACCCAGCACTTCGGGCTGGACACCCTGAAGATCATCGAGGAGGAGCCGAAGCGGCTGATCGAGGTCCCCGGTCTCGGCCCCAAGCGCACCAAGAAGATCGCCGACGCCTGGGAGGAGCAGAAGGCGATCAAGGAGGTCATGCTCTTCCTGCAGACCGTCGAGGTGTCCACCTCCATCGCCGTCCGCATCTACAAGAAGTACGGCGACGCCTCCGTCTCCGTCGTCAGGAACCAGCCGTACCGCCTCGCCGCCGACGTCTGGGGCATCGGCTTCCTCACCGCCGACCGCATCGCCCGGTCCGTCGGCATCCCGCACGACAGTCCCGAGCGCGTCAAGGCCGGCCTGCAGTACGCGCTGTCGCAGTCCGCCGACCAGGGGCACTGCTACCTGCCGGAGGAGCGGCTCATTGCGGACGCCGTCAAACTCCTCCAGGTCGACACCGGGCTCGTCATCGAGTGCCTCGCGCAGCTGGCGGCACCCCCCGAGGACGGCGACGACCCCGGTGTCGTACGGGAGAAGGTGCCCGGGCCGGACGGAGGGGACCCCGTGACCGCCGTCTACCTGGTCCCCTTCCACCGCGCCGAACTCTCCCTCTCCGCGCAGCTGCTGCGCCTCCTGCGCACCGACGAGGACCGGATGCCCGCCTTCCGGGACGTGACCTGGGACAAGGCCCTGGGCTGGCTCAAGGGGCGTACGGGCGTCGACCTCGCGCCCGAGCAGGAGCAGGCCGTACGGCTTGCGCTGACCGAGAAGGTCGCCGTCCTCACCGGCGGGCCCGGCTGCGGCAAGTCGTTCACCGTACGGTCCATCGTCGAGCTGGCCCGGGCCAAGCGGGCCAAGGTCGTGCTCGCGGCGCCCACCGGACGCGCCGCCAAGCGCCTGTCCGAGCTGACCGGCGCCGAGGCCTCCACCGTGCACCGGCTGCTGGAGCTGAAGCCCGGCGGCGACGCGGCGTACGACAGGGACCGCCCGCTGGACGCCGACCTGGTCGTGGTCGACGAGGCCTCCATGCTCGACCTGCTGCTCGCCAACAAGCTGGTCAAGGCCGTGCCGCCGGGCGCCCACCTGCTCTTCGTCGGCGACGTCGACCAGCTGCCGAGCGTGGGTGCCGGCGAGGTCCTGCGGGACCTGCTGGCCGACGGCAGCCCGATCCCGGCCGTCCGGCTCACCCGCGTGTTCCGCCAGGCCCAGCAGTCCGGCGTCGTCAGCAACGCGCACCGCATCAACGCCGGACAGCACCCCCTCACCGACGGCCTGAAGGACTTCTTCCTCTTCGTCGAGGACGACACGGAGGAGGCCGGCCGGCTCACCGTGGACGTGGCGGCACGGCGGATCCCGGCCCGCTTCGGCCTCGACCCGCGCCGCGACGTACAGGTGCTCGCGCCCATGCACCGCGGACCCGCCGGTGCGGGCACCCTCAACGGCCTGCTCCAGCAGGCGATCACCCCCGCCCGCCCGGACCTGCCCGAGAAGCGGTTCGGCGGCCGCGTCTTCCGCGTCGGCGACAAGGTGACCCAGATTCGCAACAATTACGAGAAGGGGAAGAACGGTGTCTTCAACGGCACCGTCGGCGTGGTCACCGCGCTCGACCCGGTCGATCAGCGCCTGACGGTGCTGACGGACGAGGACGAGGAGGTGGCGTATGAGTTCGACGAGCTCGACGAGCTGGCCCACGCCTACGCGGTGACGATCCACCGCTCCCAGGGCAGCGAGTATCCGGCGGTGGTCATCCCGGTCACCACCGGAGCCTGGATGATGCTCCAGCGCAATCTGCTCTACACCGCGGTCACCCGGGCCAAGAAGCTGGTGGTGCTCGTCGGTTCACGCAAGGCGATCGGGCAGGCGGTACGCACGGTGTCGGCCGGCCGCCGCTGCACGGCACTGGACTTCAGGCTGTCGCCGCGGCCCCTGGAGAGCTGAGCCCTCCCGTCGACCCGGCGGCCCCGCCCCGCCACCCCGGTCATGGAAAAAAATGATCGATCAAATGAGTCGCGAAGGTCACAGAGCACTTCCGGAACCGGTCGGAGGGGGGCAGGATGAGCAGGTTGACGGCACTCAGTGCCGCCGATGAGCCCAACGGCCGACCCCGAGTGCACTCTCCTGCGCCAAATGGGGGATGGTAGAGACAGTCAGGGCACCTCGAAGATGAGGCACTACGTCGGTGAGGGAAGACGTGAGCGACAACTCTGTAGTACTGCGGTACGACGGCAACGAGTACACCTACCCGGTGGTCGACAGCACCGTCGGTGACAAGGGCTTCGACATCGGCAAGCTCCGCGCCCAGACCGGTCTGGTGACCCTGGACAGCGGCTACGGCAACACCGCCGCCTATAAATCCGCCATCACCTACCTCGACGGCGAGCAGGGCATCCTCCGGTACCGCGGCTACCCGATCGAGCAGCTGGCCGAGCGCTCCACCTTCCTGGAGGTCGCCTACCTGCTGATCAACGGCGAGCTGCCCACGGTCGACGAGCTCTCCGTCTTCAAGAACGACATCACGCAGCACACCCTGCTGCACGAGGACGTCAAGAACTTCTACAAGGGCTTCCCGCGCGACGCCCACCCGATGGCGATGCTGTCCTCGGTGGTCTCGGCGCTGTCCACCTTCTACCAGGACAGCCACAACCCGTTCGACGAGAAGCAGCGCAATCTCTCCACCATCCGGCTGCTCGCCAAGCTTCCGACGATCGCGGCGTACGCCTACAAGAAGTCGATCGGCCACCCGTTCGTCTACCCGCGCAACGACCTCGGCTACGTCGAGAACTTCCTGCGCATGACCTTCTCGGTCCCCGCGCAGGAGTTCGAGCTTGACCCGGTCGTCGTCTCCGCGCTCGACAAGCTGCTGATCCTGCACGCCGACCACGAGCAGAACTGTTCGACCTCCACGGTCCGCCTGGTGGGCTCCTCGCAGGCCAACATGTTCGCCTCGATCTCGGCCGGCATCAACGCACTGTGGGGCCCGCTGCACGGCGGCGCCAACCAGTCCGTCCTGGAGATGCTCGAGGGCATCCGTGACTCCGGCAACGACGTCGACACCTTCATCCGCAAGGTGAAGAACAAGGAGGACGGCGTCCGCCTGATGGGCTTCGGCCACCGGGTCTACAAGAACTTCGACCCGCGCGCCAAGATCATCAAGGCTGCCGCGCACGACGTCCTCTCCGCCCTGGGCAAGGAGGACGAGCTCCTCGACATCGCGCTCAAGCTGGAGGAGCACGCGCTGTCCGACGACTACTTCGTCGAGCGCAAGCTCTACCCGAACGTGGACTTCTACACCGGCCTGATCTACCGCGCCATGGGCTTCCCGACCGAGATGTTCACGGTCCTGTTCGCCCTCGGCCGTCTGCCGGGCTGGATCGCCCAGTGGCACGAGATGATCAAGGAGCCGGGCTCCCGCATCGGCCGCCCGCGCCAGATCTACACCGGCGTGGTCGAGCGCGACTTCGTCCCGGTCGAGGAGCGCTGAGCGGCGCTGCCGCGTAGCTGTCGTACGTACCCGTGGCGTACGCCGTCTTCGTAGAACGGCGTACGCCACGCGGTACGCGCGCATGAGCCAGAAAAGCAGAAGGCGCCCCGGCGCGCCGGTCCCCCCACGGGCCGACGACCAGGGCGCCTTCCCATGTCCCGGTGCGGATTCCCCCCACGGGATCCGGCCGGGCGTCTGTGGGACAGCGCCTGAATCGCTGTGAGCAAAACGAGCAGAACTCGGCATACCACTGCGGTGCGGTCTGCCGGGACGCGTACGGACGGGAGGGCCGCTCAAAGCTCCCCGGTGTACGTGCCCCGGCAACGCAGTTCCCGGGAACGTCCCCCAAGACATCCCCAGATGTCAGTCACGCCCCCCAAGACGCTTCCGACATCGCCAACTTAGACCCACGAACCCTTCCGCTGGTTACGTTCACGTCACTGTGATCTGTGTCTCTTGCGCACCTCCTGAAGATGCGCAAGAGCCTCGACACGTTGATCGAGGCCCCAGCGTAAGGATGGTGCGCGGGCCTTGTGAAGAGCTTATGTGAGGCGCGCGTCCGACTCTAGAGGGACTCTTACCGCTCCGCCCCGGCGACCACGCCGCGAGGTCGGTGTCCCTGCCGCGCCCTCATGAGAACGCCCGCAGCCGCAGGCTGTTCGTGACCACGAACACCGACGAGAAGGCCATGGCCGCACCCGCGATCATGGGGTTGAGGAAGCCCCCCGCGGCCAGCGGCAGGGCAGCCACGTTGTACCCGAAGGCCCACGCCAGGTTGCCCTTGATCGTGGCGAGCGTGCGCCGTGACAGTCGGATCGCGTCCGCGGCCACCAGCAGGTCCCCGCGCACCAGCGTCAGATCGCTCGCCTCGATCGCCGCGTCCGTCCCGGTGCCCATGGCCAGGCCCAGATCGGCGGTGGCGAGGGCGGCCGCGTCGTTGACGCCGTCGCCGACCATGGCGACGGTCCGCCCCTCGCCCTGGAGCCGCCGGACGACGCCGACCTTGTCCTCGGGCAGCACCTCGGCGATCACGTCCGCGCCGTCGATGCCGACGGCCCGTGCCACCGCCTCGGCCACCGCCCGGTTGTCCCCGGTCAGCAGCACCGGCCGCAGCCCCAGCGCGCGCAGGTCCCGTACGGCTTGGACGCTGGTCTCCTTGATCGCATCGGCCACGGTGACGACACCGAGTGCCACACCGTCCCGGACGACCACGACGGCCGTACGTCCCTCCGTCTCGGCCCCGGCCTTCGCGCGGGCCAGCGGCTCCGGGAGTACGCCAGGGAAGCGGCCCACCGTGACCTCGTGTCCCTCGACGCGGCCGCGCACGCCGAGTCCGGGCACGTTCTCGAAGTGCTCCGGCACGGGAAGGTCGCCGATGTGCTTCTGAGCGCCTTCCGCGACCGCCCGGGCGATCGGGTGCTCGGAGGCGTGTTCCAGGGCCCCTGCGAGCCGCAGAACCTCCTTCTCGTCGCTGTCCTCGACGGCGTGCACCTCCTGGAGCGTCATCCGGCCGGTGGTCACTGTTCCGGTCTTGTCCAGGACCACGGTGTCGACCCGCCGTGTGGACTCCAGCACCTCGGGCCCCTTGATCAGGATCCCGAGCTGGGCGCCGCGGCCCGTGCCGACCATCAGGGCGGTCGGGGTGGCGAGGCCCAGCGCGCAGGGGCAGGCGATGATCAGCACCGCGACCGCCGCGGTGAAGGCGGCGACGGTGTCCCCGGTGACGCCGAGCCACACCCCGAAGGTGCCGAGCGCGATCAGCAGCACCACGGGCACGAAGATCCCGGAGATGCGGTCGGCGAGGCGCTGCACCTCGGCCTTGCCGTTCTGCGCGTCCTCCACGAGCCGCGCCATGCGCGCGAGCTGGGTGTCCGCGCCGACCCGGGTCGCCTCGACCACCAGCCGGCCCCCGGCGTTCACGGTCGCGCCGGTCACGGCATCGCCCACCGCCACATCGACCGGCACCGACTCGCCGGTGAGCATGGACGCGTCGACCGCGGACACGCCCTCCACGACGGTCCCGTCGGTGGCGATCTTCTCACCGGGCCGAACCACGAACCGGTCGCCGACGGCCAGCCGCGCCACCGGAACGCGTACCTCACGTCCCTCCCGCAGCACCGCGACGTCCTTCGCGCCCAGTTCGAGCAGCGCCTTCAGGGCCGCGCCCGCGCGCCGCTTGGAGCGGGCCTCCAGGTAGCGGCCGAGCAGGATGAACGCGACGACACCGGCGGCCACCTCGAGGTAGATCGTGGACGCCCCGTCCGTGCGGGAGACGGTGAGCTCGAAGCCGTGGCGCATACCGGGCATCCCCGCCTGCCCCCAGAACAGCGCCCACAGCGACCAGCCGAAGGCGGCGAGCGTGCCGACCGAGACGAGTGTGTCCATGGTGGCCGCGCCGTGCCGGGCACCTGTGAACGCCGCCTTGTGGAACGGCAGTGCGCCCCATACGACGACGGGTGAGGCGAGGGTGAGCGAGAGCCACTGCCAGTTGTCGAACTGCAGGGCCGGAACCATCGCGAGCAGCACGACGGGCAGGGCGAGCAGCGCGGAGACGGTCAGGCGCTGACGGAGAGCGGCGAGCTCCGGGTCTTCTTCGAGCCCCGCGGGATCCTCGGTCCCGGCGGGCCGTTCCCGTTGCGGCGGCGGGGGTTCCTCGGCGGTGTAGCCCGTCTTCACCACCGTGGCGATCAGATCGGCGACCTGGACGCCCTCGGGGTAGGAGATCTTCGCCTTCTCCGTCGCGAAGTTGACCGTGGCGGTGACGCCGTCCATCCGGTTGAGCTTCTTCTCGACACGGGCCGCGCAGGAGGCGCAGGTCATACCGCCGATCGTGAGCTCGACCTCGGAACGCGCGGTCGTGTCGTTCATCGGGGCTGGTGCTGTGGTGCTGGTCATGTCCGGACTCCAGACAACGGACCGGGCCGTGCGGAGCCAGTATCAGCTGGTCGGTACGGCCCGGTGCGGTGGGCGATGCCGGTGGTTCAGGCCTTGCCGACGAGCTCGAAGCCCGCCTCGTCGACCGCGGCGCGCACGGCCTCGTCGTCGAGGGGGGCGGCGGAGACGACCGTGACCTCGCCGGTGGACGCGACGGCGGTGACCGAGGTGACGCCGTCGATGCCGGAGATCTCGCCGGAGACGGAGCCTTCACAGTGCCCGCAGCTCATCCCGCTCACCTTGTAGACGGTCGTCACGGAACCCGGGGTGTCGGTCTGCGCGGTCATGGCATTACTCCTCAGGGGGAGGCGTGTGGGACTTACGAGAATCACACTATACCCCCTGGGGGTACCTGACGAGGGGAGGTGGGGGTGCGTCGGCGGGGCGCGTTCGGTTCGGCAGCCGTCAGCGGGGATCGCGTCCTGGTGCGGAGGGGAGGCGAGGAGGCCCGGGGACGGGACGCGGGTGGGGCACTAGCGTTCGGCAGGAGACGATCTCCGGGGCAGGGATCGCGGACATGGCGGAGGGTCGGTCGTATGCGTGCGGTGGTGTTCGAGCGGTACGGGGAGCGGGCCGAGGTGCGTGAGGTGGCGGACCCGGAGCCGTCCGAGCACGGGGCCGTGGTGCGGGTCGAGGCGACGGGGCTGTGCCGCAGCGACTGGCACGGCTGGATGGGGCACGACCCGGACGTCAGGCTCCCGCACGTGCCCGGCCATGAACTCGCCGGTGTCGTCGAGGCGGTCGGCGCCCGGGTGACGCGCTGGCGGCCCGGCGACCGGGTCACGGTGCCGTTCGTCTGCGCCTGCGGGAGCTGTCCGTCCTGTGCGGCGGGCGACCAGCAGGTGTGCGAGCGGCAGACCCAGCCGGGGTTCACACACTGGGGGTCCTTCGCACAGTACGTGGCGCTGGAGCACGCGGACGTGAACCTGGTCGCGGTGCCGCAGGAGATGTCGTTCCGGACGGCGGCGGCGCTCGGGTGCCGGTTCGCCACGGCGTTCCGGGCGGTCGTCCAGCAGGGTCGGCCGGCCGCGGGGGAGTGGGTCGCCGTGCACGGCTGCGGGGGTGTCGGACTGTCGGCGGTGATGATCGCGGCGGCCGTGGGGGCGCGGGTCGTGGCCGTCGACGTGTCGCCCCAGGCCCTTGACCTGGCGCGGAAGTTCGGCGCGGTGGAATGTGTGGACGGGACCGGCACCGACGACACGGCTGAAGCAGTCCGGACCCTGACCGGCGGCGGCGCCCACGTCTCCCTCGACGCGCTCGGCTCCCCGGCGACGTGCGCCGCGTCGGTGAACGGACTGCGGCGCCGCGGACGTCACGTCCAGGTCGGCCTGCTGCCCGCCCCGAACGGCACCACCTCCGTCCCCATGTCCCGGGTGATCGCCCTGGAACTGGAGATCCTCGGCAGCCACGGCATGGCGGCACACACGTATCCGCCGATGCTGGAACTGGTCCGCTCCGGCGCCGTGCGCCCCGACCTCCTGGTCACGTCGGCCATCCCGCTGGCCGCGTCCCCCGAGGCGCTGGCGGCCATGGGTTCGACACCGGGGCAGGGAGTGACGGTCATCGAGCCGTGGAGCTGAGCCGGCCTGTCACCGGCGGCGACAGCCGGGTGGCCCGTCCCGACCGGGACGGGCCACCCGGAGGCACCGGGGAGGCGGTCAGGGCTCTCCGCGGCCGCGGTTGCCCGGGCGCGAGGCCACCCAGGCCCGGACCGTGTCGGCGTACCAGTAGGGCTTTCCGCCCTCCACATGGTCCGGTGGTGGAAGCAGCCCGTGCTTGCGGTAGGACCTGACGGTGTCCGGCTGCACGCTGATGTGGGCGGCGATCTCCTTGTAGGACCAGAGGCGACGGTCGGTCATCTTCAAGCACCTCCTCGCGCACGCCACGGCGGCGACCGGAGGGAGGTCGTCGGGGGAGCCGGGCCCGCGCTGGCGATCACAAAGCCTGTGCCGGGTCAACGAACCGCGGCGCTCGTCGGAAAGGGCCTGTGAACCGGCTGTGACAGAAGGCCCGCACAGCCGCGACATGCGTGACCGGAGGGAGTTCTTTGTGACACGGGTGGCGCATCGGGGCGGAAGTGCCTGCGAGGATGAACGGCCCAGGGGCGGCGCCCGGAGTGGACGCCGCCCCTGGGCGGTCAACTGAGGAAGTGACGGGTGAACGACGGCATGGGTGCCGGACGCGGCACGCCCGGCACCCGGCGCGCTACCGGCGGGAGCCGACCCGCCCCCGTCGGTACAGGATGAGCCCGCCGGTCAGCATCGCGACGCTGACGGCCGAGGCCGCGAGGAGACCCTCACTGCCGGTCTCGGCCAGCGCGGGCAGGGTGTGCGAGGCCGCGACGGGCCGCACGCCGGCCCGCGGGATGTTCGCCTGGGGGACACCTGCCTGGGGCGGCAGCGTCCCTTCCGGCGGGGTCGTCCCGGTGCCCGGCGGTTGGCTGCCCTGTCCCGTGCCCGGCGTCTGGGGCGTCGCTCCGGAGCCCGGCGGGTTCGTGGTGCCGGACCCCGACGGGGTGGTCGGGGTGCCGGAACCGTTGCCGCGCGGCGGCGTCTGCACCGGGACGGTCGGGGTGGGGGCGGGGGTCACGGGTGCAGGGGATGCCGTGGCGCCCCGGCCGTTGGCGCAGGCGTTGCCGAACGCCGGGTTCAGCACGGCGATCACGTTGACCGTGTTGCCGCAGACATTGACGGGGACGTTCACGGGGGCCTGGACGGTGTTGCCGGACGCGAGGCCCGGTGATCCGGACGTCGAGCCGTTGGCGCTCGAATCGGCGAACACCGGGCTGCCGCACAGGGACAGAATGCCCGTCGCGGCGGCCGCCGCGACCATTCCCCTGTTCAGGGTCTGTCGCAATCTCGTTGTCTTCCTGCTGGTAGAGGTGGGAGAAGTGGTAAAGCCGGCCCTGGAACCGAGAAGAGCAGTCCAAGGCCGGCCGTGACACAGCCGGACGGCTGGTGTGTGACGACCTCAGCCGTGCGCGGCCATTGCGTCAGGTGTTGGAGCACGCGTTGCCGGACGTGGGGTTCAGCAGCGCGATGATGTTGAGGCTGTTGCCGCAGACGTTGACGGGCACGTGCACGGGAACCTGGATGACGTTCCCGGACAGGACTCCCGGGGAGTTGGTCGCGGACGCCTCGGCTCCGGAGTCCGCCATGGCCGGGGCGGCCATTCCCAGAGTCATGATGGCGCCGGCCACGACGGCGGCGCTCTTCTTGTGCTTCACGGAGTTTCCCTTCTGTGCGGTCGTGCCCCTGTGACGGCCGAAACCGAGCGAGCACAATTCGAAACGGCTCGCCGCACGACCTGCATCTGTGAAACGAGGAATAGACGGCCGAAGCAACTCCCTCGCACGGGCCGCCGCGCAATTCACCCGAACGCCGATCGTGAATACACACGAAAGGCGAGGCGGGCCGTCCGCGTGGCTTTGTGCGATCGAGAGTCATTCGCGAGGATGCCGGGAAAAGAAGAATGTGCACAACGGCCCGTGTCCGGGCCGCCCGAAGCCCCCGGGGCGGCCGGCCGGTGGGCGAAGGCGGTCAGCTGTTGCCGGTGCCGTTCGCGGACAGGACCGGAACGTCGTCCAGGACGTGCGACAGCGGCTCGTCGCCCTTGGCCTGGGTGGAGTTCTCGGTGCACTGCTGGTTCTGCGACGCCGACAGGACCGGGACGTCCTGCACGGCGACCGGCACTACGCCGACGAGCGAACCCGCGTTGGCCTTGGCCGGCACACCGAGGCAGAGCTTGTTCAGGGAGCCCTGCACCAGGGACAGCTGCGGGCTCATGGCGCCCGAGGTGGCCGCGTTGCCGAACGACTCCGAGACGGTGTTCGAGTTGGTGGACGTGGTCCCGGTGTCGTCACCGAGCGCCAGCGCCTGCGGAGCGGCCGCCGCCGAGACGCCCACCACGGAAGCGGCGACCGCCGCCGCGGCCATCGCCTTCTTGAACATGTCGGTTCCCTTCCTGACAGAAGACACGGGTTCCTGCTCTGCGACCAACCCGGCACCCGCGAATTGGTTTCGGCCATTCACCCGGTCGGGCCCGCCCTGCGGGCAGTAATTCTGGAAATACGCGCCCGCCGTACGGGTTCGCCCGCGCCTCTCGATATCGGCCATCGGAGTGAAGGGGAGCAACCACGACACCGTGCGGCAGTTGTCCAGAGCGCTCCGGTGGACGGGGTTTCTCCAGAAGGGACTAGCAAGTGATGAAGAGGTTCATGGCCGCCGCGGCGGTCGCTGCTTCCGTGGTGGGCGTCTCGGCGGCGGCCGCTCCCCAGGCGCTGGCGCTCGGTGACGACACCGGGACGACGTCCACCAACGGCAACACCTCGACGCAGCAGTACGGCAACTCGGCCACCTACGGCACGATGAGCCCCCAGATGGCGCTCATCCAGGGCTCGCTGAACAAGCCCTGTGTCGGTGTGCCGGCGAAGGTCAACGCCGGTTCGCTCGTCGGCGTCGTGCCGGTCGCCGTGCAGGACGTCCCGGTCCTGTCCGCTCCGCAGAACCAGCAGTGCACCGAGAACTCCACCCAGGCCAAGGGCGACGAGCCGCTGTCGCACATCCTGGACGACGTTCCGGTCCTGTCCGCGAACGGCACCAACAACGGCTGAGTCCGGCGCACGAGGAGCGGCCCGCCGAGTGATTCGGCGGGCCGCTCCCGTATGCGCCCCGGCCGTTGTGCTCCGGGGATGTCCGGCCGTTCTACGAGACGACGTCCTTGCGGGCGAAACCGCGGAAGGCCAGGGCGAACAGCACGAGCGCGTACGTCACCGAGATCGCCGTGCCCTGGACCATGCCGGCCCACTCCGGTTGGGTCTGCACCGCGTCGGCCCAGGCGAACTGCCAGTGCGCCGGCAGGAAGTCGCGCCAGTGGCCCAGAGCGGTGACCGCGTCCAGCACGTTCCCCACGATGGTGAGCCCGACCGCGCCGCCCACCGCGCCCAGCGGGGCGTCCGTCTTCGTCGACAGCCAGAACGCGAGCCCGGCCGTGACCAGTTGGGACACGAAGATGTACGCCACCACGACGAGGAGCCGCTGAGCCGCCGTGCCCGGGGAGAGGGAGCCGCCGGTCGGTATCTCCAGCGGCCCCCAGCCGTAGGCGGCCGTACCCACCGCGAGCGCGACGACCGGCAGCAGCACCATGGCCGCGAGGCTCATGCCGAGTCCGACCGCGAGCTTGGACCACAGCAGGCGGGCGCGGGGGACGGGCGCCGCGAGCAGATAGCGCAGCGAGGACCAGCTCGCCTCCGAGGCGACCGTGTCACCGCAGAACAGGGCCACCGGGATGACCAGCAGGAACCCGGCGGAGACGAACAGGTTCACCGCGGCGAAGTTGGCACCCGACGCCGTCGCCGTGTCCATCAGCGTCACCTGGCCGTTGCGCGAGCCCGGGTCGCCGCCGATGGCGAACGCGACGGCCAGCACGAACGGCAGCAGGGCCAGGATGGCGCCCATCACGAGGGTGCGGCGCCGCTTCAACTGCCGGACGAGCTCCACGCGCAGCGGCAGCGTCCGCCGCGCCCGGTACCCGTCGGCCGTCTCCGCCCGCTCGGCGAGCGCACTCATGCGGAACCTCCGATCAGGGTCAGGAAGGCGTCCTCCAGACGCCGGTGGGGGCCCACGGACTCCACGGGGACGTCCAGCCGCACCAGCTCCGCGACCAGCCGCCGCGCGCTGCCGCCCGCGTCGAGCCGGACCAGCAGTCCGTCCTCCGTGCGCACCGCCGAGGCGACGCCCGACAGCGCGCCCACCTTCTCGACGAGGGGTTCCTCCACGGGTGCGGCGGTGCCGACGAGCAGGGTGTCGCCCGAGCCGATGATCTCCTTGACCGGGCCCGCCCGGAGCAGTCGGCCGCGGTCCATGACCACCAGGTGGGTGCAGGACTGCTCCACTTCCGCCAACAGGTGGCTGGAGACGATGACCGTGCGGCCGCCCGCCGCGTACCGGATCATGACCTCGCGCATCTCGCGGATCTGCGGCGGGTCCAGGCCGTTGGTCGGCTCGTCCAGGATCAGCAGGTCCGGCAGGCCGAGCATCGCCTGCGCGATGGCGAGGCGCTGCCGCATGCCCTGGGAGTACGTGCGCACCGCGCGCTCCAGCGCGTCGCCGAGCCCCGCGATCTCCAGCGCCTCGTCCAGGTGCGCGTCCTCGGCCGGGCGGCCCGTCGCCCGCCAGTACAGCTCGAGATTCTCCCGGCCGGACAGGTGCGGCAGGAAGCCGGCGCCCTCCACGAAGGCCCCGACCCGTGACAGCACCGGGGCACCGGGGCGCACCGCGTGGCCGAAGACGCGGATCTCGCCGCCGTCCGGCCGGATCAGGCCCATCAGCATGCGCAGCGTGGTCGTCTTGCCCGCGCCGTTCGGCCCCAGCAGGCCCAGCACCTGTCCCGTCTCCACGCGGAAGGACAGGTCCCTGACCGCATACCGGTCCGCCGACTTCGCGTACCGCTTGCTCAGGCCGGTGATCTGCAGTGGCACCTCCGCCAGCGCGGGGTCGGGCGCGGGTGCCGTCGTACGGCGGCGGGCCGTGAGCAGCAGGGCTGCCGCGACGACCGCACCGGTCACCGGCAGCCACCACACCCAGGAGGGGAGCGGGGCCGCAGCGGTCGCGACCCCGGGTGCCGTCGGCACCTTCAGTCCGCTCTTCAGGGAGACCGTGTACGTGGCGGGGGCGGTAGGGGAGGCGTAGCCGAGGTCCGTGGAGGCGAGGACCAGCCGCAGCCGGTGTTCCTTCTGCACCTCGTGGTCGACGGCGGGCAGGGTCAGCGTGACGTCCTTGCCGGCCTTCGCTCCCTCCACCCGGACCGGGGCGACCAGTTGCGAGGGCAGCACCGGCTGTCCCTTGCCGGGGCCGATGTCGTACACCTTTCCGAACAGCACGGCGTCGTCGCTCGTCGACGTGACATGCACCGTCACGGTCGGCGAGCCGGTGATCCACAGGTCCTGGCGCACGGGACGCGAGTCGAACCGCGCGTACTGTCCGGGGAAGTCGAGCGACACCCCGACGCCCAGCGACGACAGCTGGGCGAGGCCGCCGGAGCCGCCGAGGCCGGGCAGCGCGGAGACCGCGGGCGGGGTGGCGCCGGCCGGGTTGGTGAAGCGCTGCTGACGGCCGCTGAGCTCGACCGTCCGCTGCCCGCTCTCCAGCCCCGGGTACGAGGCGCCGCTCGCACCCCTCAACTGGGCCGCGCCGTCCGTGGAGTCGATGCCGCCGGTGCGGGTGATCCGGAAGGCGGGCCCCGTGTCGACGCCCTTGTCGCCCTTCAGGTAGCGGTCGAACCAGGCGGTGTCACGGGCCAGCACGCGGCTGGTCTCCATGTCCCCGCCGTCGTGACCGCCCGCGATCCAGTCGACGTCCGCGGCGGCGCCGTTGGCCCGGATCACCCGGGCTGCCGCGTCCGCCTGGCCGAGCGGGAACAGCGAGTCGGACTGGCCCTGCACCAGCAGGGTGGGCACCTTGATGTCCTTGCCCACGGCGGACGGCGAACGCGCCTGGAGCAGGGCACGCGCCTGGGCGTCCGGCTGGCCGGACTCGGCGACCCGCTCGTACATCCGGCACAGCTCGGCGGTGAACTCGGCACAACCGCCGCCGGAGTTCACGAAGACGCCGGCCCACAGCTTCTTGAACACGCCGTTCGGGAACAGGGCGTCCGCCAGGTTCCAGTACGTGATCGCCGGGGCGATGGCGTCCACCCGGTGGTCGTACCCCGCGGCCAGCAGCGCGATCGCCCCGCCGTAGGACGCGCCGGCCATCCCCACGCGCGGATCGCCCGGCTTGTCCAGCTGGACCTCCGGACGCTTCGCCAGCCAGTCGATGAGCCGGGAGACATCGGCGACCTCGCCCTTCGGGTCGTTCAGCCCGATCTTCCCCGTGGACCTGCCGAAGCCGCGCGCCGACCAGGTCAGCACCGCGTACCCGTCCCGGGCGAGTGTGATGGCCTGGTCCGTCATGTCGTCCTTGCTGCCGCCGAAGCCGTGCGCGAGCAGGACGGCCGGGCGGCGGCCGGCGGATCCGGAGGTGAAGAAAGAGGTGTCGATGCGTACTCCGCCGCCCATGTCCATGACTCTGTCGGTGCGGTGCACGGCCGGCGCGTCGTCCGAAGCTGCGGCCGTCCACGTCCCGACACCGGCCAGCACGAGGAGGACCGCGACCACGGCGGCCACGGCCCCTCGGCGCAGCCCACGGAATGCGGGCAGTCGAAGATCCATGCGTCAACGGTAAAGGCCGCCACCGACAACCGGGGCAGCCGAGGGGCTGAACCACGGCCCCTCCTGCGGGCGTACGGGCCTGCTGCCGCGTACCGCAGTCGTGGTACGACGACGCGGTCGCCCCTGCCGCCGGTCGTGGTACGGGCGGCAGGGGCGAGGGGGCGAGGGGGCGAGGGGGCGACGGGAACGGGTGGCTCAGGCCCGCGTGTCCTCCGGGAGCGACACCAGCCAGCGGGTCGCGCGGCGCGGGCGGAGGTAGAGGGCCCAGTAGAGGGTGGCGGCGGCCGTGATGCCGCCCGTCCACAGCAGGTAGGTCGCCTCCTGCTGGGTGAGGATGTAGCCCAGGACCGCGATCAGCAGGACCGGCATCGCGGGCCACAGCGGCATCCGCCAGGCCGGCGTCGTCGCGTGCTTGCCGCGCCGGGACAGCAGGGCGGCCACCGCGACGAGCAGGTACATGCCGGTCACCGAGACGCCCGTGACGCCGTAGAGCGTGTCCAGGTTGACGAAGCAGAGCAGTGCGCCGGGGACGCCGACGACGAGGGTGGCGACCCACGGGGAGCCGAACCGGCCGAGCCTGGCGAGTGCGTTGTTGACCGGCTGGGGCCAGGCCTTGTCGCGGGCCGAGGCGAACAGCACGCGGGAGTTCTGGATGACCATGACGATGCCCGCGTTGATGATCGCGAGCGCGACGCACAGGCTCACGAAGGTGCCGACGGCGGTGTTCGACCAGGCGGTGACCATGCTGCTGAGGTCGCCGCCGGTCAGCGCCTTGAGGTCGGGGGCGCCCATGGTGATGGCGACGACCGGGACCAGGATGACGACCGAGGAGATGGCGAGGGTGGCGAGGACCGTGCGGGCGACGGTGCGGCGCGGGTTCTCCAGTTCCTCGGAGAGGTAGACGGCGGTCGAGAAGCCCTGGGTGACGAAGAGGGCGATGGCGAGGCCGGAGACCACCATCATGGCCGTGACGTGGTCCGTGTGCCCGCCGGCGCCGGTCACCTGCATCGAGACCAGACTGCCGGCCCCGCGCTCGCCGTGCGCGAAGCCGAGGACCGCGACGACGCCCGCGGCCACGACCTCCAGGACCAGGAAGATGCCGGTGATCCACGCGTTGGCGCGCAGGTCCAGCAGGCCGGCGAGGGTGGCGAGGAGCATGACCCCGGCGCCCGTCATGGCCGGGTCCAGGTGCACGACCGGAGCCAGGTAGTCCGCCGTGCCGATCGCGATCACCGGCGGCACGATCATGACGACCAGCAGGGACAGCACGAACACCAGCCAGCCCGCGAGCCGTCCGGCCAGCGTCGACACCATCGCGTACTCGCCGCCCGCGCTGGGGATCAGGGTGCCCAGCTCGGAGTAGCAGAACGCCACCGCGATACACAGCACGGAGCCGATGGCGATGGTGAGGGCGGTGGCGGTGCCCAGCGAGCCGAACAGGTCGGGGACGACCACGAAGAGCGTGGAGGCGGGCGTCACGCAGGACAGGGTCAGCAGGGTGCCGCCGACGACGCCGATGGACCGCCTGAGTTTCTGGGGACTGCCCGATACCGGGACGGGGGCGTTCTCGACAGGGCGGAGCGTGTCGGTCATGCGGCGGTTCCGATCGACTCGTGCGACATGGTGGGGTCGGGAGCGTTATCGCCTCCGCGGCTTCGGTCGTACGTGCTCTGGTCCGCTCCCGGCGCACGCATCGAACCCCGACGAAAACCGCCGCGTCAATGGGTGTTCACCTACGGAATCCGCATCAGAAACGCGATCTACAACTGATTCGCGCGTCAATCG
Source organism: Streptomyces sp. NPDC107546 (assembly GCF_055639175.1). Lineage (NCBI taxonomy): Bacteria > Bacillati > Actinomycetota > Actinomycetes > Kitasatosporales > Streptomycetaceae > Streptomyces > Streptomyces sp. NPDC107546. The sequence goes on along the minus strand of NZ_JBVKBA010000005.1, from coordinate 85,340 downwards.
GTCCATGCGTTCGGCACCTTGCGCGCATGCGGGAACCGCAGCGGGGCCCCGGAAAAAAATGAGGCCGTCCGTATGACGGACGGCCTCGTCAGCCCTGCCGGGCGATGATCAGTGGTTGCGCGGGAACCCCAGGTCCACGCCCGCCGGGGCGTCGGCCGGGTCGGGCCAGCGGGAGGTGACCACCTTGCCGCGGGTGTAGAAGTGCGTGCCGTCGTTCCCGTAGATGTGGTGGTCGCCGAAGAGCGAGTCCTTCCAGCCGCCGAAGCTGTGGTAGCCGACGGGGACCGGGATGGGGACGTTCACGCCGACCATGCCGGCCTCGATCTCCAGCTGGAAGCGGCGGGCGGCGCCGCCGTCCCGGGTGAAGATCGCGGTGCCGTTGCCGAACGGCGAGGAGTTGATCAGCGCCACGCCCTCGTCGTAGGTGTCCACGCGCAGCACACACAGCACCGGGCCGAAGATCTCGTCCTGGTATGCCTTCGCGCTGGTCGGCACCTTGTCGAGGAGGGAGATGCCGATCCAGTGACCGTCCTCGTAGCCGTCGACGGTGTACCCGGTGCCGTCGAGGACGACCTCGGCTCCCTCCGCCGCAGCGCCCGCGACGTACGACGCCACCTTGTCGCGGTGCGCCTTCGTGATCAGCGGGCCCATCTCGGACGCCGGGTCGTCGCCGGGGCCGATCTTGATCTTCTCGGCGCGCTCGCGGATCTTGTCCACCAGCTCGTCGCCGATCGAGCCGACCGCGACGACCGCGGAGATGGCCATGCAGCGCTCACCCGCCGAGCCGTACGCCGCCGACACCGCCGCGTCGGCGGCCGCGTCCAGGTCGGCGTCCGGCAGGACCAGCATGTGGTTCTTGGCGCCGCCCAGGGCCTGGACGCGCTTGCCGTGCGCGGAGGCCGTGGTGTGGATGTAGCGGGCGATCGGGGTGGAACCGACGAACGACACCGCCTTGACGTCCGGGTGTTCGAGCAGCCGGTCCACGGCCACCTTGTCGCCGTGCACGACGTTGAAGACGCCGTCCGGCAGCCCGGCCTCCGCCAGCAGTTCGGCGAGGCGGATCGACGCCGAGGGGTCCTTCTCGGACGGCTTCAGCACGAAGGTGTTGCCGCACGCGATGGCGATCGGGAACATCCACATCGGCACCATCGCCGGGAAGTTGAACGGCGTGATTCCCGCGACGACGCCCAGCGGCTGCCGGATCGAGGCCACGTCCACCCGGCTGGCCACCTGCGTGGACAGCTCGCCCTTGAGCTGCACGGTGATGCCACAGGCCAGGTCGACGATCTCCAGGCCGCGCGCCACCTCGCCGAGCGCGTCGCCGTGCACCTTGCCGTGCTCGGCGGTGATCAGCTCCGCGATCTCGTCGCGGTGCTCGTCCAGCAGCGCCCGGAACCTGAACAGGATCGAGGTGCGCTGCGCGAGCGAGGACAGGCCCCAGGTCGCGAAGGCCTCCTTGGCCGCGGCGACGGCCGCGTCCACCTCCTCCACGGTCGCGAACGCGACCTTCGTGGTGACCGCGCCGGTCGCCGGATCCGTCACCGGCCCGTACGTGCCCGACGCGCCTTCGGCGGTCTTGCCGCCGATCCAGTGGTTGACGATCTTCGTCATGCCCGAGAACTCCTTCACAGATGGCGGCGCCGGGTGGCAACGTGCCGTTCGTAGACCTCGCGCGCCTTGACCGCGGACGGCCGGGTCGCGGTCTCGGCCACGGGTACATCCCACCAGGCCTGCGCCGGAGGCGCGCCCGACACAGTGTCTGCGGTTTCGGTCTCCACATAGACACATGTGGGAGTGTCCGCGGCGCGCGCCTCGGCGAGCACGTCACCCAGGTCGCGTACGGTCCTGGCGCGCAGCACCCGCATCCCGAGACTGGCCGCGTTGGCGGCGAGGTCCACGGGCAGCCTCGCCCCCGTGTACGTGCCGTCGTCGGAACGGAAGCGGTAGGCGGTGCCGAACCGCTCGCCGCCCACGGACTCCGACAGGCCGCCGATGGACGCGTAGCCGTGGTTCTGCAGGATCAGCACCTTGATCGCGATGCCCTCCTGCACGGCCGTCACGATCTCCGTCGGCATCATCAGATAGGTGCCGTCGCCGACCAGCGCCCACACGGGCCGCTCCGGCGCGGCCAGCTTCACGCCGATCGCGGCCGGGATCTCGTAGCCCATGCACGAGTAGCCGTACTCGAGGTGGTACTGGTCGCGGGAGCGGGACCGCCACAGCTTGTGCAGGTCGCCGGGGAGCGAGCCGGCCGCGTTGATGATCACGTCAGTCTCGTCCACCACCGCGTCCAGGGCACCGATGACCTGCGGCTGCGTCGGCCGCAGATCCGGTTCCTCGGCCTCGAAGCAGGCCTCCACGCGCTGCTCCCAGCGCTCCTTGTCCTCCGTGTACTCGATGACGTACGCCCGATCGACCCGGTGGTCGTGCAGCTCGAGCGCCTCGGTCAGCTCTTCCAGCGCGCTGCGCGCGTCCGCGACCAGTGGCATCCCGGACATCTTGTGCCCGTCGAACGACGCGATGTTGACGTTGAGGAAGCGGACGCCCTCGCCGGTGAAGAGGGTGCCGGAGGCCGTGGTGAAGTCCGTGTAGCGGGTGCCGACGCCGATGACCAGGTCCGCGGTGCGGGCCAGCTCGTCGGCGGCCGCCGTGCCGGTGTGGCCGATGCCGCCGACGTCCTGGGGGTGGTCCCAGCGCAGCGAGCCCTTGCCGGCCTGGGTGGAGGCGACCGGGATGCCGGTGGCCTCGGCGAACTCGGCGAGGGCCTCCTCGGCGCGGCTGTGGTGGACACCGCCGCCCGCGATCACGAGCGGGCGCCGGGCGGCGCGGACCGCCCGGACGGCCTCGCCGAGTTCGATCGGGTCGGGGCCCGGGCGGCGCACGTTCCAGGTCCGCTCGGCGAAGAACTCCTCCGGCCAGTCGAAGCCTTCCGCCTGCACGTCCTGCGGCAGCGCCAGCGTGACCGCGCCCGTCTCCACCGGGTCGGTGAGCACGCGCATCGCCCGCAGGGCGGCCGGTATCAGCGCCTCCGGGCGGGTGATCCGGTCGAAGTACCTTGAAACCGGGCGCAGACAGTCGTTGACGGACACATCGCCGGCCTGCGGGACCTCCAGTTGCTGCAGGACCGGGTCGGCCGGGCGGGTGGCGAACACGTCGCCGGGCAGCAGGAGGACCGGGAGGTGGTTGATCGTGGCGAGGGCGGCACCCGTGACCAGGTTGGTCGCGCCCGGCCCGATGGACGTCGTCACCGCGTGCGCGGACAGCCGGTTCGACTGGCGGGCGTAGCCGACCGCCGCGTGCACCATCGACTGCTCGTTGCGGCCCTGGTGGTACGGCATGGCGTCGGGGTACTCGACCAGCGCCTGCCCGAGGCCCGCGACGTTGCCGTGGCCGAAGACGCCCCAGGTGGCGGCGATCAGCCGGCGGCGCACGCCGTCGCGCTCGGTGTACTGGGCGGCCAGGAAGCGTACGAGCGCCTGAGCGACCGTGAGCCTCGTCGTTGAGGTCATCGGTATCCCTCCGTGTGGTCCGGGTGGAAGCAGATCCGCACCTGGGGTACGGCCCTGCCGCCCTGCACGTCTCGACCGTACGTCGCTCGGACCTCCGGCGCGGGGCCGTAGCGGGCGGGGAGTCTGCGCTCGCACTTCGCTCCTGCCAGGGCGAAGCGGTCTCCCGCGCCGGAGGCGATCGGTGCCCGGGCGGCCCGGACCCGTGCGCGAGGTCGGTCGGCCCCGCGAAGACGGTGTCCCTGCCCGGGAGTTGTCAAGTTCTGCTGGCTATGTTCCGGTCGCGACGGTCACAGCACCGCTCCTGCCGTGATCGCCGCCTCCACCTCGTCGGCCGTGGGCATCGCGGACGAGCACTCGAGGCGGGAGGCGACGATGGCGCCCGCCGCGTTGCCGTACCGCATGATCCGCTCCAGGTCCCAGCCGGCCAGCAGCCCGTGGCACAGCGACCCGCCGAAGGCGTCGCCCGCGCCGAGACCGTTGAGGACCTTCACCGGGAGCGGCGGCACCTCGGCCGACTCGCCCGTGCGGCTGACCGCGAGGACGCCCTTGGGTCCCTGTTTGACCACCGCCAACTCGACACCGGCGTCCAGCAGGGCGCGTGCCGCCGTGTGCGGATCGCGCTCACCGGTGGCTATCTGAACCTCGTCGATGTTGCCGACCGCGACGGTGGCGTGGCGCAGGGCCTCGGCGTAGAACGGGCGCGCGGTGTCCGGGTCGCGCCAGAACATGGGCCGCCAGTCGAGGTCGAAGACCGTCGTACCGGCCTCGGCGCGGTGGGCGAGCGCCGCGAGTGTGGCGGTGCGGCTGGGTTCCTCGCACAGGCCCGTGCCCGTGATCCAGAAGACCCGCGCGGCGCGGATCGCGTCAAGATCCAGTTCGTGCGCGTCGATCTCCAGGTCCGGCGCCTTGGGCTGCCGGTAGAAGTACAGCGGGAAGTCGTCCGGCGGGAACACCTCGCAGAAGGTGACCGGTGTCGGCAGCCCCACCACCGGCGTGACCCAGCGGTCGTCGACGCCGAAGCCGTGCAGCGCCTGGTGGAGGTAGGCGCCGAAGGGGTCGTCGCCCGTGCGCGTGATCACCGCCGTACGCCGACCGAGCCGGGCGGCGGCGACCGCCACGTTCGTCGCCGAACCGCCCAAGAACTTCCCGAAGGACGTCACCTGCGGCAGGGGCACCCCGGTCTGCAGTGGATAGAGGTCCACGCCGATCCGGCCCATGGTGATCAGGTCGTAGGCCTCCATCGGGTTCCCTTCGCGTCGGCTGTCCCCAGGTCTAGCCGCGCCGGGGAGCCCTGTCAATGTTTTGTCCAGACATTCGGATGACACCTTGACGTGGTTTCGGGAAACCGAGGGCCGGTGGGCTTTCGGAGGCGCGGGGTGGGTGGGCACCATGGATGGTTTCCGGGTGTGCCGGGAGGACGTATGGCGAGCGGGATGGTGGCGCGCAGCGGGCGCGGACCGGGCGGGAGTTGGGAAAACGTGGTCGCGTGGCCGCACCCCCGGCTGCGACCCGGTGTGATCAGCTACCGCGGGATCCGGCTCGCGCTCGACGGCCCGCGCAGCCGCCTGGAGACCCCCATCGGCGCGGCCACGCTCCTGCTGGGCTTCGAGGGCTGCGTCCGTATCGCGCGGCCCGGCCGGCCCCGGACGACCCTCGAGTCGGTGTACTCCGCTCTGAACACCACGGCGGCCGTCGGCGAGCACGGCGGCCGCATCTTCGGCATCGAGATCCTGCTCACCCCTTGGGCCGCGTTCACGCTCTTCGGCACCTCTCAGCACGAGTTGACCAACCGGCCCGTCGACCCGGACGAGTTGCCGCCTCCGACGGGTCGTGGCGGCCGGGCGGGCGTGGCCGAACTCGCCGCCGCACTGGCCGCGCTGCCCGGCTGGACGGACCGTTTCCGGCTGCTCGACGACGTGCTCGCGCGCTGGACGCAGGCGGGGCCGCCGAGTTCCGCCCGGGTGGTGCGCGCCTGGTCGCTGCTGCGGCGCAGCGGCGGTGCCGTGCCGGTGGCGCGGCTCGCGGACGAGGTCGGGTGGAGCGTACGGCAGTTGGAGAACCGGTTCCGCGAACAGATCGGGCTCGGCCCGAAGGCCGCGGCCCGCGTGCTGCGGCTGCAACGCGCCCGGCGGCTGCTCGCCTCCGGGCGGTCGGCCGCCGAGACCGCGGCGCTCTGCGGCTTCTACGACCAGGCGCATCTGAGCGGGGAGTTCCGGGCGATGACCGGGTGCACGCCCCGGGAGTTCGCCGCGGCGCGCGAAGAGGTGGCGGCGATGCGGTCCGGGCCGCCCGGAGCGGACCGGATGACGGGGGAGGTGACGAGCCTGGTGCTCTCACCGAACGGCAGTGCGCATTTTTCCAAGACCGGAAGGATCGCCTGACGGCAGGCTGGGGCCGCGGCGGTCGCTGCGGGGGACGCACGGACCGGCGGGCCGGGCCCGGCGCAGCGGGTCCGGCCCCGCTCTGCACGGGGGCAGGGCGGGGCCGGGGTGGCCTGGCCGGCCGGGATCCGTACGCGTCACCGGTTCGCACGGTGGGGCAGCGGCCGCCCGGCCACGGCCTGAGCGCCGGCACCTGCGGCGCACTGGCTGCCGCGGCGCGCGAAACCAGTCAAGTGTGCCGGAAGGGTGAATCGCGGTCATTGCGGATATCACCCCATCGGAGGCGCAACCCGGACGGGTGCCCCGCAGTTGACTCAACGTCGGGCATTCCGCCCGGCTGTTGTGACGATCCCCAAGGAGCACCTCTCCATGTCGCGTATCGCGAAGGGCTTTGCCCTGACCTCCGTTGCCGCCGCGGCCGTGGCGGGCACCGCCGGCATCGCCGCCGCTGACAGCGGCGCAAGCGCCGCCGCCGACAACTCTCCGGGCGTTCTGTCGGGCAACGTCGTGCAGGTCCCGATTCACGTTCCGGTCAACGTGTGCGGGAACACGATCGACGTCGTCGGCCTGCTGAACCCGGCGTTCGGCAACACCTGCGCCAACGGCTGACGCCCGACAGCGGACCCTTCTGCCGGCCGTTCCCCCCTCGGGGGGACGGCCGGTTGGCGTCCTTGCGCCCGTTCGGCGTTGCCCCGAACGGGTGGCGCCGTCGCGCATGCGCTCACAGGTCCTCTCATCAGCGAAAACATGGTGCACGACGGGCCGCGGACGCTACTGCGGGCAGCCGATCTGTTGCACGCCCTGGCGGCTCCTTCCACGGTGAGCACAAGCACCCTCACCGACCACGAAGGGGACCACTCATGCCTGCTGTGCCCACCCGTCGCCTTGCTTCCACCGCTGTCTGCGCCACCTTGCTGCTCGGCATCACCGGCCCCGCCGCGGTGGCGGCCGAGCACGACGCGCCCCGCGGCCGTACCCACGCCTCCGCCCCTCTGCCCGGCCCGGAGGTGCTCCTGCCCCGGGTCCAGCGGCTCGCCGAAGCCGACCGTGCCGTGGCCCCGGTCTCGGAACTCCTCAAGGCCGCGCTCACGGCGGACAACCACCGGCTGCCCGCCAAGGAGGCGGCCGAGCTCAGCAGGGCCGCGCAGGACGCCATCACCAGGATCGCCCCGCCCACCCCGGCGCCGACCGTGCCCATACCGTCGCGCAACGACGTGCAGGGCGACGCGCTCGCCGCTCTGCGCAAGGCGGTCGACGACCTGGCCGCGGCGACCACGTCCGGCAACGGCAGTCAGGTACTGCCCGCGGCCACGACCGTGCTCAACAAGCTCATCAGCGTCCTCGTCGCCTTCGTGGCCGGCGGGGTGACCATGCCGCCCCTTCCCAGCCTGCCGAGCATGCCCGGCCTTCCGCCGTCGCTGATGCCGAAGCCGAGCGGGAACCCCACCACCAAGCCCAGCCCGACGGCTTCTGCGACGTCCGGCTCGAAGCTCGCGCCGGCCGGCAAGCCCACGGACCCGCCGCAGCACACGGTCTCGGCCCTGCCGTACCCGCCCAAGCGCTGAACCGGCCTGATCCGAACGAGAGGCCGTAAGGGTTTCCGCCGGGTCGGGGGCTCGTTAGCCAGGACGCAACCGTCCCCTCCGGTGACTTGGGTCACCGAAGCTCCGGTGACTTTCGGTCGCCGAAGAAAGGAACACGGATGAAGTCCCTCAAGGCCGTCACCGTCGTCGCCGGGTCCCTGGTCGCCGCCGGCGTCGCCGCACCCGCTTTCGCCGACGCCGCCTCCGACCTGACGCCCACCAGCCTCAACGGTGCGCTGCAGACCGTCACCACCCAAAAGACCCTCGACATCCGCCCCATCGCCCACCAGTCCGACACCCTGGACACCGAGAACAAGCACTCCGTGCTGAGCACGGTGAACGGCGCGGCGGCCGCCCTCAACCGGCAGGCCGGCCCGGCCCGGCTGCTCGGCGGTCTTCCGCTCCGGGGCCGCTAGGACCCGAAAGACAGGCCCTGGCCGTCCGGGTCCCTCGTTCGTGTGGTCGCCGCCGTCCGCATCCCCCGGTCGGGCGAGAAACCGCCCGGTGGCCCGCCGGGGCGTCGATACGGTTCCGCGGTGACCACAACTTCCAGCGCAACGCGCCCCTTTCGCGCCGCCGACCTCGGCACGCTCGTCGTCCTGGCCTGGAGCGGCGAGGCCCCCGGCGGGGACATGCCCTACCTGCTCGCCTACTCCCTCGGCGACGGGGAGAGCGGTCCGGAGGGTTCGGCGGCCGCCGTCGAGGCGCTGTTGCGCGCCAACGGGCTGAACCCGGGCGACCAGCTCATCGACGGCACCCAGCGTCCCGGCCTGCCCGTGACGCTGCTGGCCGAGGCGGGCCAGGCCGTCGTCACGATGCCGTATCTGAACGCCCAGTGCACCGTGCCGCCTCAGTGGCTCGCCGCCCTCCGCGCACGCGGCCACGCCTACTTCCTGTTCGCCACCCGCCCTTGGCCCGAGGCCGCGCCCGGCAGGCCTGTCGAGCCGGAGCGGCTGGCGGCGTTCGCGGGCGCCGAGGAGACGCTGAGCACGGCCGCGCACGTCCTGGTGCCGGCCCTCAGCCTGCGCGGCTGACCCTCCGCGGCCGCCGATCAGCCGAGGCGGCGCACCGGCTTCCCGGCCAGGTATGCCTGGATGTCCTCCACGGCCTGGCCGTAGTACGTCGCGTAGTTGTCGCGCGAGACGTAGCCCAGGTGCGGGGTGGCGAGCAGGCGCGGGGCGGTGCGCATCGGGTGGTCGGCCGGAAGCGGCTCCACGTCGAACACGTCGACGCCCGCGCCCGCGATACGGCCCTCGTGCAGGGCCGCGAGCAGGGCGTCCTGGTCGACGATGGCGGCACGTGAGGTGTTGATGAGGTAGGCGGTCGGCTTCATGAGCGCCAGTTCACGCGCGCCGACCAGGTCGCGGGTGCGATCACCGAGCGCGAGGTGCACCGAGACGAAGTCGCCGGTCGCGAGCAACTCCTCCTTGGACCCGGCGAGTTCCACACCGACCTTGTCCGCGCGCTCCTTCGTGAGGTTCTCGCTCCAGGCGGCGACCTCCATGCCGAACGCGAGTCCGACCCGCGCCACCCGGCTGCCGATCCTGCCGAGACCGAGGAGTCCGAGCCGCCGTCCGTGCAGGTCCGCGCCCACGGTGCTCTGCCAAGGTCCGCCGTGCCGCAGGGCGTTGCTCTCCTCGACGATGCCGCGTGCGAGCCCGAGCAGCAGGGCCCAGGTCAGCTCGACGGGCGGTGTGCCGGAACTCTCCGTGCCGCAGACGGTCACGCCGTGCGCCTCCGCGGCGGCGTAGTCGATGACGTTGTTGCGCATGCCGGAGGCGACGAGCAGTCGCAGCCGGGGCAGCCGGGCGAACAGCGAGCCCGGGAACGGCACGCGCTCGCGGAGCGTGACCACGATGTCGAACCCCGCCAGCGCCGTGGCCAGGGCGTCCTCGTCGCCGAAGTGCTCGGCGAAGGACACCACCTCCACCCGGTCCCCGATCGCTGACCAGTCCGCGACGGTCGTCGCGATCTGCTGGAAGTCGTCGAGCACGGCACAACGAAGCCGCATGTCAGCCCCCTTTTGATCAACGGGGGCACCTTATCGGACGGGGTGCGGCGGCCCGGTGGCCCTGTGGACGGCTGCCCGGGAATGCGCCGTGTGACTACTCGCCCTTCCTGGTGCCCCAGAGGTAGACGCTGTCGCCGATGCGGAGCAGGGACCAGAGCGCCTTGGCGTCGTCGTACCGGAGATTCACGCACCCGTGCGATCCCGGGTCCTCGAAAATCGGCCGGCGGCTCGCGTGGAGGGCCTCACCGCGGTCGAAGAACTGGCTGTACGGCATGGGGCCGGGAAACTGGGTCGACCAGAAGTCCTTCACGCGCCGGTAGATCTTGTGCCGGCCGTTGCGGGTCGCGTATCCGGGCCTGCCGGTACGGGCGGGGACGGGACCGAAGACGATCTTCTCGTTCTTCCGCACCCACAGCAGCTGGCGGTTCTGGTCCACGCAGACCGCGACTTTCGCCCCTCCGGGGCATCCGGTGAGGGACTTCTTGTGGGCCGCGGCCCAGGTCACGCCGGCGGCTCGGTAGCTGATGAGGTCGGCATACCCGTCCGCCGGGTCGATCTCGTACTTCTGCTGCATCTTCTGGATGGCCGCGCAGTCCGTCGCGGACTGCTCTCCGTCCTCGAGCAGACCCAGATACTTCTCCACCTGCCGTTGAAAAGGCCCCGTGGTGAGCCGGCATTCCGGGGTTTCGTCGCCTGCGGAGCGGATGTGGGGAGTGCTCGTGGCCGAAGAAGCCGAGGTGACGGCGAGCGTCATGGGAAATGCCATGCCCGCCGCGGCCCAGATGCGAATCCAACGGAAGGGGATTCGTTTCCTCCTTGCCATCAGGTTCCCTCTCGGTACCGGGCCCGTGGAATTCCCGGGCGTGCGTCGACGGGGAACCAGTTGACGTTTCCCGTTCCTGTCAAACGGAGGCGCCGTGGGCATCACCCCAATGCCCCCGGCGGCGCTCCCGGACCAGTTCCCTGCAGCCCTTGACGACCCGTCAGACGTGCCGTCGGCCCTCGAAGCCCTGGGCGCGCAGGATCGCGTCGACGCGGGCGCGGTGAGCCTCCTCCCACGCGTCGAGGGTTTCGGTGGCCTCCTTGGCCAGCTTGGCCCGGGCCGCGGCGAGCACCTCGTCCGCGCGGGCGGCGGGGACCACGACGACGCCCTCCTCGTCGGCCCCCCCCGGGTCGCCGGCGCGCACCGACACCCCGCCGCAGCGGACCTCCACGTCGAGCGGCTCCACGACCGACTTGCCGCCGGGGATGGGGATGACGCCCCGGGCGAAGACGGGGAAGCCCATGGCACGGACCTCGGCGAGATCGCGGATCAGTCCGTCGGCGACGAAGCCCCTGACGCCGCGTCACCGGGCCACGGCGCAGACGTTTCCGCCGGCCAGCGCGTAGTCCAGGTCGCCCGACTCGACGACGATGACCGACCCGGGCCCGGCGCGGTGGATGGCCGCGTGGAGCATGAGGTTGTCGCCGGGAGCGCACCGCACGGTGAACGCCGGTCCGGCCGTGCGCGGCACCGGCGACCACAGCGGTCGTATGCCGATGTCCATGACCTGCTCTCGGCCCAGGATGTCGGCGAGGGTGGTCGTGGGAATGTCCGCGAAGACCGACGGACCGGCGGAGTCGGTGGCCTCAGAGACGTCTGTCATGGTCGCTCCGTTCGTCGTACGTCGTGGACCTCGACACACCCCCTGTGACCTGCGGAGATGCACTGGTCATGACCATGGCGGCGAGCCTACCGAAGACGCGCGCCGGCTGACTGGTGATCACGCCGCTTCGGATCGAGGACCGAGGCCACCGGTACAGATCCCTGCAAGGCTCCGGCTAGGGCGGGCGTCCACCATGGCAGGTGTCCAGCTGAGGCCAGGGGTGCGGCCGGGAGCGGCCGGTCCCGATTGCGGAGGGGGGCGTGCAGATGACCGAGCCGGGGGACGCCCGCGCCAGGGCGGCCGCACTGGCCGCCCTGCGCGAGCAGGTGCACGCCGGACCGGGCTCGAAGGCCACTGCCGCACAGCACGCGAAGGGCAAGCTGACCGCGCGCGAGCGGCTCGCGCTCCTCTTCGACAAGGGCACGTTCACCGAGACCGAACCCTTCCGCCGGCACCGCGCGAGCGGCTTCGGCCTGGAGCACAAGCGGCCGTACACGGACGGTGTCGTCACCGGCTGGGGCACCGTCCACGGCCGTACGGTCTTCGCGTACGCCCATGACTTCCGCATGTTCGGCGGTGCCCTCGGCGAGGCCCACGCCCAGAAGATCCACAGGCTCATGGACCTGGCGGAGAAGGCCGGGGCGCCGTTGGTGGGCCTGTGCGACGGTGCCGGCGCGCGCATCCAGGAGGGCGTGACCGCGCTGGCCGGCTACGGCGGCATCTTCCGCCGTCATGTCCGCAACTCCGGGGTGATTCCGCAGATCAGCGTCATCATGGGGCCGTGCGCGGGCGGCGCCGCCTACAGCCCGGCACTGACCGACTTCGTCTTCATGGTGCGCGGCACCTCCCAGATGTTCCTCACCGGCCCCGATGTGGTCCAGGCGGTCACCGGCGAGCGGATCGGACAGGACGGCCTCGGTGGCGCCGACGTGCACGCCGCGCGCTCCGGACTCGCCGGCTTCGTCCACGACGACGAGGAGAGCTGCCTGGAGGACGTACGGCGGCTGCTGCACCTGCTGCCCTCCAACAACCGCGAACACCCGCCCGCCCTTCCTGTGGAAGACCCTCCGGACCGGCGCACCGACACGCTCCTCGACCAGGTGCCCGCCGACCCCCGACGCGCCTACGACATGCGGGCGGTGCTCGCCGAGATCGCCGACGACGGCGACTTCTTCGAGGTGCACGAGGCGTGGGCGCCCAACGTGCTGTGCGCGCTGACGCGGCTGGCTGGACAGGTCGTCGGTGTCGTGGCCAACCAGCCGTCCGTGCTCGCCGGGGTGCTCGACATCCACGCGTCCGAGAAGGCCGCGCGGTTCGTGCGGTTCTGCGACGCCTTCAACGTCCCCCTCGTCACCCTCGTCGACGTGCCCGGCTTCCTGCCCGGTGTCGACCAGGAGCACAACGGCGTGATCCGGCACGGCGCCAAACTGCTGTACGCGTACTGCGACGCCACCGTGCCCCGGGTCTCCCTGGTGCTGCGCAAGGCCTACGGCGGCGCCTACATCGTGATGGACTCGCAGTCGATCGGCGCCGACGTCTGCCTGGCCTGGCCGACCAACGAGATCGCGGTGATGGGTGCCGAGGGCGCCGCCAATGTCGTCTTCCGGCGGGAGATCGCCGCCTCCGAGGACCCGGAGGCCACCCGTCGGCAACGCGTCGAGGAGTACCAGCGCGAACTGATGCATCCCTACTACGCGGCCGAACGCGGCCTCGTCGACGACGTCATCGACCCTGCGGACACCCGTTCCGCACTGATTGGAGTGCTGGCCATGCTGCGCGAGAAACACGTCCCCCTGCCCGGCCGGAAGCATGGGAACCAGCCCCAATGAGCGCCCTCAGCGAGGGGCTTCGCGCGCACGACCTGCTGGCCGCCGGGTCCTGGCGGGTCGTCAGGGGAGAGCCCACAGCGGAGGAGGTGGCCGCGCTGGCGCTCGTGCTCGGGGCGGCGCTGTCCCGGCGGCGGAAGCCGGCACCGCGCGACACGGACCGGACGGCCACGGCCCCCGTGGCCCTGCGCCGCGGCGAGCCATGGTCGGCCGCCGCCACGTCATGGGCGGCGGCGTCCCTGCTGGCGCCGCGGCAGGCGACGCTTGACGGGCAAACGTCGCCAGCCGCGGCACCAGGCCGGCGGGAGGCGGCATGAGCGGCGCGACGGCGGGCAGGCTGCGCTGGCTGACCGCGGGGGAGTCCCACGGTCCCGCACTGGTCGCGACGCTGGAGGGGCTTCCCGCCGGTGTGCCGATCACCACCGGGATGGTGGCGGACCACCTGGCCCGGCGGCGGCTCGGCCACGGGCGCGGCGCGCGCATGAAGTTCGAGCGTGACAAGGTCACCTTCCTGGGCGGTGTGCGGCACGGGCTCACCCTCGGCTCACCGGTCGCGATCATGGTCGGCAACACCGAGTGGCCCAAGTGGGAACAGGTCATGGCGGCCGACCCCGTGGACCCGGCCGTCCTCGAGAACCTCGCGCGCAATGCGCCCCTGACCCGGCCCCGGCCCGGCCACGCCGACCTGGCGGGGATGCAGAAATACGGCTTCGACGAGGCCCGGCCGATCCTGGAGCGCGCCTCGGCCCGCGAGACGGCGGCCCGCGTGGCGCTGGGCGCGGTGGCCCGCTCCTATCTGAAGGAGACCGCCGGGATCGAGATCGTCTCGCACGTCGTCGAGTTGGCGAACACCAAGGCCCCGTACGGCGTCCGTCCGACCCCGGCCGACGTGGCGAGGCTGGACGCGGATGCGGTGCGGTGCCTGGACGCGGAGGCGTCGAAGGCGATGGTCGCCGCGATCGACCAGGCGCACAAGGACGGTGACACGCTCGGCGGTGTGGTCGAGGTCCTCGCGTACGGCGTACCGGTCGGGCTGGGATCGCACGTCCACTGGGACCGGCGGCTGGACGCGCGGCTGGCCGCCGCGCTGATGGGCATTCAGGCGATCAAGGGGGTCGAGGTCGGCGACGGGTTCGGGCTGGCGCGGGTGCCGGGGTCCGAGGCGCACGACGAGATCGTGCCGACCGGTGACGGGATCAGGCGTGCCACCGGCCGTTCCGGGGGCACCGAGGGCGGTCTGTCCACGGGGGAAGTGCTGCGCGTGCGGGCGGCGATGAAGCCGATCGCGACGGTGCCGCGGGCGCTGGCCACCGTCGACGTGGCCACGGGTGAGGCCGCCAAGGCACATCACCAGCGCTCGGACGTGTGCGCGGTGCCGGCGGCCGGCATCGTCGCCGAGGCGATGGTCGCCCTGGTCCTCGCGGATGCCGTGGCGGAGAAGTTCGGCGGCGACAGCGTGACCGAGACCCGCCGCAACGTGCGGTCGTACCTCGATGGCCTGCGCATCCGCTGACGTCACCGCCACCGGGCCTCCCGACGGCCGCCGCAGGCGCGGGGCGGCGGTCGTCGGGCCGTCCGGGGATGGTCCGGTCTCCGGGTGGTCCGGTCCGGGGGTCCCGCCTCCGGGAGGGCCCGTCTCCGGGAGGGCCCGTCTCCCGCGGTGGTCCGGTGCGGGAAGGGACCAGGTGTCGGCTCCGCGGTGTCAGACCTTGCCGGCCGCGGAGGTCGCCATCGGCAGCACGGCGTCGATGATCTCCCGCACCCGCGTCACGAGATCGGCCCGCTGGTCGAGCCGCCACGAGATGTGCTGCGCCCCGAAGAACGCCGCCACGAGCACCCGGCCCAGAGCGTCCGGGGCGCTGTGCGACGGCAGGTCGCCCGCGCCCCGGGCCCGGTCGAGCAGCTGCGTGACCGACTCGGTGTATCCGACGAACGGCTCGGGCAGCGAGGCGTTGATGGACGCCGACTCTATCTGCAGCCGTGCCCCGGCCTGGATCATCGTGTCGTCGCGGAAGGCCAGCGCCGTGCGGTTGAGGAGCTCGGCCACCGCCTGGAGGGGAGGCAGGCCGGCCTTGCCCACCTCCTCGGCGATCAGGGGAAGACGGCGGTAGAACTCCTCGCTCACCGCGGTGGCCAGGGCCTCCTTGTTCGCGTAGTGGAAGTAGACGGCGCCCTTCGTCATGCCCGCGATCTCCGCGATGTCGAGCATGGTCACGGCCGGAAAGCCCCGTTCCGCGAAGGCCGCGGCGGCCGCGTCCAGCACCTGCTGACGGGTGCGGACGGCGCGCTCCTGCTTGAGCTCGCGCGGCCTGGCGGCACTGGACGAGGGTCGGCGCGTGGGCTTGTCTGCTGCTCCCACAGTGCTCCTCTTCACGTTCATTGCTCCTGGGTGATGTGGACCATCGTCGGGGAGAGCGGCAGGCATTGCAATATTCCTTCTCGAAGGTATATTTTCTCGACCCTGGGGGATGGGTTCTTGCCCCCGCTCCGTCATCGCAGCGATCCGTACATCGTTCCATCGTGACTGAGTGGAGGATGCATCATGTTTGATGTCTTAGCCGCGGAGGCGACCACTCCGAGAGCCGAGACCGTGACCGACCGGGGCGGTGCGCCGGGCGTCCGCACCTCGACGCGCGAAGCGCCCCTCGTCGCCGGCGGCGCGTGGCGTGCCGACTTCGTGCAGCGCCTCGACCATCTCAGGCCGGTGCCGCGCACCCTGGTGCACCGTGCGGCCATGGCCGAGGTCTTTCTCACCGACACGGCACCGCTCGGGGAGGACCACTTCCTGGTCGCCGCGCAGTGGCCCAGGGATCATGCGCTGTACTACCCGGATCCGCTGGGCCGCACGGATCCCCTGCTCATTGCAGAAACGCTTCGGCAGTCGTTGGTCTACCTCTCCCACGAGTACTACGACGTGCCTCTCGGGTACCGGTTCGTGGCCTACGACATGGACTTCGAGATCACGGACCCGGCACCCCTGCGCGTGCGCGCGGTGCCGCACTCCGTTGTGCTGGACGTTCGCTGCGTACGGGTGGGGCATCGGCCGCCGCGCCGTCACGGACTGCGCCTGGAGGCGGAGCTGACCGTGGACGGCAGGGTCTGCGGGCGGGCCGGGATCCGTTTCATCGCGCTGGACGAACGGACCTATCAGGTGCTGCGGTCCCGCAGCACCCCCTACGCGAGCCCGGTCTCACTGACGAGCGACGCGGTGCGGACGGGGCCCGGCGGGGCGGAGTGGGAGACGGTGCCGCCCTGCGGGACGGGCCGGCTGCGGGCCAAGGACTGTGTGCTGGAGCGGTCCGCCGCGGGGGAGTGGCGCATGCGGATCGACACGGACCACGCGATCCTGTTCGACCATCCCACCGACCATCTGCCGATGATGGCGTCCCTGGAGGGCTTCCGGCAGCTCGGACATCTGCTCGTCAACGGCGGCTCGTCCGACGTCGGCGCGTACTCCCTGGTCTCGTGCACCACCGACTGCCGCCTCTTCGTCGAGCTCGACGCCCCGGTCTCACTCGTCGTCCGGGACGACCGCCACGAGACCGGCACCCGCCGACTGACCGTCGACGCGGTGCAGTGCGGCAAGGTGGTCACCACGGCGGACCTGGTGTGGGCGGAGACCGGCTGACGTTCCGTCGGGCGGTGGTGCGGGGGGTGGGCGGGCTGACACCCCGCCGCAAGCGGTGAACGCCGGGCGGCTGACGTTCCGTCGGGGCGGTGGCGCGGGCGGAGGGTGACCTGTCCCTCCGCCCGTACGTCGGCCGCCGCCGTGCCCCGCCCGTCCCGGGCCGTCCCGGGCCGGCCCGGGACGGTGGCGTGCCTTTCCGGTCAGGAGCCGGGTTCCGCACGGTGTCCGCGTAGGGCCGGGCCCAGCAGGTCCCACATCTCGCGGACGCGGTCCGGCAGCTTCGCCCAGTTCACGACGGGTGCCGTGCAGTGCGCGCCGAACAGTACGGCGAGCAGCAGGTTGGCGACGCGCTCGGCGGGCAGCTCCGGGTCGACGTCCCGCTCCCGCTGGGCCTCCAGTACCAGCTCCACGGCGTGCGCCCGCAGCCGGGACAGCATCGTCGGGGGCTCCCCGGTCCGCTGGGCGCGGTCCATGACGAGGCGGAGGGCGGCGGCGGTGCGGATGTCGTTCTCGAGGCGGTCGGCGAGCGAGAAGGTGAGCGAGCGCAGCTTGCCGAGCGCGGTGCCGTTCGGGCCGTCGGAGGCGTCCGTGCCGTCGTCGCCCCCGGTCCTTTCATGGTCCGGTGTGCTCAGGGCCGCGTCGAACTGCTCGACCAGGGCCCTGGCCAGTTTCTCCTTGGAGGGGAAGTGGCCGTACAGGGCGCCCTTGGTGAGTCCGGTGCGTTCCGCGACCCGCTGCAGATTGGTGTTCGGGTACCCCTGCCGGGCGAACTCCTCGGCCGCGGCGTCCAGGACGCGTTCGTACGTCAGCCGTGACCGTGCTTGCTTTCCGGTCATCCCTCTTCCCTTCCGAGGGCTGCTGGTACATGCTAAAGATACCTTCGCGAAGGAATTTTTGGTAGCCCGAACGCCCTCGTCACGGTCCGGGCCGTCTCAAACAATCGCATTGATCCGAGGAGTTCAAGGGATGACCGAGCTCACTGACCTGATCGCGGCGGACACCCGGCGGCGCGGGCTGCTCGCTCCGGCCCCGGCCGCCGCGGTCGCCTCGCTCGGCGCGGCCGACGCCGAGCGGGAACGGCACATCTGCGCGCGGACCGCGCGGGCGCTGACCGAAGCGGGCTTCGCCCGGCACTTCGTGCCCCGGACCTGGGGCGGCGGCGAGGGCGGCTTCGCCGAGCTGTTCGACGCGACCGTCGAGGTCGCCGGGAGCTGCGCATCCGCCGGATGGTGCGGGGTGCTGTGGGCGGGCCACGGGCGCTTCGCCGCGTTCCTGCCCGAGGAGGGGCAACGGGACCTCTGGGGCCGAACGCCCGACGTGCGGATATCGGCGGCGGTCATCCCGCCGGCGGGAAGCGCCGAGCCCGAGGCCGACGGCTGGCGGGTGCGCGGCAGATGGCGGTTCGCCAGCGGCGTGGACCATGCCGACTGGGTGCTGGTGGCCGCGCCGGAGCGGCAGGCGGACGCCGACGCGGGCGGGCGTGCGCGTGCGCTCGTCTTCGCCGTGCCCCGGGCCGAGGTCGAGGTCATCGACTCCTGGAACAGCGTGGGCCTGCGCGGGACGGGCAGTCACGAGATCGCGCTGGACGGGGTCTTCGTACCGCGCCGGCGCTCCTTCGAGATGGCCGCGATGATGAGCGGCGACGCGACGCCCGGACGCCCCGTCCCCTACGCCGCCCCCGCCCAGCTCGTCGGCGGAGTCCTGCTGGTCGCGGTGGCGCTGGGCGCCGCCCGGCGGGCCCTGCGCCTGTGGAGCGAGCTGGTACTGGGCAAGGCGGCGACGGGTGCGGCCTCCGCCGCCGTTCCCGTCTGGGAGGCGTACGCCCGCTCCTCCGCCGAACTCGACGCCGCCGGGCTGCTGTTGCGCGAGGTGGCGTGCCGGGCGGACGTGGACCCGCGGGCCGAGGGCGCGGTCGCGCACGGTCAGCGGGACGCCGCGGTCGGAGCCGAACTCGTGGTGGCCGCCGTGGACCGTCTCTTCCGGACGGGCGGCTCGCACGGCAGCGACGCGGCGGGCGACTTCCAACGTGCCTGGCGCGATGTGCACACCGCCACCGGGCACGCCGCCCTGCGGCTCGGCCCCGCGGCGGAGGCCTATGCCCGCGTCGGCACGGCGGCCCTGGCGGCCGAGGGCAGGTGACGAGGGCGTGACCACGGGGGATCGGACGCCGGCGGTGACGGCGGTCGAGAGCCGTGCCGGTGGAGCGGCCGCCAAGACGGCCGACCGGGCAGCGGGAACGCGCGCCCTGGGGCGTACCGGGCGGCTGCACGCGGCCCCGCGGACCGCCGTCGGGCAGGCCCGCGCCGGCGTGAACGGGACGAAGGAGCCGGCGGTCGCGGCGCCGCCCCACGGCGCATCGGTGTCGCCGCCCCCGTGCGGGCCCACCCCCTGCCCGATGCCGTCCGGTCCGCTCGGACCCGCCGGGCAGGAGTGGCCGGACGGTGCCGTCGCCGTGCGGGTGGTGGTGTTCAGTGACGTGGACGAGACGCTCGTCGCCTGCAAGAGCCTGATCGACTTCCTGGGTTTCTACTGGGGTGAGCGGTACGGCGCACAGGGCGTCCGGCACGCCCGGCGCCTCACCGCCGAACTGGCCGCGATGGCGGGCGCCGGGGTGTCCCGGGAGGAGGCGAACCGCCGGTACTACCGCGCCTGGGCCGGTGAGAGCGCCGCCGCCGTCGCGGAGGTGGGGCGCCGCTGGTATCGCGAACGGTCGCGCCGGGCCGGGTTCTTCGTCCCCGGCACCCGCGCGGCCCTGGACGCGCACCGCGCCGAGGGCGCCGTCCTCGCACTCGTCTCCGGGTCCTTCCCGGCGCTCCTTGACCCCGTGGCCGAAGCGGTCGGCGCCCGACACCTGCTGTGCGCCCGCCCGGTGGAGCGCGGCGGGGTGCTGACCGGCGAACTCCAGGACGGGCCGGTGATCGGGGAGGGCAAGCGGCGACTGGTCCGGCGGCTGCTGGACCGGTACCCCGGGGCAGACCCGCGGGACTGCTTCGCCTACGGCGACCACGTCTCCGACCTGGCGATGCTCACCGAGGTCGGCCACCCGGTGACCGTCGGGGACGACCCGGAACTCGCCGCGCGCCTACCGGGCGCCACTCGGCTCAAATAAAATTCCTTCGCGAAGGTATTATGCTGGATGCGGGGACTTGGCGGACGGCCCGAACCCCGAACGGCCCCGCCGCCCCGAAGGGGGACACGCACCATGCGGAACGCCACACATCTTTCACCGGCCGGGACCGCACCTCGCGCCCGGCGCCGTACGCCTCCTTGGATGCGACCCCGCACGACCGACCGAACCGGGGGGACAGCCACGTGAGCAGCACCGACTCCACCGACACAGGCGCAGCGATCCGGGACACCGGGACCGCCGTCCAGGGGAGCGCCCTGACCATCGGATCCCCGGGAGGCGGGTTACCGCTCAGCCTCGCGGACTCCGCCGCCCTGTTCCTGGACACGGCCGATCCCGAGGCCGCGCACCACAACCGGCTCTCCCCCGTGGAGCTCGTCCCGATCGACTCGCTGCTCCCGGCCGCGTCCCCGCGGCTGGGAGGAGAGGACGCGGCGCACGCACGGACGCTCGCCGGGTCCGGGGCGACCCTGCCGCCCGTCATCGTGCACCGTGCGACGATGCGGGTCGTCGACGGCATGCACCGGCTGCGCGCCGCGCGCCTGCGCGGCGAGGAACGGCTGCCGGTGCGCTTCTTCGACGGGTCCGAGCACGACGCCTTCGTGCTCGCCGTCGAGTTGAACGTCAAACACGGCCTGCCGCTGTCCACGGCCGACCGGACCGCGGCCGCCCACCGCATCCTGCGCACCCACCCCCAGTGGTCCGACCGGGCCATCGCCTCGGTGGTCGGCCTGTCCGCCCGCACCGTGTGCGCGATCCGCCAGCGCATGGAGGGCCCCGAGCCGCAGGCCGCGGTCCGCGTGGGCCGCGACGGACGGGTCCGCCCGCTGAACACCGCCGAGGCCCGCCGCCAGGCCGGGGCGTTCATCGCGGCGCACCCCGAGGCGTCCCTGCGCGCGGTCGCGGCCGCGGTCGGCATCTCGCCGGGCACGGTCAGGGACGTACGCCAACGGGTGCTGCGGGGCGAGGACCCGGTACCGCCCGGGCAGCGGGAGCGGCGGGCCGCCAAGACGGCCGGACAGGACCGGTCGGCCGACGGGGCCGCGGACCGCGCGGGCCGCCCGGCGCGGACCCGCGGCGGACGCAGCGCGGCCGGACGCCCGGCCGCCGAGGAGCGGGACGAGCTGCTGCGGGTGCTCAGCCGGGACCCGTCGGTACGGCTCACCGAGAACGGCCGCTACCTGCTGCGGCTGATGGCCACCCACGCCGTCCCCGCCGAGCGTCGCCGCCAGCTCGCCGACAGCGTCCCGCCGCACTGCACCGGCATCGCCGCCGGCCTGGCCCGGCAGTGCGCCGAGGCCTGGCTCGACCTGGCCCGCAGCCTGGACGGCAGGGCCGGATGACGCCCGGCCGAAGCGCCCCCGACGGACACCGGGAGGCGCGGTCCGCCCACCCGCCGGAGCGCCCGGCGGCGCACCACGCGTGCAACTGCCGCACCCCCGCGGTCGCACACCCCCGGACCGCGCCCCCCGCGCGTTCCGTCCCCTCCGCGAATCCTCCGATCCGACCCACCCCCCGACGAGGAACCGACGATGCTTGACGAACTCGGACTGGGCCCGGACGCCGCAGCCGTGTACGGCGTCATGCTCAGGACTCCGCAGCTGGGACGGCAGGAACTGGCCGGGATGCTGGGCTGGGCGCCCGACCGGATCGAGGACGCGTGGGACGAGCTGATCCGCCTGGCGCTGCTGCGGCCCTCCGAGGAACGGCCCGGACGCATGCGGCTCGTCGACCCCGAGCTGAGCCTGCAGCGCCTGCTGGCCCGCCAGGAACAGCGGTTGCTGGAGCGGCAGAAGGCCGTGGCGGAGGCCCGGTTCGAGATCAGCCGCATGCTGATCGAGCTCATGGACGAGGCCCCGGGCACCGGGCCCAGCGGGGTCAGGGAGTTCACCGGCGAGGACGCGGTCCGCTCCCGGTTGGAGCGCTACGCGTACGGCTGCGAGCGCGAGTTCGCGCTGTTCGCGCCGCGCGGCCCGCGGCTGGAGAGCTCGCCGGAGGCCTCCCGTGTGCTGGAGCAGGGAGTGGTCGGGGGCCGCCTGCGCGCCCGCTACCTGTGCGTGACCGGCCTCGCCGGCGACCGGGACGCCCTCGCCCACGCCCGCTGGCTGCGGGGCAGTGGGGCCGAGGTGCGCACGGTGCCCGAACTCCCGCTGCGCATGGCGTTGTTCGACGGCCGCACCGCCGTGCTGCTGCGCGATCAGCACCAGCTGGACGAGGGCATCCTGGTCCTGGACGGCGGCCCCGCCGTCACCGCCCTGAACGCCCTCTTCGAGCTGCAGTGGCAGCGCTCCGAGCCGCTCGACCCCGAGCCCGAGCCGGCCGACGACGAACGCCCCACCGGCCAGGAACGCGCGGTCCTCGAACTGCTCGCGGCCGGGTACACCGACGAGGTCGTCGCCCGCAAGCTGGGGATTTCGGTACGCACCGGACGCCGTGTCACCGCGCACCTCCTCGAACGCCTGCAGGCCCGCAGCCGTTTCCAGGCGGGTGTCCTCGCCGCCGCCCGCGGCTGGCTCACTCCCGTCCCGCAGCCGCCGTCGCCCGGCCGGGCGGCCTCCGGACGGCGGGCGAGGAGCGACCGTGGCGGGACGTGAGGGAACAGCGGTCCGGCCGGAGCCCCGCCCTCGGACCGGGCCGGAGCCCTGCGCGCAGATCGGGCCGGAGCCCTGTCTTCGGGCCGGGCCGGAGCCCTGCGCGCCGATCGGGCCGGAGCCCTGTCTTCGGGCCGGGCCGGAGCCCTGCGCGCAGATCGGGCCGGAGCCCTGTCTTCGGGCCGGGCCGGAGCCCTGCGCGCCGATCGGGCCGGAGCCCTGTCTTCGG